>JBBQHO010000095.1:0-14059 GCA_038324055.1 Polyangiales bacterium | reverse complement strand
GTTTTGCGTGCCGATTTCGCCGCTGTCGGCCGTTAGCTCGAAGCAAGTTCGCGTATAGTAGTCGAGGCCACGCACCAAGCGGGTGTCGATGGTGAAGGGGGTGCCCAAGGCGGTGAGGGCGGCAAGCAGCCCATCCCAGTGCTTGCGATCGTCGTCCGTCAGCATTTCGAGCAGCGCCGGTGCGCCGACGCAGGCCTGGATGTCCCGCGGATCCTTGGAGTCCAAGATGCGCAACGGATTGTCGCCGAGACGCGCCTGCGCGTGCGGGCTGAGGCTCTCCAGTTGGGGTGTGAAGAACTCGACCAGGCGCTGGTGGTAGAGGCGTCGCGCATCGGGACCACCCAGGGAATTGACGCTGACCTCGAGGCCCGAAAGACCGAGCCGCGTGGCCAGTCGGTAGAGCATGTCGATCATCTCGGCGTCTGCAATTGGGCCACTATCGCCGTAAAGCTCGCAACCGGCCTGGTGAAATTGGCGGTAACGGCCACGCTGCGGCTGCTCGGCACGGAACATCGGCCCGATGTAGAACCACTTGGTCACGGGCTCGCGGGCGTGCATCGTCTCACCGATGTAGACGCGAGCTGCACTCGGGGTTCCTTCGGGGCGCAAAGCCAATTGCTCGCGCTCGCGCGCCAGCATGAACATTTGTTTCTGGACGATCTCACTGGTCTCGCCCGTGGACTTGTGAAACAGCTCGGCCTCTTCGACGAGTGGTGTACGCAGCTCGCGGTAGCCGTAGCTCTCCACCACCTCACGGAAGATGCGCTCGACGCGCTGAAACCGTCGCGCCTCTTCGGGCAGGATGTCGTTCATGCCTTTGACGGCGCGGTACTTCATGGGTAGTCGGATCCGGGCACAGGGCGAAAGGCCCCGGGGGCTTATGCAAAGAGGCGCGGTTGGGGTCAAGTAAAGGCCCGGAAATGTGGAGCTTCCCGACGCCCAGGCCACACAATGACGGGCTTTATCGCTCGCGACTCTCACCTGGTTGGGTGTAGATCGTCGGGACGTGAACGAGCCCTTGCCCCCGTCGCCCCCCCAGCGAGGTCCGGGACCGGACGCCCAGACCGCGCCGCGCGCAGCTGCGCTCGACTATGGTCGGGCACGGATCGGCGTAGCCGTGGCCGACGAACTGGGCCTGCTCGCGCACCCTCGTGACTTCGTCGCCGCCAACCCTCCGGGACGCGCGTTGCGACTACTGGTCGCATTCGCCAAGAAAGAAGGCATCGGTCGCTTCTTGGTCGGATTGCCGCGCAACATGGACGGTAGCGAGGGCCTGTCGGCGCGTCGCGCTCGCAAGTTCGCGGCCGAGTTGCATGCTGCTTCGCGTCTGCCTATCGAACTCGTCGACGAGCGCCTCAGCACCGTGCAGGCGCAGGCGCGCCTTCACGAGTCGGGACTCGACACCCGCGGCTCGCGCGCAAAGATCGACAGCGCATCGGCCGCCGTGCTCCTGCAAGCGTGGCTCGACGGGCGAAGCTCCCGATGAAGAAGGCCAGGGCCCCAGCCAAGAACAAATCGAGGCGCGCTCGTCCAGTTCGCGCCAGAGGTCGAGGTCGCGTTCTGCTTGCAGCAGTTGCTCTGCTGGGGCTCTTGGCAGCGGGACTCGGTGTGCTGGTGGTGCGTGTCGGCCCCGAGCGGCTCGAAGAAAGGACCCTGCATTTCGTGCCTGGCATGACGGCGGTGGTGGTCGTGCCAGAAGGCTTCACTCTTTTCCAAGTGGCCGCGCGGCTCGAGGAGTTCGAGATTTGCAGTGCCGCCGACTTTTTGCGTGCCGCAAAGGACCCAGCCGTACTCGGTCCGCTCGGCATCCTCGGAGACAGCGCCGAAGGCTACGTGTTTCCAGCGACCTACGAGTTGGTCAAAGACGTGCCGGCCGAACGTGTGCTCGGCAAACTGGTCAGGCAAAGGCGCAAGCGGCTCGGCGAATGGGCCGCGGAGATGGAAAAAGCCAAGCTAACCGAAGTCGCCCTGCTCACCCTGGCGTCGCTGGTGGAGCGAGAAACGGCAGTCGATGCAGAGCGACCTCGCATTGCCCGCGTCTTCCTCAATCGCCTCGCCGACATCGCTGGACCCACGCGCGGTCGCCTGCAGAGCGACCCCACTGCGGCGTACGGTTGCCTCACGATGCCCGGCCTGCCGTCTTGCCCGAGAGCGCCCGGCAACGTCAGTCCGCTCATGCTCAAAGACACGGCCAATCCGTACAACACCTACCGCATCGTGGGGTTGCCGCCGGGTCCCATCGCCAACCCGGGCGATCGCGCCATCGAAGCCGTACTCCGACCGAGTCCGGGCGATGAACTGTATTTCGTGGCCGATGGCAGGGGCGGGCACCGCTTCAGCAGGACTTTCGAGCAGCACCGGCAGGCCATCGAGCAGCTGAAAGCTACTCGAAACTAGGGTCTTGGATGGAGGAAAAAGGACCTCCGCATCCTCCAAGCTGCGTGCTAGACCACGCCGCGCCGAGGCCCGCCGGCCCCGCAGCCCTTCCTTCTTTCAACGTTCGAGCACCGACCGCCGCATGACCGTATCTTCTGCACCCTTAGACGCAGCCGCTTTCGACGAGGCCGTCCGCACTGTCCGCTTCCTCGCCATCGACGCGGTCGAGAAGGCGGAGAGTGGCCATCCTGGGGCGCCGATGGGCCTGGCCGGGATCGCGCTCGAGATCTTCACGCGTCAGCTGGTCCACAATCCCAAGGACCCGAGCTGGCCGGGGCGCGACCGTTTCATCCTTTCCTGCGGTCACGCCTCGATGCTGCTGTACTCGCTGCTGCACCTTTCGGGCTACGATCTATCGCTCGACGATCTGAAAGCCTTTCGTCAGTGGGGCAGCAAGACGCCTGGCCACCCGGAATTCGGTCACACACCGGGCGTTGAGACGACGACTGGTCCGCTCGGTCAGGGCATCGGCAATGCCGTTGGTTTGGCCTTGGCCGCCAAACTCGGTCAGGCCCGCGCGGGCCCTGCCGCGTCTCTGCTCGACTACCGCGTTTTCGTCATCTGCTCTGACGGCGACATGATGGAGGGCGTCGCGTACGAAGCCGCCAGCCTTGCCGGCCACCTCAAGCTCGACAACTTGGTGGTCGTCTACGACGACAATCAGATCACCATCGACGGCAAGACCGACCTCGCTTTCAGCGAGGACGTCGGGCTGCGCTTCGAGGGGCTCGGGTGGGCGGTACAGCGCGTCGACGGCCACAATCGCGATGCTGTACACGCCGCCATCGAGCAAGCCAAGAAGGCTGATCGCCCGGCAATCATCGTGGCCCGCACCAAGATTGGCTTCGGTTCGCCCGGCAAAGAAGGCAAATCGTCGTCGCACGGCTCTCCGCTGGGTAAAGCCGAGGCCGAAGCGACGCGCCTGACAGCCGCCTGGTCCAACCCGCCCTTTTTCGTTCCCGACGGCGTGCGGGCGACATTCTTGGCGGTCGAAGCCAAGAATCTCCAGGCCTACGAGGCCTGGCAGGCCCGCGTCGCTCAGCTGTCCGCCGCAGACAGGGCGCAGCTCGATTCAGTGCTCGCGCGCAAAATCCCGGGTGACCTCTACGAGCAGCTCTTGGCCACATTGAGCCAAAAAGACGACGCGACGCGCAACCACGGTGGCCGAGTACTGCAAGAAGTCGCCAAGCTCGTTCCCGCATTGCTCGGCGGTTCGGCGGATTTGGCCGGCAGCGTCAAGACGACCATCAACGGTGGTGGCGACGTGAATACGGGCGCCTTTGCAGGCCGCAACCTGCACTTCGGTGTGCGCGAGCACGGCATGGGCTCGGTGTTGAACGGCCTAGCCTTGTCGGGTCTGTTCGTGCCTTACGGTTCGACCTTTCTGATTTTTGGCGACTACATGCGACCGCCCATGCGCCTGGCGGGGCTCATGAACCAGCAGGTCATCTACGTGTTCAGCCACGATTCGGTGTTCTTGGGCGAAGACGGCCCCACACACCAGCCAGTCGAGCAGCTCTGGACCATGCGTATGGTGCCCAACCTGGACGTCTTCCGACCCGCCGATGCGCTCGAAACGGCGGCCGCTTGGGCCTACGCCATGGAGCGTACGACGGGTCCCACGGTGCTTTCGCTCACGCGACACACCGTACCAGAACTCACTCGTCCGGCTGGCTTCGATCCACGCTCCGTTCTCGACGGCGCTTACGTTTTGCAAGACGAGAGCCACCCCGATCTGGTGCTGATCGGCACCGGTAGCGAGGTCTCGGTGCTCGTCGAGGCAGCCGTTACATTGCGCGCCAAAGGCAAGCGCCTGCGCATCGTGTCGATGCCGTGCGTGGACGCGTTCTTGCGCCTATCCGCCGACAAACAGGCCGCGATTCTGCCGCCCGGCGTGCGCCGTGCCAGTCTCGAGTTGGGCGTCACATTGCCGTGGAAGGCCATCACCGGTCTCGACGGCATCAACCTGGGCATCGATCGCTTTGGCGCTTCGGCTCCCTGGGAGAGGCTGCAAGAGGAGTTCGGCGTGACGCCGCGTCAGGTTGCCGAGCGTTTGCTGGCGGCCTTCTGAGTGCCTTCGCTCACGTGCAATCGGGTTCTCAGAGCGGAACCTTCAACGCACCGTGGCGTCGCGTCGCGCCAAGAGCATCCGATCCCAGTGCGCCGCCGCCTCCCAGGGCGGCGCGGGTAGGTCGTCGAAGTGGGCAAGGGTGTCGCCCTCGAGGTGCACTGGGCGTCCCGTTTCCCAAGCCCCCTGCGCCACCTCGAGCGCCGGAAAGAACTCGGCCCCCTGCCGAACCTGCTCCAGCAGCTGTATTTCCGGCACGAGCGAAAGCTCCGCCCAGTCCCGTCCCAGGGTGTCGGCGACCAAGAAAAACAGCTCGCCCGACCAAACGAATTCGTAGATCAGGTAGCCGCCTGCGGTTGCTGTATTGGTGTCCAACACCTGGCATCTTGGCACCTGGCTGGCCTGTGGGCCCGGAGTTGACTCAGCCCGCGAATTTGGGCCTTCATCGGGGGATGGACACCGTAGAGACTTGGAGTCAGGACGTTGCGCGTGCCGGCTTTTCACGCATCCCCAACGCGATCCTCGACCACCAGCACGCCCTCAATCTGAGCTCCACGGAACTCGTCGCGCTCCTGCACTTGCTCCGCTACCTGACGGAGAATTCACTCGCGCGCCCGGACGTGGCGCGCATCGGTGAGGCCATGGACCTGGGGGCGCCGAGCGTGCTGCGTTGCTTCAAGGAGCTCGAGGTCTTGGGTTACGTCGAACGAAAAGGCGGCGATGGCTACGACCTTTCGGGTTTGGTGGCGCGATTGGACGTTCTGCTCGGTCGCCAGCCGACTCCCTGAGTCGATCCGCGCGGCGATCGCCCAGGATCGCCGGCAGGCCGAGCGCTGCGTAGACTTGCCCCCCCAATTGGCAGAAAGTTTTCCCGTCTGATCGCTATCCGCTTACGGAAAGGGATCAAGATGTGGAGCTCCGCTGCTGCCGTGCCCGTGCTGCCAATCGTCCTCGTTCCTCACCCCCACGTGCGGGTCGACAAGAAGGTGCTGGGCGGAAGCCCGTACGTCGTCGGTTCGCGCGTCCCGGTGAGGCGCTTGTTGGCATTTTATCGGAGTGGGACTTCGCTGGAGAAGATCCTCAAGCGCTACCCGCAGCTCTCTCCAGCCAAAGTCTTCGACTCCTTGGCGTTCGCCCTGGACAATCCCGAGGTGATGGAGGCCGATATGGAGAACGAGGCCGAGCTGCTCGATCAGCGCGAAACACGCAAACCGCGGCCGTTCCCCGGGCTGCGCCAGGTCGAGTTCAGCTTTGACGAGCAGGCGCCCGACAATGACGACGACTGAGCAGGCTCAGGCCAAGTCGCGCGTGGCTGCTTGGTGCAGATCCGCGATCAGGCTCTTGAGCTGCTTTTTGTCGGGCCCTTCAGCCATGAAGCGGAGCAATGGTTCGGTTCCGCTCCAACGCACGAGCACGCGGCCGTTCTTGCCCAGCTTCTTTTCGACCTGAACGATCAGGGCGGTGAGCTGCGGCATGGAGTCGAGTGGCAAACGACGGCTCATGGTCTTGCTTTCGAGCACCTGCGGCACGCGCTGCATGATGGTCGCCAGTTCGCTCACCGTTTTGCCTTCGCGCGCGGTGGTGGCCAGCACCTGGAGCGCCGCAACCGTTCCGTCGCCGGTGGTTGCATGATCCAAGAAGACCAGGTGGCCCGATTGCTCGCCGCCGAGAGAGAGCTTGTGTTTGCGCATCGCCTCGACGACGTAGCGATCACCAACCGCCGTGCGCAGTACTTTGCCGCCGACCGCCGCAAGTGCGTGTTCGAGGCCCATGTTGCTCATCACTGTGGCAACCAATGTTTTTTTGGCCAGACGCTTGTCACGGATCATGCGTGAAGCGCAGATAGCCATGACCGCGTCGCCGTCGACGATGGCTCCATGTTCGTCGATCAAGATCAAGCGATCCGCGTCTCCGTCCAGGGCGATGCCCAGATGCGCTTTGTGGCGCAGGACCTCTTTCTGGACGTGCTCGGGATGCAGAGCGCCGCAGTTCTTGTTGATGTTGATGCCGTTGGGACGCACGCCCAGTGTGATCACGTCAGCGCCCAACTCCTCGAACACGCGGGGCGCGACCTTGTAGGCGGCGCCGTGCGCCGCATCCACGACCACTTTCAGGCCATCGAGCGTGAGATCGCCGGGGAACGTGTTTTTGGCGAAGACGATGTAACGCCCCGCGGCGTCATCGAGCCGAACTGCATTGCCGATAGCCGCGCCGGTTGGCCCGCGATCGAGGCATTCGTCTTCGAGCAAACGCTCGATTTCGGCCTCTTCTGCGTCCGGCAGCTTGAAGCCGTCGTGACCGAAGATCTTGATTCCGTTGTCGCCGAATGGATTGTGGCTGGCGCTGATCACCACGCCTGCGTCGGCGCGCATCGAGTGCGTCAGGTTGGCCACGGCCGGAGTCGGAATCGGGCCGCAAAGCAGCACACGTCCGCCCATGGCGCAGATGCCTGCGGCCATGGCTTGCTCGAGCATGTAGCCCGAGAGGCGTGTGTCCTTGCCGATCAGGATCTTGGGGCTCTTGCGACCATGCTTGCGCGCCACGAACGTGATGGCGCGGCCAAGTCGCAGCGCCAGCTCGGGCGTCATCGGAGCTACGTTGGCGCGGCCCCGAATCCCGTCGGTTCCAAACAATTTTCGATATGCCATCAGTCGCGAAAGTTTTGGTACTGCAGCGAGAGTTCGAGCTCGTCGGCTTTTGTACGCAAGAAGGCGATGGCTTCCTGGAGCTCGTCGCGTTTCTTGCCCGACACGCGCACGGTGTCCTCGACGATCGATGCCGAGACCTTGAGGCCCGCTTCTTTCATCAGCTTGACGATCTTCTTGGCTTTGTCCGAAGGAATGCCCTCTTTGATCGACACGCGCATCTTGCGCGAACTCTGACCACTCGCTTCGGTCTTCTCGGTCTCGAAGTGCTTGAGGCTGACGTTGCGACGCGTCAGCTTGCCAACGAGAATGTCGTAGGCGGCGCGCACACGCTCGTCGGTGCTGGCCTTGACCGTGACGCTGTCGTCGCCCAGCTCGAGGCTGGCGTCCGTGCCTTTGAAGTCGAAGCGCTGGGCCAGTTCTTTTTCGGCCTGGACAAAGGCGTTCTTCACTTCGGCGTGATCGACTTTTGAAACGACGTCGAAAGTAGGCATGGTGGTTCAGAGAGCGACGGCGGGGTCGCGCGGGAGATCGAGCAGCAGGGCGCGTGCGGCACCGACGAGGAAGATCGAGCCCGTGACGACGACGACACCGTCACTGCCGACGATTTCTCTCGCTCGACGCAACGCTTCTTCGACGCTTTGTGCCACTTCTCCCGGTAGCACCGCTAGGTATTTGCGGGGGTCTTCGGCCTTCTCGATCGGTGGCGCCACGTAAATGCGGTGTGCTGCAGAAGTCTCGAGCCGCTGGAGCATGGCCTTGTAGTTTTTGCCGACGACCGTGCCGAAGACCAGCGCGATGTTTCGTCGCGACTCGACCTCGAGCAAACTCGGGTCGAGCGAGTGGGAGAGTGTGACGGCGCCATCGGGATTGTGCGCGCAGTCGAGCAAGGTCAGTTCCTTGCGGTTTCTATGCAGTAGCTCGTTGCGGCCCGGCCAATCCAGCGTCTCGATACCCCGCGCGATGTCCTCGGGCGAAAGGCCCAGAGTGCGTGCTGCCGTGACAGCGACGGCCAGGTTGCTACCAATCATCGACAAACGCGGGTAGGCGAGGGGCGCGCCGGCAATCGGCTCCGGACTGCCGAGCGGGATCAGCTGAGCGCCGACCTCCGCTACGCGATCTTTGACGACGTTCATCGCCTCGGGATGCAGTCGCCCAACAACGACCTTGGAGCCGGGCTTGATGATGGCCGCCTTCTCGGTGGCGATCTTGGTCAGCGTGTCGCCGAGTTCCTCCATGTGATCGAAGGCGATTCGGCTGATGATGGCGATGTCCGGCGAGGGGATGACGTTGGTTGCGTCCAGCCGACCACCCAGTCCGACCTCGAGGATGGCGCGTTCGACCTGAGCCTCTGCAAAGGCCAAGAACGCCGCCAAAGTCGTGGTCTCGAAGAAGGTCAGGTCGGGCGCCGCGTCCATCACCCGAACCAGCAGCTCACCGAGCTGCTCGTCGGGCAGGGGTTGCCCGTCGATGCGGATACGTTCAGAAAAGCGCACCAGGTGCGGGCTGGTGTAAAGGCCCACCTTCTTTCCCGCTGCCTTGTGCATCGAGCTCAGGAACGCGGCCACGGTGCCTTTACCATTCGTTCCCGCGACGTGCGCCGCACGAAAAGCTCGCTCGGGGTTGCCCAGCCTGTCGCAGGCTGCTGCGAAAGCGTCGAGCTCCAAGCGTCGACCGCGGCCCACCAAACCGTACAACCGCCCGAGCGCCGTCTGGTAGTCAGCCATGGTGCGGGCCTGCCCCTCTGGAAAAGGTCTCTCGAGCGCCGCTCGTGAGAAGCCGGAGGATGTTCGAGAGCTGCTGTTTCATTTGGCCACGAGGCACGATGGTGTCGACCATACCGTGCTCGAGCAGGAATTCGGAGCGCTGAAATCCTTCGGGGAGCTTCTGACGGATTGTGCCTTCGATTACGCGCGGTCCAGCGAAGCCGATGAGGGCGCCGGGCTCGACCATGTTCACATCGCCCAAGAACGCGGTGCTGGCGGCCACTCCGCCGGTCGTCGGGTGCAAGCAAATGCTGATGTAGGGCTGCTGGACATCGCGAAAGCGGCGCAGAGCGCTCACGGTCTTTGCCATCTGCATCAGACTCAGGATGCCCTCTTGCATGCGGGCGCCGCCCGAAGCGTGGAGTAAAAGGACGGGCATCCGCTCGCGGGTAGCGCGCTCGAACAAGCGCGTGATGCGCTCGCCGACGACCGAACCCATGCTGCCGCCCATGAATTTGAAGATGAACAGGCCATAGGCGACTTCGCGGCCGTCCAGCAGGCCGCGACCGATCTCGATCCCTTCGTTGCCCGAGGTCTTCTCTTGAGCCAGCCGGATGCGCTCTTGGTAACTTTTGCCGTCGAAGAATTGGAGCGGGTCCGCGGGAGCAATGTGCTCGTCCCACAGCTCGAGCTGACCGTCGTCCAACAATAGCTCGCGCCATTGACCGGGCCCCATGGGGTGGTGGAAGCCGCAACTGGAGCAAACGTGCCAGTCACGATGCATGTCCTCGGCCGTCAAGACTGCGCCGCAGCTCGTGCACTTTTGGAACACGCCGCGGCCGACGGACTTTTTCTCGCTTTCGTGGACCTGCGCGGGTGTCTTCGAAGGGAACGCCAAGTGGACTTGTCTCGGGCAATGGAGGCTGAAACCTCGGATCTCGTCGGGTGGGCCGGGCTTCCTACCTCAGAAACCAGCCCGCCCGAAAGGGCGCAGGCAGGCTGGGAAGCTGGGTTGCCCCAAGGATCCGGGTGGGGCGGCCCGGCGACCTCTTGCCGTGATATCAGAAAACGCGCCTTGTGCTCGTCCCCCCATGGACGCCAGACTCGGCCTCCATGGGTGAGACAGACACCTCGCCGCTGCGGCCAGCCGAGGAGACAGCCCCATTCATCGGGCGGGACGACAAGCTGGAGCGCTTGCGCGCCGTCTACCAGGGGGTGGCCGAATCGGGTGCAAGTCACGCCGTCACGGTCATCGGGCCGCCTGGAGCCGGCAAGACGCGGTTGGTGCGCGAGTGCCTCGCCAGGTTCACGGCCGTCGTGCTGGGCGGCCCGCGCGTGTATTTCGCTCGCGCACGACGTCAGGGCCTGAGCTACGGCGTGTTCTCGCGCCTCTTGCGGAGCCGTTTCGGCGTCACGGACGAGATGCCGCCGAGCGTCGCGCTTCAGAAGGTGACTGAAGAAGTCGCGCGCGTGCTCGGTCACGCCAAGGTCGAAGACGTCTCGTTCTTCTTGGGTCAGCTCATGGATCTCCAATTTCCGGAGAGTCCGCTCACCCAAGCCGCTACCGACGATGCCGCCCAAGCGCAGGCGTTGCGGCGCGCGATCGTACGTCGCTTCCTCGAAGCCGATGCCGCCCATGGTCCAGTGGTCCTCGTCTTCGACGATCTGCACTTTGCCGACGCCGATTCGCTCGATTTGCTTGGTTCCCTGATCTCCAATCTGAACGGGCCCATCCTGATCTTGGCTACCGCCGGGCGAGAGCTTCTGGCCCAACGCGAAGACTGGGAGAGTCGGCTGCAGGGACGTCACGAGGTGCTCGAGATGGACCCGCTCACCAACGAAGCGGCTGCGGAAATGATTCGCCGCATGCTGCGACGCTGCGAAGGTGGGGTGCCCGACGCGCTGGTCGATGCCGGCGTGCGCGCGGCTTCCGGCAACCCCGGCCAATTGGCGCAGATGGTGCGCAGCTACCTCGACGCGGGCGTGCTGGAAGAAGAGCGAGTCGGACAGTGGCGGGTCAACCTCGAGCGTTTGAGCACCGTGCGCTTGCCGATGACCGTCGACGACGCAGTGGCCCTGCGCATCTCCGCTCTGGCGTCGGCCGAGCGCAAGGTGCTCGAGCACGCAGCCGCGCTCGGAACGGTCTTCTGGCTGGGAGGCTTGGTCGCCCTGGGACGCATGGATCGTGAGCCTCCGGACCTGTGGTCGCGACCCGACACCACCGACATCGCCCGCTTGAACAAGATCCTCGAGCGGCTGGTCGAGCGCGACTACCTGATTCAGCTCGAAGACGCGGTCTTTCCCGACGAGCAAGAGTATGTCTTCAAGCACAACTTCGAGCGCGAGAAGATCTCTGCGCTGACTTCGGCCGCGGCTACGCGGCGCTACCACCAGACCATTGCCGACTGGCTGGCTCAGAAAACCACCGCCCGCTCGCGCGAAGAGTACGTCGCCATGTTGGCTGGGCATCTGGAGAAATCCGGATCGCTCACCCGTTCGGCGTTCACCTACCTCGACGCAGGTGACATCGCGCGCAAGAACTATGCTCTGCGCAAGGCGAGTGAGTACTACGCCAAGGGACTCGAACTCCTGGGTGACGATGACGCGCGCCGACGCATCGATGCGCTCCACAATCACGGCGACGTCATGGTGCTGCTTGGCAAGACCGACGAGGCCTTGGAAGCCTTTCGGCAGATGCTGGGCATCGCTTATTTGATGAACCTGCTGGGCAAGGGCGGGGCTGCGCACAATCGCATTGGTCGACTCTACCGCGAGACGGGCTTCTTGTCGGAGGCCTCGCGCCACTTGCAGGCGGCGCTCAGCCTGTTCACCGCCGCCGGCGACGACCGAGGCGTGGCTGCGAGCCTGGACGATATCGGCAAGCTCTTGTGGGTCCGCGGCGACTACGACGACGCACTCAAAGAACTGCGCAAGGCACTCGACATGAGACGCGAACTCGGCGACCGACGCTCGATCGCGCTCAGCTTGAACAACATCGGTCTGGTGTGGATGGACCACGGCCGGCCGCACAACGCGAAGGAAGCACTCGAAGCCAGCTTGCAGATCCGCCGAGAGATCAACGATCCGGTGGGCGTAGCCGAGAGCCTGAACACGTTGGGCGAACTCAGCGTCGACCAAAATCAGTTCGAGAGTGCTCTCGACTATTTTCGCGAAGCGCATCAAGTGTCGGTCGACATCGGCGAGCGCACCCGCATCGCCGAGTGCCTCACCAACATCGGCGAGACGCAGCAGCGGCTTGGACGTGGCGAAGAGGCGGTGGCGACGCTCGAGCAGGCCGTCGCCTTGTGCGAAGAACTCGGCGACAAGTTGCAGCTAGCCGAGGCCAAGCGCGGGCTCGCCAAGAGCTACCTGCTGCGAGGCGACTTGAAGCGAGCGCGCCATCACATCCGCTCAGCGGTCGAACTGTTCGGCCAAGTGCGCAGCAAGGCGCACCTAGCCATCGCCTTGCGCACGCTCGGCGAGGTGACCGGCGCAGGCGCTTGGGGCGATCAGTACGAGGGCAAGGCCGTCGAGTATTTCATGCGCTCGATCGCCATTGCCAAGGAAATCGGCAACGAAATCGAAGTTGCTCGCAGCTACCTGGCCTTTTCCAACTATGTCACTGCCTCAGGCGGTTACATCAACAATCCAGACATCCAGCGCGAAGCCCAGAAGCTACGCGTCATGGCAGACGAGATTTTCGAGCGGCAACGCATCGCTGCCTCGAGTTCCTAAACCAACAACGAGGGTTCCATGGCCAGCGGAGATCGCTTGTTCGGAGACATGAGCTTACCCGAGCACGCCTACGCGCTCGGGGTAGTGGCCGCGCTCGGTCGCGTGAAAGACGGCGCGTTGTCGATCGAATTGCGTGGTGATGGGCAACCGCTCTTGAGCATGCTGGGCGCCAAGAGCGCCTCCGACATTCCCACGCCCTATCGTGTCGAAGGCGAAGCCGTGTGGATCGAAGCGCCGCTTGCAGCATTGGCGACGAGCTACCTGGGCGCCCCGCCGGGCTCGACAGATTGTCGTTTTCCGGAGCTGCCGCCTCGTCTAGCGAGTGCGTTCTTGCGCGGCTTGTTCGACTCGACCGGCAGCATCAATTCGCCCAAGAATGACCAGCTCGAGCTGCGCTGGAAGCGTCCGGCCCCGCGCCTGCTCGATCGCCTGCTGGAGTGGGCTGGCGCCCCCCCCAGTAAAACGAAGAAGCAGTCGCTGGTCTGGCGAGGAGCCGCGGCACTCGATTTACTCGGTCAGCTCTACGGCGAGTTCGAGCCGCCGCGAAAGCAACCGCCTGTCGTGCGCCCGCCCGAACCGGACGCCGCTCTGCAGGACGCGCTGGGTCCCCGGCCGTTTCGTGCGCCGATCGCCTCGGGGTCCACCCTTTTCCGCACGAAACATCTCGAGCGTTTTTGGGCCTGGTCGGCGCGCGTCGCACACTTCAAGAGCGACGCCGTTCTCGCTCCGCGCATCGTCGTGCAGCTCGTTCATGCCGAAGCGGTATTGCCGCGCAAGGAGCGGGTCAGCGACTCGGGCTACGATCTGACATTGCTCTACGAGAAGTCGCGCCAGGGCAACGTCGTGCTCTACGGCACGGGCGTGATCGTCGAGCCACCGTTCGGTTGGTACTTCGACGTCGTCGCCCGCAGCTCGATCGTCAAGCGCGGCTACATGCTGGCCAACAGCGTCGGTATCATCGATCGCGCTTACCGCGGCGAGATCTTCGTGCCGCTGTACAAGATTGATCCAGCGGCGCGTGAACTCGAATTGCCGGCTCGCGTCGCGCAGCTGATTCCGCGGCCCGTCGTGCACTTTCCTGTCGTCTCGAGCTTGGCGCTCAGTTCGACACAGCGCGGCTCGGGCGGCTTTGGCTCGACGGGCTGAGACACCCTCGAGCACTCGTTCAGACGCCGGCGACGCCGGTTGGCAGCTTGCCGGGTTCGTGCGGCACGACGGCCGGTTCGGGTTTGCGGTTCCACCAAGCGCGCAGGCTCGCGCCGTTCAAGGGCCGTGAGTAGGCCCAGAGCGCCAGCACGCTGAACAGGAAGAACAGATAGCTTTGGGCCGTGAAATTGTCGTCCACATAGAAGAAGCCCGAAAGGCCGACGTCCGCATAGCCGATGTCACGCCCGAGCAAGATTACGCTGGCCGCGCCGGTGGCCAGCAGACCTACACCGATCGAACGCCGTGCGGCCGCCAGCACGGCA
>JBBQHO010000094.1:0-14061 GCA_038324055.1 Polyangiales bacterium | reverse complement strand
AGGATGCTACAAGGTGCGCTAACGTAGGTAACACTCGCACACGGAATTGGAGCAGGCAAACTTGTTACCCAGAACTCGGCTCGGGCTCAAGCTGCTGGTCCGTCCACTCATGGAAGCGACGCGTAAGTAGATGTTTTCATTCCATTGGGACGCCGAGGCCGAGACGGCGCCGGAGCACCAAGAAGCGATCGCTGGTCGAATAGGCCAGGAGATCGAGGGCGATGGGTCCGTGGGCGCCCTCTTTCTGCGCGACGAGTCCAAGGCAGCTGACCAAATCTTGGCTCAAGCACAGCCCGACGCGCGCGGCCGTCTTGTCTGTGGCCGAACTCCAACGCTGCAGGTTGGTGCGACCGCCCTCTTCTGCGAAACGCAGGTAGTGACCTCGAAGCGCGTCGATCTGCGGTGGTTCGAGCAGCGGCGAGATGGCGCGCGCGAGCGGTTCGATGCGCGCCTTGAGCGTTCCCGCGATCGGCAAGCTTGGGTTGGCGATCAGCAACGCGGATAGGAAGAGATCTTCCAGATCCTCCGTACCGGGAAAGAGCGTTCGCACGAAGTGCTCGCCCCGGTAGCTAGTCAGATGGCGGCCCACCAAGAATGCCAACTCAGTGGCTGTGCGCCCGCTGAGCGCTTGCTGCCCGAGCAGCGTGTTCGGAGGCACGCCGGCGTTGTGTGCGTACTCGAAATCGCGGTCCTTTTCGACGAAAACGGCGGGGCAAGGCAGCCCGATCAGGCTTGCGCCCCAGCCCACGGCGCGGACGGCCATCAGCGTACTGACCGACGGATCCTGGCGTTTGCCCGGAGCGGCCATGTGCAGCTTGCCATCGCGACGCAGAGTGGTGACACGACCGATCAACACGGCGGGCGCGATCACGGCGAACAAGGCGCCCGTCACGCGATCTTCTTCTGGATGGAACAAGCAATCGTCCCAGGCAGCTGCGTCGATGGAAGTGCGAGGCTGAATGAGGCCGGCGCGGCGGTGCTTCTCGCACGTCGCGAGGTCCGCAGGCGATGCCTGGCCGAGCGCGACCAAAGCCTGACTGGCGCAAAATGCCCCATCGAGCTCGCCGCGCGCTTGATAGCAGTCGCGCAGCGCTCGGTAGGCCCCAGGGTGCAACGGATCGCGGCGGATCTGCTTCCAAAGGTCCAGCGGGTCATCGCTCCCGGCAGCGGCATGACTCTCCAGATCGCCGAGATCGACCTCCAGATTGACGCTGGTTTGGGCTCGCTCCAGCGCAGCTTCGAGCTCGGCGACGCGCTGCTTGAGCTGACTATTTTCGGTCAACAGTTCGGCCAGCGCTGGACTGTCCGCAGCCGGGGCGGCGCCCGCGGCCAGCAAAGGCGTCAGGCTTTGAAGCCGCGCGCGCGTTTGATCGACGATCCGAACGCGATGGTGCGTCTCGTAGGCCGCAGTCATCGCTTCCTCCAGACGCTCGAGTCGGCCGGGATCGAGGCCGAGATTGCGGGCCGCCTGAGCGAGCCGGCTGCGCTCTTCAGGCGTGATCACGCCGTCTTCGAGTACCTCCGCGAATAGTTCCTCGTACTGGGACTCGAGGATGCCCAAGCCCAGTCCACCTGCCGGCGGCGCCGCTGCGAAGCTGGCTGCATGCCGAAACGTCTGTTCCTCGTCGCTCATGGTCGCGTCTCCCCCGCCGGACCGGGCGCAGCTGCAGGGGCTGAGGCAGCCGCGGGCGGCGGGGCGTCTCGCTCGCGCTCGGGGTTCATGAGCCGAATCAGGCGGACGAGCCCGGTGATGGTTTCGTCGGGCAGCTGGGCGAACGCTGGCATACGACCGCGCCCCTTCTTGATGGTGTTCTCCATCTCGCTATCGAGCGCGACCTTTTGCCACTTGGGGCTCGTCAGATCGGTGGGGCGGGTCATCGGTCCTTGCGGACCATCGCCGGCGCCTATGAGTCCGTGGCAAGGCACACAATTTTGCTTCCAAGCGGCCAAGGTCACCTGGTTGATGCCGTACTTCTCCAGCGCCGGCATGCCGGGCTTGGGAGGCGCTGTGGAATCGAACTGGTTGGACTTGGCTTCCTTCTGGTGATCGTGATCGCGCGCCGACCATTCGGCCAGATCCTCGGGCTTCCGATCACAGCCGCTGCCGACCACTGCGATGCCGAAGAGCGCAACCAGCCGCGTACTGAGCTGTGTCATGTCCGCCCTCCTATCACGAGGATGCGGCTCGGGCGCAAGCGTCGGGCCTCACCAGCAGTTGAAGACGGGGGGTCTGCTCCGTGCTCAGTAGAAGCTCCAGCTGGCGTACGAGTAGGTGCCGGCTGAAAACTCGACCGTGTAAGGTGGGGCGCCTGCTCCGGCTGGAAAAGTGCCGCTTCCGGACAGGGGAAGCGCGACGCCGTTGATGGTGGCCGTTCGACCGGCACCGTTGGAAGTTTGCCAGCCGTACTGGGCGCCTGCCGCGAGCGTGAAGCACTTGGCACCTGTGGTGCCAAAAGGCGCCGAATTGGTGTTGAACGCCAGATTGTCGCAGCCGCCCGAACTACCGCCGGTGCCCGCCGCGCCACCGGTGGACGCCGCGCCGCCGGTGCCCGCCGCGCCACCTGTAGACGGCGAGCCACCCGTCGAACTGCCGCCGGTCGAACTCGCACCACCCGTAGCGGCCCCTCCCGTCGAGGCGCCTCCGCCAGTGGACGAGCTGCCCCCCGTTCCAATCAAACCACCACCCGAGCCGACCAAACCGCCGCCCGAACCCGTAGCGCCACCTGAACCCGTAGCCCCGCCCGAGCTGCCTGTCAGCCCACCGCTGCCGTTGCCGTTTTCGCCGCCCAGGCCGCCCCCGCCAATGGGCGTGGCACACGCCGAGAGGACACCCATCAAACCCAAACTCCAAGACAAGACGCGCAGCTGGCTCATATTCGACTCACGAAGGACCGTTTGCAGACAGTGTAATCCGCTGAAAAGCCAGCGCACCGCTTTCTTGCAGGCAGGCAAGCAGAAGTTTTCGCGTAGGGTCGTGGTTTTCGCGCGGAGATGTGCCTGTTCTCCGTGCTTGTGGCAGGGTGTGGTCACTGAACGCTCATCATGACCGCCCGCGCTCTCCCCTACTTGAGTGGCTATCCCGAGACGTTGCGCGACGAAGCGCAGCGGCTCCTCGAACGTGGGGAACTCGGTCCACTGTTGGCGGCGCGCTACCCTGCAGATCCCACCGTCACCAACGATCGCGCGCTCTACGAGTACGTGCAAAATCTCAAGAGCGAGTACCTGCGGCGCGCAGCTCCGCTCAGCAAGATTTGTTTTGACGACAAGATCAGCCTCAAGGGCGCGCTGGGGCTGCACTCGTACGTGTCGCGAGTGCAGGGCTCACGCATCAAGGCCAAGAACGAACTGCGCGTCGCCAGCCTGTTCAAGACGACGCCGCCCGAGTTCTTGCGCATGGTGGTCGTCCACGAGCTTGCGCACCTGAAAGAGAAGGATCACGACAAGGCCTTCTACCAACTGTGCGTGCACATGGAGCCCGACTACCACCGCTATGAGCTGGATTTGCGCCTCTATCTGACCGCGCGCGAAGCCATCGAGCCGCTCAGCTGGGGACGCGAGTCTTGAGGCTGTCGACTGCGTGAACGGGAGCCTGATCGCCCTTCATCAGGTGGGCGATGGCTGCGTACACGAGACGCTGGCTCTCCAGCATGCTCTTGCCGGCGAAGATCGGTGACTCGACGACGATGCTGTAGTGGCCGCCGCCGCCCGTCACTTCGGCTTTCGAATCGGGCACGCTGCCTTCGATGGCTTGTTGGACGGCATCGACGACGGAACCTTGAAAATCGGTGGGATGGTGCGACATGGCTTCTGGGGGCCGGGCCTAGCACTTGCGCGCGGCGCGCCAAAGCCCGCAGTCGCGTTCAGAGTTGGCTTGGGGTGGGCGTTGCGGCGGGAGGGGTCGGACCGACAGGCGCTGCGGGTGCCGAGGCCAGCGGCTCCGTTTGGGTCAGCGGAATGAAACCGGGCGGCTTCCAGGACCCATCCCAGCCCCCAGGCTCGGGCACGTACAGGCGCAAAACCGCGTAAAAAGGACCAGCCGGCACGGGCAACCAGTTGGCCTCCCGACCTCGCGCTGGCGGCGCCTGCGACAGGTCGAGCGTCAAGCCGCCATCGGCATCTTTCTTCAGGCCAGGCAACATCGACGACTGGATCGCGTAGCGCTGGAGGGGGCTTTTGACCAAGAGTTGGGTCGCGCTGTCGTAGATGGTGAGCGACCAAAAAGCGCGCGCCGGCGGGAGCGCGCCCCGCTGAAAACGAAGGCTGTAGCTGTTCTGAGCGCCATCGAGCCGCTGCCGTTGGTCGTCCGTCTTGTAGACCGATGACATGACTTCTTCGCGCGCATTGCCATAGATGCCCAGCTGGGCCCCGACGTTGCGGCGACGCAGGTCGCCGCCCAAAAAGGCACGGGTGCCGAACAGGTCGGCGCTCGTCACTTCGTACTCGGGGCCCAAGAAGCGCGTGTCGAAGGTCAGCTCGGCGAGTTCCGTTTGCGCCCGCTTGGCGCCCGCCGACAACGCGCTGCGTTGCTTGTCGGTCCAGTCGCCCACGTCCAGCTTTCCGGGGGCGCCGACGCCCAAGGTCGAGAGCCGCCGTCGTATGTCTTCGTCGTCGGCGTGGCCGGGCATGAAGTCGAGCAAGAAGTCGAGCAGCTCGAAGAACGTGAGTTCGCGGGCGGCGTTCGCCTCCCAGGCGGGAAAGGCGAGGGGAGGCGAAGGCAACGGCGCTGCCGTTCGTTGGAACTCGTGCAGCGGCGTCACCAAGTAGCCACTTTGGATCTTCTTGACGCGCTCGAGTTCCTTCTCGCCGTAAATCTGGGTGCGGTAGACGACGAGCACGAGCTCTGTCTCAGCCTCAATCACGGCGTCGATGCCGCTTGGTTGTTCGCCTGTGAAATGTGGACCGACGACCAAGTACTTACCCGGCTTGTTGCCGGTCGCGCGTGTGCCGACATAAGCAAAATCGTGGGTGTAGCCGTCGACGAACTGGAGCGAGTAGTAGCGCGTTTTTTCGATGGCCGGGACCGTCAACACCTGCGGTTCGGCGCGCAGATCCAAGGTCGCAAAGCTGTAGAGCACATCCGAGTTCGGTGTGACGACGGCCTGATCAGCGGGAGTGACTGGGCGTGACGTGCTCAAGATTTGGTTGAGCTGCCCCTTGTACTCGGGCCCCTGGGTGTTGACGTTGAAGGCAAAAATAGCCTTGTAGTTCTCGACGATGGCATAGCCCCAGAGGTAGCCGTCGTGGCCGAGCTTTTCGAGCTCCGAGGCACTCGGCCCCGACTCGGGCACCGTCCACGGAGCCTCCGGCTTGGCGACGGCGGCTGGTGGCTGATTCGCGCTGCACGCGCCCGTGAGCGCGAGGAGCCACGGAGCTCGGCCCAAGAAGCTCTGCATCAGGGCGGGTTAGCCTCAACCGCAAGAGCCGTCACCCCAAGCCAGGGCCGAGCCCCGATTCGGTCGTAGCTGCGCATTTCGATTTCCAATGGGGGCAAGGCTCGCTGCGGTCCGCCTTTGCCAGGGGCCCCACCGGCAGGTAGGCCGCCTCTCGTGGCTGCCGAGTTCGTTCACCTGCACGTGCACACCCAGTACTCGTTCCTGACGAGCTCGGTGCGGCTGGGCGCGCTCCCCCAGCGCGCCAAGGAACTGGGCATGACGGCGGTCGCCATGACCGACGCGCACAACATGTTCGGCGCCATCCAGCACTACAAAAAATGCAAAGCCGAGGGCATCACGCCCATCTTGGGCGCCGAGCTGAACGTGGTGCGTGGACCCGGTGCACAGGCGGACCACCTTGTCCTCTTGGCGGCCAACGAGCAGGGCTACAAAAACCTCGTGCAGCTCGTGTCGGCGGGTCACACGCATTCGGCCAGCCAAGACCTACCCGCCGTGACTCTCGACGCCATCGCTCAGAAGTCGCGCGGGCTCGTGGCACTCTCGGGCTGTATGGGGGGACTGGTCTCCCAGCAAATTCTCGAGTTTGGACCCGAGCACGGCGAACGCGCTCTGGGGCGCCTCAAGGACATCTTCGAACCGGGCCACCTGTTCGTCGAGCTGCAGAACCACGGCTTCATCGAGCAGCCGATCCTCAACGGCCTCTTGGCCGACTCGGCCAGGAAGCTCGATTTGCCGCTCGCCGCCACCAATTGCGTTCATTTCATGAACCAAGACGATGCCGCGGCGCAGCTTTACCTTGAATGCGTCCGCCGCGGGCGGACCTACGAAGAGGCGCTGCCAACGCACCACGGGTCGAGCGAGATGTACCTGAAAAGCCCGGCCGAGATGGCCGCGGCGTTTCCGGATTTTCCCGATGCGCTGCAGAACACGTTGCGCGTCGCCGAGATGTGCTCGGACCTCAAGCTCAACCTGGGCGTGCCCATGTTGCCGAGCTTCCCGGTGCCTGCGGGCGACACCATCGACAGCTACTTTCGAAAGGTGAGCGAAGGCGGACTCGAGTCGCGTTTTGCGCACTGGCGCGCCTTGGGTCAGAAGTTCGACGAGGCGACCTACAAGGCGCGACTCGAGATCGAAATCGGCGTCATCACTGGGATGCAGTACCCCGGTTACTTCTTGATCGTTTGGGACTTCATCCGAGAGGCTAAGGCTCGCGGCATTCCCGTGGGTCCCGGCCGCGGTTCGGGTGCCGGTAGCTTGGTCGCCTACAGCTTGGGCATCACCGACATCGATCCGTTGCCTTACGATCTGCTGTTCGAGCGCTTCTTGAACCCCGAACGCGTCAGCATGCCGGACTTCGATATCGACTTTTGCATGTCGCGTCGCGAGGAGGTGATCGAGTACGTGTCACAAAAGTACGGCGCTTCCAGCGTCGGTCAGATCGCGACCTTCCAAAACCTCAAGGCGCGCAGCGTGCTCAAGGACGTGGCGCGCGCCATGGGCATTCCGGCACCCGACGCTCAGCGTATCGCTTCGTTGGTGCCGGATTTGGGGCAGGGCAAGACGGCGACCATCGCCGAGGCTCTCACCATGGAGCCCAAGCTGAAGAACTTGGTCGATACCGACCCGCGAATGGCGGAGTTGGTCGATCAGAGTCAGAGGCTCGAAAACTTAACGCGCCATGCGGGCATGCACGCGGCCGGAGTGGTGATCAGCGAGGGTCCGCTCTCGGACCATGTACCGGTTTTCTTGAGCGATTCGTCGCTTGTCACGCAGTACGACAAGAACGACGTCGAAGACGCCGGTTTGGTCAAGTTCGACTTCTTGGGCCTGAAAACGCTCACGGTCATCGACGTGGCCGAGCGTCTGGTCAACGCCCGGCCCGATCGCAAGAACATGCCGCTGCGCGTCGGCGATCTGCCGCTCGACGATCGGCCCACCTACCAACTCATTTCGAGTGGTGAAACGACCGGTGTCTTTCAGCTCGAATCGAGCGGCATGCAGCAACTGCTCCGTCAGCTCAAGCCCGACTGCTTCGAAGACGTCGTGGCCGTCGTGGCGCTCTACCGGCCGGGCCCATTGGGCACTGGCATGGTCGAAGACTTCGTGGCCACCAAGCACGGTCGCAAAGAGACCCGCAAATTGCATCCGTTGATCGACGAGGTGCTGGCGCCTACCTACGGCGTACCCGTCTATCAAGAGCAGGTGATGCAAATCGCCCAGAAGCTCTCTGGCTTTTCGCTCGGCGGCGCCGACTTGCTGCGTCGCGCAATGGGCAAGAAGAAGGCCGAAGAGATGCTCAAGCAGAAGGCCATGTTCGTCGAAGGCGCCGAGAAAAACGGCGTTGCTGCGAGCCAGGCCGAGAGCATCTTCAACGAGATCGAAGGTTTTGCTTCCTACGGCTTCAACAAGAGCCACTCGGCAGCGTACGCGCTCATCACGTACCAGACCGCCTACCTCAAGGCGCATTTTCCAACCGAATTCTTCGCGGCGGCGCTGACCACCGACAAAGAAAAGATAGACAAGGTCGTGCGCACGATCGCCGAAGCGCGCACCTGGGGCGTCAGCGTGCTGCCGCCCGACATCAACGCCAGCGAGACCGACTTCACCGTCGTCTACGAGTACCCCGAAGGCCGCGGCCCGACCAAGGGCACGGGCAAGCTGAAAGACGGCTTTGGCCCCCGCATCCGCTTCGGTCTGGGTGCGATCCGCGGCGTCGGCGGCGCCGCTTTGGCCAGCGTGTTCGACGTGCGCCGCGACGGGGGGCCGTTTCGCGACCTGTTCGACTTTGCGTCGCGCGTCGACGGCAAGCGTTTGAACAAGGCGGTGCTCGAAGCGCTGGTGCAATGTGGGGCGTTCGACAGCGTGCTGGAGCCGCTGGGCATCCACCGCGCGCGCGCGCTGGCGGCAGTCGATCGAGCGCTCGAGCGGGCGCGCTCGGCGACGCGCGATCGGGAGGTCGGGCAATCGACCCTGTTCGGCTTGTTCGATCAAAACTCGGCCTCCCAGGGCAAATCACAAGGGCCGGGCGAAGAGTACCCCGAGGTCGAATCGTGGGATCGGCTGGAGCTATTGCGACGAGAAAAGGCCGCGCTGGGCTGCTATGTGTCAGGCCACCCCCTCGCGCGCTACGGCAACAAGCTGCAGCGCGTCGGGGCTCTGCCTACGGTTGAGCTCAAGGACGTGGAGGGCTGGACCGTGCAGTCGGTCGCCGGGATGGTCGAAAACTACCAAGAGCGCCTGTTCAAGAAGGGCTCGGCCGGCAAGGCCGCCTTCTTCGACATCGAAGACATGACCGGCCGCGTCAAAGCCAAGCTGCGCGGCGACCGTATCGACACGTACGCCCACCTGCTGAGCGGTGGCGAGCCAGTGTTGGTGCGCGGCAAGGTCAGCTTTCCGATGAGCGAAGAACCGGACGAAGAGCGGGAGCCGACGCTGTTCGTCGACCTGGTCGAACCACTCGCGGAGGCGGTGTTGGCCGCCACCTCCCGAGTCAACATCACGGTGCCGCTCGAGACAACGGCGCAAAAGCAGCTCGAAGCTCTCCGCCGTACCCTCCAAGCATCACCTGGCGATTGTCCGGTCGACCTGGTGCTGGAGCTCTCCGGGGGGGCGCAGGCGGTCCTGGCTCTGCCCGATCGGGTACGCCCCACGGACAGAGTCCTGGGGGATCTGGAGCGCATTTTTGGCACGAGCGTCGCCGAACTTCTGTAAACGACGAGGACTTCGCCTCTCTCGTGGGCTTTTGGTAACGTACCACCTGGATGACGAGCCCCCGTGACGAGCTGATCCGCATCGACAACCAAGGGGTCGCGCACCCCATTGGTGCGGTGGCGGGCCAGCGCATGCGCCAACATGAAGGGGCTTTTCGGCTCCTTCCTTCGCCCGAGCACGTGGTGCTCATGCGTTTTACAGGGGAGGACGGCAAGGTCGATCTGGGAGATGGCGCGCTCGTCCGTCTGGCCGGAGAGATCGCGGCGCCCGGGACCATCTGCGACATTTTTGCGCTCTTGGCTCAGACGGGCTGGCGTGGCGTGCTGACAATCCACAGCGGCAACGTGCTGCGGCGTGTCTTCATCGATCAAGGCAACGTGCTTGGCGCCAAGTCGAATGATCCGCACGAACGCCTGGGCCAAGTCATGTACCGTTATGGACATGTGAGCGACGCCGATCTGGCCGTCGTCGAAGCAGAAGTGGCAGCGGGTCGGCGCTTTGGCGAGGTGGCACTCGAACGCAACCTCGTCCCGCGCGAGCGGCTTTTCCAAGCCTTCCGCCAGCAGATCAACGAAGTGGTCGTCGGCGCGATGCATGTCGGAGACGGCACGTTCTTCTTCCTGGACGGCTTCGACGAAGCCGAACTGGCGACGCGCCAGGCCGTCAGCATCAACAGCCTGTTGATGGATGGCGTGACCCGTCTGGACGAAATGAAGTATTTCGAGGAGAAAATCCCGAGCGCTGAGCACGTGCCCCAGAAGCTCCAGCACCACGAATCGCCCAGCGAGAGCTACCTGGCGCTCTTCGAACTGATCGACGGCGCCACGAACATCCGCGAGCTGGGCCGCAAAACTGGTCTTGGCGAGTTCGAGACAATCAAAAAGCTCTACGGCCTCGTGCAGTCCAAGCACGTCGCCATCCATCCCCCGCGCATGAGTGGCGGCCCATCGGGCGTGGCCTCGGCCGCCAACGACGTACTTGCAGCGGCCTTCAAGTGCGCAGCCGAAGCCGGCCTGGCTGGCGACCTCAAGCAAAGCCTGGAGGCCTACAGCGTGGGCGCGGGCATCTTCTACGACATGCTATTTCGCGGCGCCGGCCCCGACGAGCTGGGCCGCTTCGACGCCGATCGCGTGGCTCAAAATGCCGAGCTGGTCGACCAAAGCGGCGACGTCGAGCAAACGCTGCGCAAGCTACTGTCGGACTACGTCAGTTTTGCCCTGTTCAGCATCGGCGCGGCCATCGGTAAGGAGCGCGAGGCCGAGCTGCAGCGTCAGTGCGACCTGGCCCTGACGACGCTCCGACCGAGCAGCTAGGTTTTTGCGCTCTTTTGGATTTTTCGAGGGCCCGGGTGCGTTGCACACGCGCTCGGGTCCAGCTAGAAGCGTGGCCCTTCGGGTCGATAGCTCAGTCGGTAGAGCTGCGGACTTTTAATCCGTAGGTCGTGGGTTCGAGTCCCACTCGACCCACCCACTTCTCTGGCTTGCTGCGGGCCCACAGGCGAAAATCGACCTGGTTGAGGAGGTCGTGCTACCTACCGCATGGATTTTGTTGGCACGGGTGCTCGCTGCGGGCTTTCAAGCCAAGCCCCTCAGGTTCGCACCCGTCAGCAGCCACCGGCGCTGCCACCTTCGCCAGCCGAGCCTCCGTAGCAACTCCCACCAGTTCCCGGCGCTCCACCGGTTCCCATGGTCCAGCTTCCACCCGTGCCGACGCTCCCCCCGGTGGCGATGTCGTCGCCGTCACCGCCCAGATTATCACCTGAGTCGCCCATGCTGCACGCCAATGGCGCCAGACTGATGCCGGTCAGGAGCACACAACCGATGGTGAGAGAGGTCTTTTTCATTTCATATTCCAAGTGAAAGCAGCTGGCCCGTGCACCTGGCACCCCAGCATGGGATCGCCCGTAGCGCATGTAGTTGCGTGAAATCTACGCGCCTTTCAGGGGCGGCGCCAGCAGGGGTCGGATTGCGCCCGCTGCTGCTAAATCGATGAGAAAACTAACGAGTTCGTCCGCCCCGTAGCCCTCGAACCGCTCGGCCAAGTCTAGCGCGCTGAACGCGTGCTCTGAAGCCGCGATCCACTGCACCAGTCCTCGAGCGTGGGCGTTGAAGCGCAGTTCACCGCGTTGGGGGGGCTCGTTGCTGGGGCTCGTTCGCACTTCGCAGGTAATCTGGTCGGTTCCGACAATGGGCAGAATCGAAACCTGGGCCAGCGGCGTTCGCAGAAAACGGGAGGTCGCGTCGTAGGAGAGCGGATCGTAGCCTTTGCCTTCGAAGGCGAGCTTCCCTGCCCATGCGCCCCGAAGATCGCGGCTGCACAGCTGGTCGAGCTGTGCTCGCAGCGCGTCCAGCAGCGCTGAGATTCGTGAATGCTCCGCTTCCGCTGCGCCGTGCTCCGCCGAGAAAAGGCCGTAGATTGGCCTGCGCCAATCTTCCGACTGCATCAACGAGTGACGCAAGAAATTCAAGAGCAGCGGCAGCGCTGTGGGGGCGCGCAGCGCTATCGAGAGCGAGAGACAAGGGCCATCGAGCGCTTCGGTCGCGTGCCAGAGACCAGCTGGGATGAACACCACAGAGCCAGGGCGAAGCTGGAAGTCCTGCGAGAGCGCGTCGAGTGCGGGCGCTTCGGGTGGCAGGCCATCGCCGTAGACCGAGGCGAACTCGGTCGCTAGCAGGGCATGCGGCGCGTGGGGTAGCGCGGGCCAACGCACGCGGTTGGGCGCGGCCCGGAAGCGCTTGTGGCCGAGCAGGTGGATCAGCCACTGATCAGAAGCGTCGTGGTGGATGGGGAGGCCGCTGCCTCGCGCGTTGGCGAACAAACCCATGCCGGCGCAGCTGGGCAATCCGAGCGCCTGTTCGATCGAATGCAGATAGCTGCGGGCCTCAGGCAAAATCGAGAGGGCATCTTTGAAGTAAACGGTCAGTCCGAGCTCAAGCAAGGCGCGCGGCGGAACGCCTGTGATCGGGGTTTGCAGACCGCGTACGCGGTCACCGTGAGCGACTTCGAGCGGTCCACGGTAATCACGGCTCAAGACCTCGAGATCGCCCAGGCACGGCGCGCGCAGAAAAGCGGGCAGGCGCTCGAGCTCGCCATCACGAATTTCGAAGCGTCCGCGTTCGACCAGATCGCGCGCACTCAGGCCAAACAACTCTTGGATGGGATCGGAAGCTTGCATGAGAAGGAGCGCCCCGGAGGGCCCCCTCTCACAAGCACGCCGGGGTGTAGCCCGCAATGCGCAAACTGCGGACGACGACGAGGTTGTTGGTGTTGCCGACGAGCACCAGACCGCAGAGATCGGTCAGGGCATCGGCGACCGAACCAGGAGGCTGGCCGAACTTGGTGACCCAGCTGGCAGCGTCCAGCGGGATTGTCAGGACCGAAAACTCGCCGGCGGTCGCGGGGAGTAGGTGATGCCATTTCTCGCCGCCGCTGTAGGTCGCCTCGGGGCGGAGCTGGACCCAGAGATCGCTGGTCGCGCTGTACTCGATGCGCAGCTCGGTCGCGCTCGACACGTCGACGCCAGCGAACTCGTTGGCGATCCAAATAGGCGCCACGTGCCAACTGGGCGCAGACGCGAACTCGACCTTCGCTACGTAAGTGTCGCCTTCGGCGACGAGCAGGCTTTGGCCGTCTCCCGGGACAGTCGGGCCTTCGGCCGTGCCCCACCATTTTTGCAAGCGATCGACCGAAGGTGTGGAGCAGGATTCGAACGGGGGATAGTTCGCGTCGCTGCCGCCGCTCGCTGTCCCGCCCCCTGCGGGAGCCATTCCGCCGCTACCGGGAGTTCCTCCGCTCGCCGAACCGCCACTGCCCAGGCCACCGCCCCAAGCCGTTGCTCCGCCGCTCATGGCGTCGTCGTTCGTGTCGGAGGAGCCCGAGCAACCCGAGAACAGCGCGCCGCCCAGTAAGCCTAGGGCGAGCAGCGCGGGTAGGGCTACGGGTGAAGAAGCAGCAAGCAAGAAGCGACGCATGATTTGACTGTAGCTGACTGCTGGGTCGTGAGCCGCGCGACAAATGCGCCCAGTGATGGCCGTTTTCGACGTTCCCGGACAGCTGGGCGCGATAGCTACAGCGGAGTCGTTCCCAGGGGACTAGGGTTGAGAGGTTGGCGTCCTTCGAGCACCCGTGTCCGCTCTGCTACCAGCGCGGCGCAAGTTCGGCTTTCGCCGAAGTTCGCGCCAAGCGCTACTTTGGCTGCAAGAAATGCGGCCTGGTTCATCTGCATCCGGCCGATCGCGTGGATACCGTACGGGAGCGCGCCGAGTACGAGTTGCACCAAAACCGACCCGAAGATCCTGGGTACCGGCGATTCTTGAACCGACTTGCCGCGCCGCTGCTCGAGGTGTTGGAGCCGAGACAAAACGGTCTCGACTACGGCTCGGGTCCGGGGCCAACTCTTTCCTTGATGCTCGAAGAAGCCGGGATGCGCATGCGCATCTATGATCCGTTTTTTTCGCCCGACGCGGCGGCGCTCCAACAGAGCTACGATTTCATCACCTGCACCGAGACGGCCGAGCACTTCTTCACGCCACGTGAGGAATTCGAGCTGCTCGGTCGCTTGCTGGTTCCTGGGGGCGTTTTGGCCGTGATGACCGAAGTCCTGATGCCTGAGCGCGACTTGGCTACGTGGGCCTACGCCCGCGACCCGACCCATGTCTGCTTCTACCGGCCCGAAACCTTTCGCTGGATCGCCGAACTGCTGGGGGCCGAGCTCACCCGTCCGCACGCCAACGTGGCTATTTTTAGGCTCGTTCGTCCGAACCCCTGAACATTCGGGCCCGGCTGCCGTTCGAGTCCAGGGGGCTCTCGGTGGACGTGATCGGTCTCAGTGTCGGCAACTACGTGATCGAGAGCGCGCTCGCCCAGGGCGGGATGGGTCAAGTGTTCGTCGCGCGACATCCGGCGTTGGGACGCTCGGCGGCGGTCAAGTTCCTGGATGGCGAGATGGCGCTTCACC
>JBBQHO010000093.1:0-14179 GCA_038324055.1 Polyangiales bacterium | reverse complement strand
AGGCTCATCGCGAGAAACGGGGATCCCCGTGGGCTGCACCACGGACCGCAACAATATCGAGAACGGCTTTTCGGCCCGACTCATGTGGCGCAGGCGGGGCGATCTGGTGGTGTACACGTACTTCCCTGACCGAACGAGTAGTTGCGGCGTGGACTACACCTTCCTGACTGGGGCGCGCGCCAACACTTGGTACAGGGTGCGTCAGCACATCGTCCTCAACACGCCCGGTCAGCGCAATGGGGTTCTCGAAATGTTCGTCGATGGAAAACGCACCCTGCAGCTGACCAACGTGCTGTATCGCCTCAGCGGCAAAAATGACGTGAGCATCAACGACGTTCTTTTTCACACGTATCGAGGAGGCAGCGAGTCAGACACCCGATTCCACTCGCCCAACGACGACCACGTTCAGTTCGACGACTTTAAAGTTTGGGTCAAGTAGCCGAGATCGGGGCGGTGGGGCGGAGGGGCCCCCACCGGGTTCACCCTGTCATTGGCACCATTCGTCAAGACGGCCGTTCAGCCAGCAACAGCGGGGTTCAGGTGCCCGCGTCAACCCCGCGCACGACCCGGACTCAGCTCCGGGAGGTAAATGGTGAAGGTGCTGCCCGCGCCTTGTTGGGACTCGACCTCAATCGCTCCGCGATGCTGCAAGACGACGCCATAGGCGCTGGCCAACCCAAGACCGGTGCCCTGACCGACAGGCTTGGTGGTGAAGAACGGATCGAAAACGTGCTCGATAGTCGCCTCCGACATGCCGTGGCCCGTGTCGTCGACCGCTAGCCACACCCAGCGGCCCTCTCCCAAAGCCCCACTGTTGACGACGCGCGGTGCGGTGAGCTCGAGGCGTCCGCTGCGAACCGTCACTTTGCCACTTCCGTTCATGGCGTCGCGGGCATTGAGCACCAAATTAATCAGAATTTGGCTCAGCTGCGCCGAGTCACCCAAGAGTTCAAGCGGCGCCGAGCGTTCGAGCTTGACCGTGATTTCGAGCGCGTCACCGCCAAGCGAGCGCAGCATACCGTGGGTCGAGTCGATCAACTCGTTGAGTTCGAGCGGGGCGAGCCTCTGCGGTTCCTGCCGCGAAAAGCTCAACAATTGGCGCGTCAGACCTGCCGCGCGCTCTGCGGCCAATTGGGCCAACGCGACCAACTCGGCATCAGCCGACTCTTCCAAGCCATGCATGATCACTAAGAGAAGATTGTTGAAGTCGTGAGCTACGCCGCTGGCGAGCTGGCCCAGAGACTCGATACGCTGCTTCTGGCGCAAGCGCTCTTCCAGCTTTGAGCGCTCCTGCTCCATCTGGATCTGGGCGCTAATGTCGCGGACAATGCTCAGATACGTCCCGTCCGGGAGCTGCTTGCTGTTCGATTCGACGTGGATGGTCCGCCCGTCTTTGGTACGCAACTCGCGCCGCCGTAGGACGGAGTCGCCGCGTGCCATAGCTTCAAACGCGACCGGCACGCTCGCGAGATGGGCAGGATCCACGAGGCGCTCGGGCGGCATGTCAAAGAGTTCTTCTTCCGAGTAGCCCAGCAGCCTGCAGGCGCTCGGATTGGCGGCCACGTAGCCGCTCGCGTCTGGCTTGCCAACGAGGATGGCGTCGGACGCCTCAGTAATGAACGTTCGGTAGCGCGCTTCGCTGGTCGCCAGCTCACGTGTCAATGCTGCGCGCCTCGTCACGTCCACAAAGGTGCCGATGAGTCCATCGAGCTGGCCGTCGTCATCGACCAGTGGCACGCCCGAGATCATGACTACTCGCCGAGTGCCCTGACGGCCACACAGTTCTACTTCGTAAGTGGAGCGCGTCCCTGTCTGGCGCTTGGCGTGCTCGCGCTTCATTGTCTCCAGCGACTCGGCCGGAAAGAATCCGTGAAAGCTGAGGCCTTCAAGCTCGACGGCCGAGCTGACCTCCAAGAGCGCGCACATAGCCGGGTTCAAATCCCGAGTCAGTCCGGCCTTGTCGATCTCCCAAATGCCGACGTCCGTACCGTCAGCCAGCCTCAGCAGCACCTGTTGTCGCGGGATTGTCATGTCGGTATCCAGGCCGTCACCATGAAACGTAGCACGGGTCGCAGCCTACCAGTCGTCCTGCCGCCGCTCGCCCGTATCCTGTTCGTGGGCATCAATCCGGGCCTCGGTTCGGCCGCGCGCGGCCACAATTTCGCCGGACCCGGGAACCCATTCTGGCGGCTTCTGCACGCGGCGGAGCTGACCCCGATTTTGCTCGCGCCCGAAGAAGAGCGGCGCCTGGCGGAGTTCGATCTGGGCCTCGTCAACCTGTGCGACCGACCGACGCGCACGGCAGCGGAGTTGACGCGTGAGGAACTGGCCCAGGGCCGACGCCGGTTGCTCGGCCGGGTGAAGCGAGTCCGCCCCCAGTTGGTGGCGCTCGTCGGTCTCTCCATCTTTCGGGCCGTGTTCCCGGGGGCGCCGAGTCGTGGACCGGGCCTCAAGCAGGAACCGCTAGATTCGGCGCGCGTGTTCGTCTTGCCGAATCCAAGTGGGCTGAACCGGGCCTATGCTAGTTTCGAATCGAAGTTGGTTTGGTTCAAAGCACTAGCTCGTGAGTGCCCATCTAGGTGGTGATTCGCCGGCGGCTGATGCGGGGTACCCCGTCATCTCACCGGTACGGGCGGCCAAGGAACGGGGAAAACCAATGCGACTTGCCGCGGTCGCGCTTTGCCTGCGCGCAACTGTCAGCCTTGGATTGATCCCCGATCCCCGAGCGGGTCACTTCTTCGAGGCGTCAGCGGCAGCTTCGGCCTTCACCGCGCTGTCGTTGGATTCAGAAGCACTCGACTCAGCAGAGTCTGCCGCGTTCTCTGCACGCTCCGTGTTCTCTTTGGTCGCGTCGGCGGCGTCTTCAGCCCGCTCCTCGGCTACGGCCGCTTGGGGCTCTTCGGCGGGCGGCGTATTGGACGCGCAGCCAGCGAGCAAAGAAGCGATGGCACAGACAGCGACGGTGGTGATTTTGATCATTGAATGAATCCCTAGTTGAGTGACGTGTGCCTCGCGACGCACGGTGCATTCTTCAACGCACGGCGGCGACTGTATCCGAGAAACGAGGCGCTGTTCTGTGATTCGCATGTGAGGCAAAACGCCTCACGTGATTCATCGCAGAATCACCAAAGTGTCGCTTATCCGGACCATAGCGGTTGCACTGCCGATTCATCAGGTCCGGCCGTGTCAAACGTTCACGCGTTCGCGCGGGAGCTGAACAGGCCACCTGCCACCAGCAACACAACGATTGCCCCGACGATACTGCCGATGATGCCCGCAGTATTCAGATCCATCACTTTGTTGTCTGTCACCAGACTCACCAAGAAGCCGCCCATGAAAGAGCCAGCCATGCCCAGAAGCATAGTGGCAATCACGCCCATCTTCTGCCTGCCAGGCAGCAGGGCGCGCGCGATGAAACCAACGATCAGACCAAACAGTGCAAATGCGATGATGCTCATGACAGCGCCAGCTGCAATGACCGCGCCAAGCGCCGTCTTCGCAGAAAAAGCTGGAAAAGTTGACGGTGACCAGGAATGCCTCGCGTGCCGCGGAGCCCAATCTGTGGCGTGTTTGCACTCCGCAACACGAGTGAGTGAGGCCGGTTTCGGCAGATCGAGCAAGAACGCCAACCCTCACTTGCCGTTGCGTTCGCGGTGGCTGCAACCGGGCCAACAGCAGGGGCGACGCTGGCCTTCTTCCAGCTCTTCTTGCGTGCGTCGGATGCGTCGCTCGCGCGTCTTGACTTGCTTGGCGTCTTCCACCCAACAAATGAACTCGTTCCGCGCTAGCGGCGTGATGTCCCGCCAGGCCGCGAGAGCCGCCGGGTTAGCCAGAAGCCCCTTGCGCAAATCCGCTGGGAGCGCGTGCACGACCCCGCCGGGCACCGTTGCGGCCGCCATGCCCCAGCCTAGAACAAAACGAGCCCCAGCGACCACTTGCCGAGACGGCCTCGCGCCAGTTCTGCCGGCTGTCGAGTTCGAACCTCCTAGCGCAGGTGCCTTTGATCGAAGAAGCCTGCGGGGCTGCGCCGAATCCCCCTGACACGTGACGGAACATCCAGCTTGTTTTAGGGTGCTCAGGCCTGCCCGAGATGGGAGGCCCGGCCTGTCGGGGAAACTTGGGTAGTCCAAAAGAAGATGCTTTTCGTCCTCATTGATCCAGAGAACGCGGTGCACGCTTCAGGGCGGCGATGAGCGTCGTCGCGCTAACCTGCCCGCAGTGTTCCGGACCGCTACCGCGTCAGGCCAGCTGGCGCACGGTCGTTTGTCCCTATTGTCACGTCACCGTTGTTCGCGGTGAAGAAGTCGTTCACCGCGCTTCTTTTCGTGCCGCTTACGAGCGCGCGCTCCAGACCAGCGCGGCAGGAGCACGCATTGTGACGATCAACGACTCCCGCTATCGCGTGCTCGGTGCGCTCAGCTCGGGCAAGACTGCCGAGGTGCTTCTCGGCGAGCGTTTGGGCCCCTTGATTCAACGAGTCGTGATCAAGCTGTCGCAGGCCGCGGGCAAAGGAACGCCGCTCGAGCGGGAAGCTAGGACACTACGCGCATTGCAAGCGCTTCGCGGACCCGGCACCGCCTATTTCACGACGCGTCTGCCGGAGGTCGTGACCTTCGGTCTTGTTCAGGAGGGCTCCGGTGCGATGTCCGCTCGAGACCAAGAGGGATTGATACTGCGAAATCCAGTCGGCTACTGGGGAAGCCTCGCCGAGGCAAAGCGACGTCGGCCTCGGGGCATCGATCCGCGTCATTCGGTTTGGATGTGGAGGCGCGTTTTGGAATTGCTCTCCTTCATCCACGACAACGGTTGGGTCCACGGCGATCTGCGCGCTGAGAACCTGCTGGTACACCCGGGCGACCACGGCGTCCTGATCGTCGACTGGACGCAGGCGATGCGCGTCGATCCCACAGCGCGTGGCAACCCGCTGCACCATCCGACGGCCGTGCGCGATCTGGTGCAGGCGGCATGGACAGTGCGCGGGCTGCTCCATTCCGGTGCCGCCGACGAACTACCCACGCTCGACTCGGGCGTGCCGCAGCCCTTGGCCGCCCTGCTCAAGCGCACCTGCGAGGATCTCGTCTGGTGCAAATCGTTGGGTGCGAGGGGCCTGGAGGAGGAGCTTTCGCGCGTGGCTCGCGAGTCCTTCGGTCCGCCAAAATTCGTGCCTTTTGATCCCAATTCCCCGTCTCTTCCCCAAATCTAGGAAAGTTCACCATGGGTCACGGAAACTATTCACACGCAGCGCACGCCGCCCTCATTGCGGATCGTTCTCATCGATCTGCATCCGAGGTGTTCGCGCAGCGGGGCTGTCACGCACTCATGAACCCACATGGTCTGAGGATGCGTGAATCGCGGGACAGCGCTGCGCATCCGAACTCGCTCGGCATTGTCTTTGCCCTCGACGTGACGGGCTCGATGGGGGGCATCCCGCGCCAGCTGGCGACCCAGGAGCTGCCGAGCTTCATGAAGCTTCTGACCGACTGCGGCATCCCCGATCCGCAGCTCCTGTTCATGACAATCGGCGACGCCACTTCCGATGGCGCGCCCCTCCAGGTTGGTCAGTTTGAGTCGACGGCCCAGCTCATGGATCAGTGGTTGACCTGGAGCTACCTGGAAGGCGGTGGCGGTGGAAGCGGCTCGGAGAGCTATGAGCTGGCCTTCTACATCATGGCTCAGCACACCGACCTCGACTGCTGGGTAAAGCGCAGGAAAAAGGGGTACCTCTTCATGACAGGCGACGAACTGCCGTACCCTGAGGTATCGCGCCACCAGATCGAGGCCTTGGTAGGGGAGAAGCTCGACGAAGACCTTCCGATCGAAGAAGTGATTGCGGCTGCGGCCGAGACCTATCATCTGTTCTTCCTCATCCCCGATCTGGACCGCCGCCGGAACTGCGAAGAGCGCTGGCGAGAGTTGCTCGGCGGCCACGTTATCTGCATGGAATCCCCAGACGACACCTGTGCGGTTGCCGCCGCCATAGTTGGACTGACCGAAGCGGCGATGACTGACGTGGACAACGTCACCCGAGTCTTGAAGGCCGACGGCATGTCTCACGATCGAGCCGCCGCGGTGGTGCGGGCGCTGCGCCCCTACGCCGAGCTACTTGATCCTTCCGCTGCGCGGCCCGCCGTCACGAGTGCCGCATCCACTGGGAAATCGTCGTGGTGGCGGCGACTCTTCGGTTGAGTCGAACGAACCGACCATGACTTCCCGCCGTTTCGTTTCGGTGCTCGGCCTGGGCTTCGGCGATTGCGGCAAGGGCTTGTTTACCGACTATTTGGTGCGCCGTCTGGGAGCGCACACGGTCGTGCGCTTCAACGGCGGTGCACAGGCTGGTCACAACGTCGTATTGGTGGACGGACGGCAGCACACATTCTCCCAGTTGGGAGCTGGCACCTTCGTCCCGCGAGTGGCGACGCTCCTCGCCAGCCCGGTAGTGGTTCATCCGTCCGCGTTGCTCATAGAAAACGACTATCTGCAGCGCGTCGGTGTGCAGGACGCGCTATCGCGCCTGGTGATCGACGCACGGTGCCGCATCAACACGCCCTTTCACCAAGCAGCAGGGCGCCTGCGGGAACTCGTACGAGGCACTCAAGCTCACGGCAGCTGCGGCATTGGTTTCGGCGCAACGGTCGAGCATGCGCTCGAACACCCCGATGAAGCACTGCTTTACGGTGATTTGATGCATCCTGCCCGCACGCTCGAAAAGCTCGAGGCCATTCGCCGTCGCCTGGAGGCCGAGTTCCGTGGCCTACGCCTTACAGAGGGCAGCGCAGAAGAACTGGCGTTTCTCGCCAGCCCCAAACTGGCTGGCCGCTGGCTCCAAGGCTTAGCTGCGTTGACCCGCCAGGTTCCCCCCTCGTCGCGAGAGGCCGTGGGCGAGCGGCTCGGTGGCCCGGGCGCGGTTGTGTTCGAGGGCGCCCAAGGTGTTCTGCTCGACGAGTGGCATGGATTTCACCCGCACACGACGTGGAGCAGTACGCACGGGCGCGCCGCGGAACGGGTTGTAGCCGACGTTGATGCGTCGACGCCCATCCAACATTTTGGTGTAATCCGTAGCTACCTCACGCGCCACGGACGGGGCCCTCTGCCTACTCACGACATCGCGCTCGACTCCTTGACGGAGCCCCATAATGCCAGCGACGGCTGGCAGTCGGTATTTCGCCGGGGTCATCCGGACGCCGTGCTCTTGCGCTACGCGCGCGAGGCAGTCGGTTCCCTGGATGCCCTCTTGGTGACCCATCTTGACGCATTCGAACGCGGAGCCACCTTGAGATGGTGCCGGGGTTACGGAACCGACGGGCAGCATAACGACGATTCCTTGTGCGTGCGGACCGGAGCCAACAACAAGGTAGTGGCGCTACGCCTGAAGACGAGAGACCTGGCCCATCAAACACGTTTGACGGCGCTCCTGGAACGGGCCACCCCGATCTACGACACGGCGCCCATCGCCTCGGGCGCCGCCTTCGTCGCGGACGTCGAGCAACTGACGCGGAGCCCGGTCGCGGCTGGTTCGTATGGGAATCGCGCAGACGCCGTGACGGTCTTTCAATCCGGGCTCATCTGAGCGAGGCGACCCACTAGTCGAAAGACACGCGACGTGACTGCTGGACGCAAGACCAAGCCGCTGAGGCGCAAGGCAAGCCCCAGAAACTTGGCCCAGGGGGAAAGGGGCGGTCACCTTCGGGAGATGGACCGGCATCAGATCACGGAACGGCACTGCGAGGTTTGCGAAAGTTTGTGCCGGCCCGAAAATCGGATGCTGCCCACCGTAGAGGTCAAGCTCGACAAAAGAACCGTGACTTTGTGTCGCGGGCACGCACGGATAGCAGAGAATTCCGGGGTGACGGACTTCGACGGACTCCGAGCGCTGTATGGCGCCGGTCAGAGATCACACGTGCCACGTCGTGATCCGATTGCGCCCTCGCCGTCGGCCGACGAGCGTCGCCAAGTAGGTCGGCGCTCCAGCGACCGAGCCTGAGCGCCGCCGACAGCTCAAGCCAGGCACAAGACGTCGCTGCCTTTTTCGTTTTTTCCTCGCCGCGGCTCGCGCCGCTCGCTTCAGCTCGTGCACCCTTGCGCGACGACTCGTGAGAGACTTGCCAAAGTCGCACAGCAGGGCCTTCGGCTTTGACAATTTGACCGCGGGCCGTGGTGAACGGCGAGATAGTGGCCAAAAAAGGGCGCTTTACGCCTGGCACAGAACTCGCCTTGGCTATCGCTCACGATGGCTATTGCGAGAGTAACGGGCGGCATCCTCTTGGCGTTCGCTATTTGCGCGGCGCGGGCGCCCGAACGGGTGGGTGGGCCCGACGTCGGCGGAGCCACGCCCGAACGCCCCTCCGAACACGGGGCGGTCATGCCAGGCCCGAAGTCACAAGTCGCCGGCGCAGCCAGGGCCTCGACACGGAGCGATGCGTTCGACCCCCTATCCTGGCCAGTGTGCCCGGACGTTCGCGTCTCCATCGTCACGGAGTCGGCGAATCCATCGTGGTCGCTCACAAGTTTGCGCGTGCCGGGCGATGCAAGGACACAGTTGCGCCGGGTGGGCGATCGCGTCGCAGGAAAGCAGATCGCGTTCATCGGTTACAACCCGCGGCAGATGACGCCGGCGGTGTGGTTGGAGGGCGGGGGAGCCAGCTGCCAATCGGGGCTCTTTCGGCCGCCGCAGTTGCCACCTGCCGCCATGCCCCAAGCTCGGGGTGACGGCGCTATTACGCGGTCGACGCCGCTGTCGCACGTGCGAGCGGTGAGGGTGGTTCCGGAGCGGAAGAATGGAAAAATCATTGGCTTGCGGCTGTTCGGTGTTCGCTCGGACACTGTGCTCGGTATGCTCGGATTGAAGAACGGTGATCGCCTCGAGTCGATCAATGGCTTTGACCTCGCCACCCCCGAGGGGGCGCTCGAGGCCTACGCACGACTGCGCACGGCTGAGCACCTGAGCCTTCAGCTCAATCGCTCGGGACGGCCGATGAACATCGACCTACGCATCCTCTGAAGATCGTGCCTCACCCTCTCGATCGAGCTCGCGCCCGGCGAGGCGGCCTCTCACGAGCTCAGTCGGGCCGTCTTGCGGGGGTTCGGGACGATCCCTGGGGCGAGGGCGTCACCTAACACAACCCCAACGAAGGCGCGCAGGTATGCCGCACTCGAGGACGTTCGAGCTGCACGGTCACTCGGTCCCCTAAATTGGCAGGTCCGCGCTCATTCAGAACAAGAAGGCGGCCGGACGCTACAAGGACCTGGCCGACGTCGAAGAGCTGGCGCGCATGAAGCAGGTCCTAGAAACGCCCAGCAAATCTTAAGTTCAGAACTGTGGGACTTTTCTTCCCTGCGCTGCCAATGAAGCAGTCTTCTCAATTCGGGCCGCGCGCGTCGCAGGCTGTTTCGCCGCAGCGATCCAGCGCAAGACGTTGCGGCGGTGAGAGGGCGCGAAATCCAAAAAGTGAGCATGAGCACTTGGCTGGCCCTTCAATGCCTGGACCAAGTCGGTCGGTAAAACCAGCGCGTCGACATCAGGATTGGCCATCCACAGGTCCAAAGCCTTGGATCGAGCTATTGCTGCAAGGCCTGGCGCCTGCATGCGCTGCTCGCTGACAAGACGCGCTGCGCGGTCTCGGTAGGTCTTCGTCCAAGCATTGGCCTGACGCTGTGAAATCAGCTGCATCGTTCGGTCTTCATCAAGCTTGCGCGCCAGACCGTCAACCCAGCCGAAGCAGAGCAGTTCGTCCAGCACCTCAGACCTGGAGACATAGGTCAGACCTGTGTGCTTCTTGAACGTCACAAGCCAGACGCTCTCAGGCTGCTTGTGATTCGCGCTCAGCCAGTGCCGCAGGTCCAACGCCGAATGAATTTCGACCTTTGCAAAGCGCTCGTTGTCTATCAATTCGAAGGGCTCCTTTTCTGGCGATGGTCGCTCGCATGCCGCAGGTTTGGCACTTAGGCAGGTGGAGCCGCTGCGTCGTAGATCTCCGCGACCGTTGTTGTGACGTTGATCGATTCAAGAACGACCGCGCCTTCAAGAATCATTGCCGACGACCAGCCCTCGTCACCGCGCGTCCATATCTCGACACGTCGCTCCGCCGGTGCGAGCAGGACATACTGCTCCAGCGAGGCTAGGCGCTTGTAGTGCTCGAACTTGTCGCCGCGATCTGAGCCCTCAGTGCTAGGGCTCAGAACCTCGACCAACAGCGTCGGATTGGCAACAGCGTTTGAATCTTGAGTATCCCGCTCGATCGGGCCGCAGACGACGGTCAAGTCCGGGTAGGTCACCAGGCCCGTTTCGGCGACGCGGACGCGCAGATCTGACGCGTAGCTGCGACAGGGGCCGCCGCGCACTTGACCAAAGATGATGCCGCCGAGCGCCGTGGCCAATGCGGCGTGCTCAGGGGTGCCGCCAGGCATGCCGTAGATTTGACCGTCCAAGAACTCGTGGCGCACGTTGCTAGCCTCTTCCAAGGCCAGGTATTCCTCGCGGGAATAGCGAACGTGGTGGGCGGGTGCCGGCATGCGGAAAACGGTGCCATGGCCGCGGCGAGCTGTCGACCGCGCCGCCGGCGCTGCCGTCCGACCGGCAGCCAGGGTTATCTTTCGCCCGCGGCCGCTTGGCAGCCAGCGGAGTCGCAACCGGTCACGCAAGTGGCCATCGCCGTGTAGATGACAAACCGGGGCGAGCCTGGGCGGGCTGGTGAGCTTGCAGCATGGCGATGAATTCGCCCAGCAGCTCACGCAGCTCCCTTGGGTCTGTTGTCGTGGGTTGTGGTCCGCGCCATCTCGCGCCAGCAATGGAGCCTGACCGAGGCTTCAAAAGGAACTGCCGTCGCTGGCGACGCTCGTCGCGCGACTCTAGGCTCGGCCTGCCATGGCCGCAGTCATTCCGAACCCCAAGAACATCCGCGGCTTTCGCTCGGAGGCCGCCTTCGAGGCCTGGCTCGGCAAGAACCACGACACGGCCAGCGAGCTGTGGCTCAAGATCTACAAAAAGGGCTCCGGCGAGACCACTGTGACCTATGCCAAAGCGCTCGATGTGGCCCTGTGCTGGGGTTGGATTGACGGCATCAAGAAGAGCTTCGACGAAGTTTCATTCCTGCAGCGCTTCACGCCGCGCAAATCGAAGAGCGTTTGGAGTCAGGTCAACCGCGATCACGTGGCCCGCCTCGTTACGGCAGGTCGCATGACGCCTCACGGTCAAAAGCTCGTCGACGCTGCGATATCAGACGGCCGCTGGGCTGCGGCCTACGCGCCCATTCGCAACGCGACGGCAGAGACCGTGCCGGCCGACGTGCGCTCGGCGATCGAGGCCAACCCCCAAGCGCTGAAGACCTTCCGCGCGCTCAGCAAACACAACCTTTTTGCTCTAGCTTTCCGCGTGAACAGCCTGAAGACGCCCGCGGGTCGCGCCAGAAAGATCGCCGCGCTGGTGGCGATGCTGGAGCGCGGCGAGACCATCGTGCCTTGACTACTCGTCGCCAGGTTCGAAGGGGACGTCCTGCACGACGCCCTCTTCCGGCGTTGGCTGATAGTCCGGAGGTGGTTCGCCCTCCGTTCCGTCCATGCCTTGGATGAAAGGAATGGGGATCATCAGCGGAACATAGACGATGTTGGGAACAGCAGCTGCAGCAGCAGCAGCGCTAGCCGCATCGGCGCTCTGCGCTTCGGAGGTATCGCTGGCTGCGGCCGCATTCGCTTCCGCAGCTGCGGCCAAGCGCGCAGCCTGCCTGCGCTTCCTTGCGCTCGGCCAGACGGTCACCAAGGGCCGCGCCCGAGCGGCCACAGCCGCGGGTAGGGGCTCGCTTTCTGCCCTGGATTCCGCGTTGATCGCGACTTCTGGCAGGGCCGCGGGCGCGTCGCTAGCCGGCGGCTCGCCAGATTCCGTTGCCGCAGAGTCTGCGGCTTGTAAGGGAGCCGCGACGCTCAGGTCGCCCGGCTCCGAGGTGGCATCTTCCGGCTGACCAGGCTCGGCCATGCTCGCGTCGGACCGTCCGTCTGCGGGCGCAACTGAGGTGTCGTAGAAGCTATCGCCCAACGCGGAGCTCATCCGTCGCACAGGAGTCTTGAAGCGGCTAGGGACGACGCTGACGGCCAGCGCCACCGCAAGTGCGGGGACGCTCACGAGCGCCACCGTCGGTGCCCAGGCTCTGAACAGCGTTCGCTCGGTCAAGTCACCCCCCTTTCGACCTAGGCATCCTCCACCGCGCCTGGGCGGGCGTCGAGCCCATGACTGCTCGCGCGAAAACGCCGCATCGCGAGGCGCAGGCTGCACGCCAGCTCCACGCCGGAATTGATGAGATGCGCAAGGCTTGCTCGCGAGTTCTCGATGACCGGCCGGTGGGCCGCTGATCGTTCGCCAAGTTGATCGGGATTGCAAACGAAGATCGCAATCCGTTGGAGCTAGCGCATGGCGTCCACTGCCCACTGCGCCGCCCGAGCCCGCTTGCGCCGCCCGTCCGTGTCGGCCCTCCCGAGCCGTCCCTGTGCCAAAGGTGGGACTCGAACCTACACGAGGGGCTACCTCGGCCGACTGCTGGTGCAGGACCTGGCGAAGCACCTTGCTGCGCTGGATGGGACGCGTGATGGCGCTGCCGCTGAGCCCGACGGCGACCACACGGACGTTGGCGACAACACTCGGCGCGCGATACTCAGCATAGTTCTCGGTGCCAGGCAGGTGGGGTAGGGCGCCCCGCCACTCGTAGAGGCGCTGCAGACCGGCTAGGCTGAAGGCATGGCTGAGCGACTCGCTGACCCGGACTTCGAACCCACCGACGAGCAGCTGATCGAGCTCAGTCGCGCCGCGTTCGCGGGGGTGCGGGAGCAGCACGAGCAAGCGTTGGCTCGGCTCCACGCCGGAATTGATGAGATGCGCAAGGCAGCGCGCAAAGGTGCCCGGACTCCGGGATGAAGCCGGTGCTCCATCGCCGGGCCGAACGGCGCCGGTAAGACGACCGTGACTGAACGCATCCGTCGAGATCACTGGAGCGACGGCGTCACCTACCTGAACCCGGATGAGATCGCCCAGTCCCGCTTTGGAGACTGGAACGATGCCGCGAATGTGCGCTCGGCGGCCGAGTGGGTTGAAGCCGAGCGTGAACGCCTACTGGCCGCCGGTGAAAGTCTGGCCTTCGAGACCGTTCTGTCGATGCCGGACAAGCTCGCGTTCATCGAACGCGCACAAGGTGCTGGTTACTTCGTGCGTGCCTTTTTTGTGGGCACGTCCGACCCCACAATCAACGCTGCGCGAGTGGCACGCCGGGTCATGGAGGGCGGCCACACCGTGCCCATCGAGAAGATCGTGGCGCGTTGCGCCAGGTCGACAGCCAATTTGGAGCGTCTGATTGAGATCAGTGATCGAGCGTACGTCTACGACAACTCGGTTGACGAGCAGGAGGCGCGGCTCGTCGCGCGCTCGGTGACTGGCTCTATCCGCAAGATGTACTTGCCCAAACAGCCCTGGGCGACTGCGGCGCTGGTCGATCTTCCGAGGCACGCGGAGTTCACGCTAGCCTGAACGCTACGTGAAGCCGTCCTCGGTCCATCACTCTGGCTCGGGCGGCTCACGGGCCTGGAGCCACGCCATGACATCGTCGAGCTGAGGAGGCTCGTGGGCCGAAATGCCGGGTCTGCGTGTTGCAGCCCGCTTCTGGTCCTGAAACCCCACTAGGTCCGGCAAGAGTCTTCAAGCACCGCTCGACGCTCAGCGTCGTTGGCCTTGGCCCGCCGCTCAGCCGCTTTCGGTCGGTTTTTACGGTTGTTGGACTCTCCTGCCACGCTCGCTCAGCGCGCATTCGTCCTCGCGTAGGCGTTTCTCTCGAGCGCTGATCTCGAGCGGTTGGTTCGAGGTGCTGGACGTCGTCGGTGAAGCACGACCCTTTCCAACGGTGGTGACTGCGGATTTCGTGCGCCGGATCCACCTGGAAGCAAGCTTCGAACTCGAGCCCCTCGGCTGCCCCGGCCGGTTCGATTTGGTCCTCGACCTAGAGACTTCGGCCGACGACATCGAGAGTTCGATAGCGACCAGCTGCGGCCACTACTAGCGCTAGTCGAGAATTGAGGGCGATGGCGGTGACCTGGCCGAGGACCATGCCCGATCTCTTAAGCACCGACGGCTCCAAGATTCAGGGCGATTCGTGGGCGTGATCGCGACGGCTTGAACTCGCGAGCGAGCTGCGCGAGGGCGAGACCA
>JBBQHO010000092.1:0-14181 GCA_038324055.1 Polyangiales bacterium | reverse complement strand
CTCCACCAATCTCAGTACTTCGAAAGCCTTTGGCCCGAAGAACCCAACACACGTTCGCTCGCACTCGCAGAGCTCAGCACGAGCCTGGGCGAGCATCACGACTTGGCTCTGCTGGTCGTCGACCTCTCCCAACGCGGCTTTCTGGACCTGGCCGCGCGGGCCGGCGAACGCAATGCGGCGCTCGAGGTCCAAATCCTGGATGCCGCCGAGCTACTCTTGAGCGAGAGGGCACGGAGCTTGGCGGCGCGCTTCGGCAAGCGCTTCGGCGAACTCGCCGCTGGCTCTGTGGCGACCTAGCGGTCGTCAGCCGCGGTAGACAGCGCTTTTCGCTGCAACTCGAGCGGCAAAATCCAGGGTTGATGACCCAGGGTCCGTGCTTGCGCGGCCAAGTCGCAATCGGGATCGATCAGCCTGCGACTCGGGCGGCCGTTGAACGCGACCCACGCGTCGGCTCGCACCTGGACGGGCGTGTTGCGTTCGCGTCGAAAGCGTTCCGCGAGATGCAGAGCGTAGTCGTGAATCATGTCGGGCTGCGTCGACATCATCTCGAGTTGGAGTGGCGTGAGTTCACGGCGAGGATTGACGACTGTCTCAGCGGCACCCGGGCCCGAGCGTACGCGAAACTCCACGTGCCCCGTCTTTTCGACCAGCATCACGCGCCAGGCGAAGCGAAAGCCCTGTTCCGTCCAGTCGACGCGCCCCGGATAAAAGGCAAAGCGCAGCGGAACGCAGATTTGCACCACGAGATAGAGCGCTGCCAGTGAAATCCATGCAGGCCCCAGCCGTGCGGGCGCCCGAAAAGTGGTCGGCAGGGGGCCGAAGCGCGACACGAAACGGCGCGGCCAATCGGGCTCATTGAAACATGTCAGAGCTGCCAGCATGACGAACGAGAAAATGCCAATCGGGAACAAGAGCCAGATGCCGAGGTGGAACAAGACGGCAAGGACCCATGCGACAGGTCGCGTTCGCCGGCTGGACACGAGCGCAACGATACTCAAGTCGAAGGCAGCGCCCGCGAAGCTCATGGCGTACGCAGTCCAGGTTTGTCCAAGCAGGCCACCGATCCCAGGCAGATCCGCGTGAGCTTGAAGCCAGATGCGCAGTGGCTGAGCGCGCAAAAGCCAGTCGCTGTTCAACTTGGCGAGTCCGGCAAAGCCGTAGACCAGCGCAATTTGGGCGCGCAAAAGGGCGTAGTGACCGAGCACGACGGCATCGCTCGGCCCACGTTGGCGCGTGCGAACCGACCAGACGGCGTCGCTCGGCAGCCAGACCAGCAGAAAAGCGACGAGACTCACCAAGTAGTAGTGATTGAGGTAGGCGCTCTTTTCGATCAGCTCTGCGTAGGTGAACAGCAGGCAGTACAGCCCTGCCGCGGCGCGCGTCCAGAAACCGAGAGCGATGCAGACCGCAAGCAGTGCGAGGGCGCCGAGATGCAGACTCATCCAGGGCTCGGGCCACGGCCTCACCCAGTCGAAGCCGAGGTAGGTGAAGTGAAAACGCGGCGCGACGTAGAGCTCGCTGACCCAGCCTTTCGCGAGAAAGCGCACGGCGCTGCCGGCCATCACCAAGCCAAAAAGAATACGAAACACCGCCAAACCCGCGCCGTCGACGGGCCGCTCCCAGCGCTGGAGCCAGTCAGCAATGGGGGCCCCACGGGGCTCAATCGTCATCGTTGTCGTGCGCTTCAGAGCGAGTAGCGATTCGGCAACAGACCGCGCTCGACCAAGCACCCAACGATGGCTCGAGCGGCGTCCGCTGCGTCTTGACCGGGTCCCAGCTGAACCGTGACGTCCGGCTGCAACGGAGCCTCGTACTTGGGATCTTTCTTCTCGGCGAACGAGCCGCGCCGGTCACGCCGACGCGCCTCTTCGAGCGGGGTTGCCACGTGGACTTCGACGAAACGGGCAGCACCAACGGCTTCCCGAATGGCTGCGCGATCGGCGCGCAGGGGGGTCGCGTAGGCAAAGATGGCCAGGAGACCGGCATCTGCGGAGCGTCGCGCAATCTCCGGGGCCTGCACCGGACTCGAACCATCGGGCAGCGCGCTACGGCCCAGGCCATCATCGGGATCGATGACCAGCGCGTAGTTCTTGCGATCGAAGAGCTGGCGCTCGAGCGCATAGGCGATCTCGCTCTTGCCCGCCGCAGGCAGACCCGTGAGCCAAATGGCTGCGCCCTTTTGCGCCATGCGTTCGGCGCGTTCTTCCACGCCGACCTGCGTCTTTGGCAGGTCTTTTTGGGCCTGAGCACGCTCTTGCGCGTTCGCCGACAACGCCGCCGAAGAGCCCACGATCATGCCGGCCGCCACGGTGTTGTTGGTCAGCGGATCGATCAGGATGAAGGCGCCCGTGGCGTGATTGTCACGATACGGATCGATCAGCAGCCGCTTGTGCGCTGCGATCGTCACCTGGCCGATGTCGTTCAACTCGATGCGCGTCTCTTTCTTGTCCTCGAGCGTTTCGAGGTCGACCAAAAAATGCACGGTCTCGACGTCGGCGCGCACGAGTTGCGTCGTGTGTTTGATCAAATAGGTGTGGCCTCGATCCAGAGCCTGCTCGCTCATCCACACCAGCTTGGCGTCAAAGCGCTCGACCTCTTCAGGCTGGTTGTCGGGCAAAACCAGCATGTCGCCACGACTGATGTCGATTTCGTCCTCGAGCCGAATGGTGATGGCCATCGGTGCCCAGGCGCGGTCGAGCTCTCCGTCAAACGTGTCGATCGAGATGATCTTGCTGGTCTTGCGCGAAGGAAGCGTCATGACGACGTCGCCCTTCTGCACGCTGCCCGATGCCACTGTGCCCGCAAAACCGCGGTAGTTGAGGTGGGGGCGCAGCACGTACTGGACCGGAAAACGGAAATCGGACTTGTTGATGCCAGCGTCGACGGGGACGGTCTCCAGGTACTCGAGCAACGTGCCACCGCCGCCTGCTGCATCTGGGTACCAAGGCACTTCTGCGGTGCCTGCGCGGACGACGTTCACTCCCAGCTTGGCGCTGATCGGGATGAACTTTACTTCGCGGAACCCGAGCTTGCCGGTGAACGCCGTGAATTCTTCGCGAATGGCGTCGAAGACCTCGGGCGCGTAGCCCAAGAGATCCATCTTGTTCACGCACACCAGCAAGTGCGGGATGCCAAGTAAGGACGCGATGTAAGCGTGGCGCCGCGATTGCTGCAGAACCCCCAGTCGTGCGTCGATCAAGATGATGGCGACGTTCGCGGTGGACGCGCCTGTGGCCATGTTGCGCGTGTACTGCACGTGGCCCGGCGTGTCGGCAATGATGAACTTGCGCTTTTCCGTCGAGAAATAGCGGTATGCGACATCAATAGTGATGCCCTGCTCGCGCTCCGCCTTGAGTCCATCGGTGAACAACGAAAAGTCGACTTCGCCGCCCTCCTGTTTGGTCGCCTTCTTTACGGCTGCCAGCTGGTCTTCGTAGATGCCGTGCGTGTCGTGGAGCAGCCGGCCGATCAGAGTCGATTTTCCGTCGTCGACCGAACCCACGGTCACGAAGCGGCACAACTCCTTCTCCTGATGCTGCTTCAGATAGGCGTCGACGTTCTGGGGAGTAGCAGTCTCGGTATTCATTTCAGAAGTAGCCTTCGCGCTTCTTCTCTTCCATCGAGCCGTCGGAGTCGCTGTCGATGACACGACCTTGGCGCTCCGACTGCGTGGCAAGCAGCATCTCGCGAATGATATCGGGCAACGTCTTGGCCTCGCTCTGAATAGCGCCGGTCAACGGATAGCAGCCCAAAGTGCGGAAGCGCACGCTCTCGAGCCGCGGCTCCTCACCGGGCTGGAGCGGCATACGTTCGTCGTCGACCATCATCAACATTCCGGCGCGATCGACCACCGGGCGAGGCGCGGCGAAATAGAGCGGAACGACGTCGATTTCTTCGAGGTAGGTGTAGAGCCAAATGTCGAGCTCCGTCCAATTCGAGAGCGGAAAGACGCGGATACTCTCACCCTTGGTCAAACGGCCGTTGTAGAGGTTCCACAGCTCCGGTCGCTGATTCTTGGGATCCCATTTTCCGTAGCGATCACGGAACGAGTAGATGCGTTCCTTGGAGCGGCTGCGCTCCTCGTCGCGACGCGCTCCGCCGAAAGCAGCGTCGTAGCCGCCAGCGCTCAGCGCTTGCAGCAGACCCTGTGTCTTCATCACGTCGGTGTGAACGGCGCTGCCGTGGTCGAACGGATTGATGTTGCGCGCCACTCCGTCCGGATTGATGTGGACTCGCAGGTCCAGATCGTACTTCTTCGCGAAGGCGTCGCGGAACTGGATCATCTCGCGGAATTTCCAGCGCGTGTCGATGTGGAGCAGCGGAAACGGCAGCCGACCCGGGTAGAAGGCCTTGCGGGCCAGATGCACCATGACGCCCGAGTCTTTGCCGATGCTGTAGAGCATGACGGGATTGTCGAACTCGGCGGCCACCTCACGAATGATGTGGATGCTCTCGGCTTCGAGCTGACGTAGGTGGGAAAGCTTCTCGTCGGAAACGAGGCCGTCCACCGAAGCGCGAAGCGGGGCAGCTGGGGCGTGGGTTCTGGCAGCAGAGCTGGTCATGCGGGGTCTTGCTTGGTCGGAACCTCTCGGCTCCCCACCTGGTGCAGGCACGGAGAATGCCGAGCGGGCGCTGGATCTATCACCAGTTTCGTCGGAAAACAGTAGTATTTTTAGTCGATGAAATCATTGGCATTTTCGCCATCGGAGCCCTCAGGGTCCGACTCCGGCTCCGACTCGGCCTCCGACTCCGGCTCCGACTCGGCCTCCGACTCCGGCTTCGCCGCTTCCGCCAGCGCGCGAGCGGCTTGAACCAGCGCCGGCACCACCTCCTGGACGATAGCGACCGGGATAAAAGGGGGGCTGCCGTAGTCGAACACCACGGTGCAGCCACTGCTGGTGATGCTGAAGCTCTTGAGCTGGCGAATCGAACGCAGTGGCCCGAGTACAGGACCCAGGGCTTCGAGCACCTGAATCTCCTCGGCGGCTCCGTAGGACGTCTTGAACCAGCCCATGAGCTTCTTGTCGGTGACCCGAAAAGACCGCAGACCGGAGGGCACGCGCTTGTTGTGTTCGTAGGTGTGCACCTCGATGCGAGGGCGATGAGCATCACCGTAGCGAACCGCAATCCAGCGTTGGTCATCGGGATCGACGATCACTCTGAGCCCCCCAAGCTCGCCCGCGAGAGAGCCAACCCCAGTCTTGTACGGCGAGGCCCGATGAGTCAGCCCGAGGCGCGCGGCCAACGCTGGATAGTCGCGCGCGGCCAGGACGTGTCCGGCTTTGCGCCGCAGCACGCTGAAGATCGTGAACGACATGAACACGAACCCCATAGGCAGCGCGCCGTTGCTGAGCCACTCCATGTTAGTGCTCCCAGACGCGTTCGAGCAGTGCGACGCTTACGATCTTGAAACGGCCCTCGGTGAAGAGGACGGCCTCGTCAGGCACGCGCGAAAACACCAGATCCCGATTCTCGCGGCCGCGCAGGATGGCGCGAGCGTAGTCGCTGAAGGGCTGGAAAGAGCCGCTCGCCTTGCCGAGTCCCGCCCCGTAGCGATTCTTGTTGATCAAGAAATGCGTGACGTGATTCCGTTTCGCGTAGCTCAGCACTTCGTCCGCGTCCGTTGCGTAGAGCGCGTCCAAGGTCTCGAAGGCTCGCTTTTTTTGCCGCGCCCACGAGTTCACGAACCACGGCTGCAGTGTCTCGAAACCACCCATGTTGGCGCGTGCGCCGAACAGCGGAATTCCGTCGCCATCCAAGATGTGAGAGGCGAAGCGGACGTCAGGCGGTAACGTTCGGATGAACTCGTACATCTTTTGGTCGCGATGCACGTCGAGCTCCATGCCGTTGCCTCGGATGACACCGTTGCCGCTGACGCTCCATACGCCGAAGATCAAAAGAGCCGCGGTCGCATTGCGAGCGCTCGACCGCTGCCGCGGCCGAAGCCAGAACCACACTTGGGCGAACGTTGCGACCAGCAGGACCAGCAGCGTCGCGCGCATGCCAAAGCTGTAGTAACGCTCCGGCGAGTAGAGCCGAAAAGCGAAGGTGCGCGCCAAGAAGTACAGGGTCACGGAGCCGGCTCCGAACGCAGCGGCTGCCCAGGGAACCGCGCCCCAGCGCAAGAGCGGAACGACCAAGACCAACGCGACGAGCAGAGTCGCAACCATCTCGGGATCGCGATCGGCCCAGGCCTTCAGCCGGGGGATGGGCGAGCCGCCGCGGGGCTTGAGCGGATCGACGAAGGCGTGGCCCAGGGCCTCGGTGGGCTTCTCGAAGGGCAAGAGCCACAAGCGGCCCGCCTTGCCGAATGCGGGCTCTTGCTCCGCCTGCTCGAGCGTGTGGATGGGTCCGCGATCGTCGTCGCCGACAACAGCTGGCAACGCGGCGAGCACGCACAAGGCGACGAGAATTCCGTAGCGCTTCAAGCGCCGAAGGACGACCCCCGAGGCCAGCGCGCCTAGTCCACGCAGCGAATACAGGCCCTCTGCCGCCAACAGCAAGTTCATGGCCGACGGATAGGTGAGCGCAGCCAGAATCGGCGCAGCGAAGCGGGCTCGCCGATTGCTCGCGACAACCCCAGCCGTCCACAAGGCAAAGCAAGGGAAGGCGAACGCACGAGGCAACCCACCAGCGACTCGGCCGATGGCGAAGCCATCGTGCAGCACGAAGAATACGAGCAGGGCGGCTGCCGCCCAACCAGCTCGCCGCGCACGCCCCAACACCACGGCCGCCCAAACCAGGATGGCCAGAGCGAACGCTTGCACGATCTTGGCTGCGACGAAGATATCGACGATCGGCACCAGCACGCGGTAGAGCAGCCGCACCACCGGCGGAACGAGCGCCAGCATTTCGCGAGCAATCGGGTCGTCCGCAAGCGTCCCCGCACTGCCGTAGCGATGAAACGGGAACAAAGTCGTTCGAGCGTCGTCCGTCTGCAAACCGGGATCGACCAGCATGCCCCAATTGCCGTGGAGCCAAACACCAAGATAGGCCGATGAAACGCCCAGCAAGAGAGCCCAACTGGCGTAGTGAACGGCCACTTGCGCCCGAGGACCGCGAAGAAATGTAGAGAGTAACTTCATGACGAACGGGGTCTCGGCTCGAGCGAAAGTACGGCCGAAAGCAGGGTCCGGGTGTAGGGATGCTGGGGCGCTTCGAACAGCTGCGCGGTTTCGTTGATCTCGACTATTTTGCCCTGGTGCATGACCGCGACTTGGTGCGCCAAGTGCCGAACCACTGACAAATCGTGGGTGATGAACAGATAGGCGACACCGAACTCGGCTTGGAGGTCCGCCAGTAAGTTCAGGATCTGCGCTTGGATGGACACGTCCAGCGCGCTGACCGCTTCGTCGCAGACGATCAGCGCGGGCTCGACGGCGAGTGCGCGGGCAATGCCGAGACGCTGGCGCTGGCCGCCCGAAAATTCGTAGGGAAAGCGAGTCAAGTGGTCCGGACTCAGCTTCACCCGGCGCAAGACTTCAACCACTCGGTCGCGACGCTCGCTCCGATTTTTGGCCAGGCCGAATGAGTCAAGCCCCTCGGCAACCAAGTCGAGCACGCGCAGCCGTGGGTTGAGCGAGGTCATCGGATCTTGAAAGACCATTTGCAGCTGGCGACGCACCGGAAAGAGTGCACGCTCGTCGAGCCCTAGAATCTCCTGGCCCGCGAAACGAATCGACCCCGCCTCCGGCTCGACCAAGCGCACGATCGAACGACCTACCGTCGTCTTGCCGGAGCCGCTTTCTCCCACCAGCGCCAACGTTCGACCGCGTTCGACGCAGAAGTCGACGCCGTCGACGGCGCGCACGTAGCCGGTCAACTTGCGGAACAGGCCGCGTCGGACCGGAAACCAGGTCTTGAGCCCAGTCACTTCGAGCAAGGGTGCGTCACTCATGTGCCTGGCCTTTCGCGGTGACGCGCATGGCAGGCCGCGCTCTGCTCGGAGCTGAAAGCTTCGAGTGGCGGCGTCTGCTCGGCGCACGGCTCGAAGACTTCGGGACAGCGCGTGCAAAACCTGCAGCCGCGGGGCCAATCCAGCGGCGAAGGCACGACCCCCTGGATTTCGTAGAGTCGCTCGCCCGGCCGTCGTCGACCGGGCAGCGAGTCCAGAAGGCCCCGTGTGTAGGGGTGCAAGGGCTGGCTGAGCAGCTGGTTGGTCGCGGCCTTTTCGACCACGCGCCCGGCGTACAGCACGAGCACCTCGTCCGCCAGTTGGTTCACCACGCCCAAATCGTGAGTGATCAACAGAATCGACATACCAAACTCACCCTGCAAATCGCGGAGCAACGCCAAAATTTGGGCTTGAATCGTGACGTCGAGCGCGGTCGTCGGTTCGTCGGCGATCAGCACCTCTGGGCGCATCGAGAGCGCCATTGAAATCATGACGCGCTGCTTGAGACCACCCGATAGCTGGTGCGGGTAGTAGTCGAAGCGCGCCCCAGGCTCGGGGATACCGACGCGCTCGAACAGACCGAGTGCTCTTTTGCGCGCCTCGCCCCGACCGATGCGCTCGTGAAGCAGTATGGCTTCGGTCACCTGCTCACCGACGCGCACCACGGGGTTCAGACTCGTCTGTGGCTCCTGGAAAATCATGGCCAACTTGTGTCCACGCACGTGGCGAATCTCCGGAACCGACAAATGGCGAAGCTCTCGACCGCCCAAGCGAATGCTGCCGCGCGTGACTCGGCCCGGGCGCGGGACCAAGCGCAAAAGCGAGAGCGCAGTCATCGACTTGCCCGAGCCGCTTTCGCCGACCAAGGCAAGGCAGCGCCCTTCGGGCAAGACGAAGCTGACGTCGTCGACGATTGGCACCCGCCGATCGCCCAGCGGAAACTCGGTGGTCAGGCCTTCGACTTCGAGCGCCATCAAAGTTTCTCCCCGCGAGTGCGCGGATCGAACACGTCCCGCAGGGCGTCGCCCACGCGATTGACTGCCAGCAGCAGCACGAACAATGCAGCGCCCGCCGCCACCACATTCCACCACACGATCGGATCGCGGCTCAGTTCGTCTTTGGCTTGAGCTATCATCTGCCCCCAGCTGCCGTTCACTCCGATTCCGAGCCAGGCCAGAGTCGCCTCCGACAAGACCAGGCCGGAGAACATGAGGACGAAGGTGATGACGACCAAGTGCATCAAGTTGGGCAAGATATGGCGGACCAAAATAACGCGGTCCTTCACGCCCAGCGAGCGAGCCGCGGCCACGAAATCGAGTTCGCGCAGCTTCATCGTTTCGCCGCGCGCCAAGCGACAAAACCCGACCCAACTGGTGACGCCCAGCGCAACGCAGACGCTGAAGGTGCTTTGACCCAGCGCCATGATCAAAGCAATCAACAGCAGGATGCCCGGCATCGACACGAGCGTGCTCATGACGAAGAACACCACGTCGTCGATGCGCCCACCGAAATAGCCAGCCAAAATCCCAAAGAACAGCGCGAGCGGGATGGCTATGAGGCTCGTCAGGCCACCAATCAAGAGCGCGACCCTGGCGCCCTTGATGGTCAGGTAGAGGACGTCCTGACCAAGCACGTTCGTGCCAAAAACGTGGGAGCCAGGTCGAGCGAGCGCGCTCACGTCGTAGAACTCGACGCGCGACAACGGCGCGGAGTAGCTCTTCTCCGAGGAATCGGCGAACGCTCGGTCGAGAGGGCTGCGCGCCTCTTGCAGCGCCACCTTGTCCGCGCCTGTCGAGGTGACGGAGTGGGCTCCACCGACCCAGAGGACCGAGTCGAGCAAAGCCACGAAAACGTAGAGACTCAAGACCAAGACCGAGTAGCGCCGCCGCCGCAAGACGCCAACGAGCGCTTCCCGCCAAATCTCGTTGCGCCGAGCAGCCCAGCCGGCTGCCAAGAAAAGCGCGAGCACGAGCACGACGATCAGATCGCTGATCAGTGCTTCGCGTACGGGGCCGGCAGAAAATAGGGCGCTCATGTTGCGTCACTCGAGTCGAATGCGAGGATCGACCCAGGTGTAGGCGATGTCGGTGAGGATCTGGCCGAAGATGAAGAGCAGCGAGCCGAGAAATACCATCGCGCGCAGCGTCGAAAAGTCGTTGGCCTGAATCGCTTCGACCGTGAGCGACCCCAGGCCCGGGATGCCGAAACCAGCCTCGAGGAGCAGCGAGCCCGTGAAGAGGAACGGAATGGCCATGACCACGTTGGTCACGACCGGAATCATCGCGTTCCGCAGGACGTGTCCGGTCATCACCCGCATCTCACCCGCGCCCTTGGCACGGGCAGTGCGCACATAATCCTTGAAGATCTCTTCGATGAAGACCGTGCGAAAAAAGCGAACGTCGGACCCCAGCGAGGACAACACCCCGACCAAAATGGGCAATGCCAGAAAGCGCGCGAGCACACCCGGGTGCAGATCGAACCCGCTGACCGGGAACCAACGGAGCATCTTGCCGAGCAAGAACTGCCCGCCAATGATGTACAGGAGCAGTGGGATACTCATGGTCAGCACCGACACGAAGACTCCCAACCGATCAATGTAAGTTTCGCGGAAGAAGGCCACGAACAAGCTGATGCCGATGCCAAGCGTGATGCCGATGACGAACATCGGCACGGTGAGCAACAGGCTCGGCAGTGCCCCTTCGGAGATGCGCTGTCGAATCGGCACGCCGTCGGCGTCGCTGTTGCCAAACTCGAACGTCAACATCTTCTGGAAGTGATCGACCAAGAGATTGTCCGTCGTGTGTCCAGGGCCGGGCCAAAGGGGGCGATTGTAGCCGTGATTTTCCTTCCAGCGCTCGACCACCTGAGGCATGGCCTTCTCGCCGAGCGCCCGTTGCGCGATGTCGTCGGGCGTGGTGACCAGAAAGAACAAGGCAAATAGGAAGAACAAGACGCCAAGCACGACGAAGCAGCCGTAGCCCAGACGACGCACTACGTAGGCCAGCATCAGGGCAGCTCCTGGGTCCAAGAGCACATCCAGAAAACACGGACGCGATTCATTGTCGCTCCTTCATGAAAGTTCGCACGGCCGGGACAAGCAGCAGAAGGAGCAACGCCACGAGGGCGAAAGCAGGCGCCAACACCGGTTCGTTCCACGCAGTTCGTCGCGCTCTTCGCTGGGCCGGATCGATGTCGTAGTACTTGGCGGTCGGTATGGACAACCCGACGGGGCGCACGTTCTTGAGCCAGCCTTGAACCAAAGCGTAGTCCTCCGGGTGAAATAGCTCGATCCATGGACGTTCGTCTTCGACGATGCCGCGCATCTGGTCCAGAAGCGCGCGACGTTCCGGGCCATTTTCCAGCGTTCTCATCTGCTCGAACAGCCGATCGTAGGTGGCGTTCTTGAAGTTGGCCGTATTGGGCCCCTGCGAGACGCTGCGGGCCATGGGTGTCGTCAGCAAGAACAGGAAGTTCTCCGGATCTGGATAGTCGGCGACCCAGCCCCACTGGAAGATCTGGTAGGCGCCATCGCGCACCTTCTCTTGGAACTTGTTGTAGTTGGTCGCGGAAAGCTGCACGTCGATGCCCAAGCGACGCCATTGGTTGGTCCAGAACAAGAAGCGCAGACGTCCTTCGGGCGACGTGTCGGGCACATCGAAGGTGAGCCGCAAAGCTCGGCCGGTCGCCGAGTCGATGCCTTCGGGGTAACCCGCGCGCGTCAGGAGCTCCGCCGCCTTTTTCAAGTCGACCGAGCGATAGGGGTTCCGGTAGGCGGGGTCGTAGCCGAACAAGCCTGGAGGCAGCGGTGAGTGAGCCGGCAAGCCGCGCCCGTTGGAGAAAAGTCGCAAATACTCCGTGGAATCGATGGCCAAGCTCAGGGCCTGACGAAGCAGTTTCGACTTTTCGCCGGCTTGACGACCCACGACGGCGTCGTCCATGTTGAAACCGATATAGTAAACGGCGGGCACGACGCTCTTCTCGAGTTGCATGCCCTGTCTCTTCATGTCCTCCGACAACCCGCCTTCTTGGATGACGCGGTTGAAGCTCTCCCGCACGACGGCCGACATGTCGTAGTAGCCTTGCAAGAACTTACTGAATGCTGGGATGCTTTCCTCTTCGCGTCGGTACTCGATACGAGCAAGCGCAGGCAATCGGAGACCCTGGGAAGCGTCGAGGCGTTCTTTCTCCGCGGCGCTCAGGCCGACGACGCCTTCCGTCGACGGAAAAATGGCGCCAGGCGCGTGCCACTCGGGATGTCGCGCGCCGTACCACTCGGGGTTGGCGTCGAGCACGATGCGCGCCCTCTTTTCATAGAGGCCAACCACGAAAGGGCCCGATGAAACAGGGTGTTCGCTGAGCTGAGGGCGACCCTGCTTTCCGTCGTAGTGGGCGACTGCCTCCCAAGGCATGGGCGACGAAAAGTTCATGGCAAACCAGTAGAGAATCTGCGGGTAGGGTCGATCGAGCGTGATGACGAGCGCTGCTGGACCGTCACTGCGCGCCCCTGAAAAACCACCAGCTCGCTGGTACTGCAGGTCAATGCGGAGCTTGCCAAACTCCGGATCGGCGGCGCGGCGCGCCTTGAGCTTCGTGCTGAACTCGACGAAGCCGCGCAGGACCGAAAAGGGATCGACGACGGGGCTCGCCAGGGCAGGATCAGCGAGTCGCTGCAACTCGAAAACGAAGTCGTCTGCGACGATGCGGCGTTTGGGAGCCCCAACGAGCGCAAAGCAGGGGTCGTTCTGAAACCAGAGATCCGGCCGCAACTCGAAGCGGTATTCGACGCCGCCGTCGGGCAGCACGTGGGGTTCGGGCACGCTCTGGGCCAGCCCCCCGACGAGCTCGTAAGGCCGCTTGAGATAGTGGTACTCGAGCAAGGTGTCATAGACCTTGCCGGTAATCGCGTGATCGGCGGTCGAATAGGCAAGCGCCGGATCGAGGGTCTTGGGCGGCTCCGAAAACGGCAGGTAGAGGACCTTCCGGTCGTCGTCCTGATCCGGATAGGGATTGTTGGAGCAGCCCAGCGCCAGCGCGACACCGAACACCGTGGCGGCCGCTCGCACGAGCGCTGCTCCAAGTCCTTTCACGTGGGGGAACCTAACGCGCCGCGAGCGGCCCGGGCAACGGCTCAGAGGCCGCGTTGCTTCCTGTAGCGCAGAATCAACGCATTCGTGGACGCGTCGTGGCGAAGTTCGGGAGCGGAGCCCGAGAGTTCCGGCGTGATCTTCTTGGCCAGGACCTTTCCGAGTTCGACGCCCCACTGATCAAAGCTGTTCAGATCCCAGATGATGCCCTGCACGAAAACCTTGTGCTCGTAGAGTCCCACCAACGCGCCCAACGCATGAGGCGTGAGCTTCTCGATCAACAGCGAGTTCGTCGGCCGGTTGCCTTCGAACACCTTGTGATTGACCAGGGCCGGAGGCGCACCGTCGGCCTTCACCTCGGTTTCGTTCTTACCAAAAGCCAAGGCCTCCGTTTGCGCGAAGTAGTTGGCCATGAGCAGGTCATGCATGGCGTCTTCGCCAGCGTGGAGCGGATTGAGGCTCTGCGAGAAACCGATGAAGTCGCAAGGGACGAGTTTGGTCCCTTGGTGAATCAGCTGGTAAAAAGCGTGCTGGCCGTTGGTGCCAGGCTCACCCCAGATGATCGGACCCGTTTCGTACGAAACCGGCTGACCCGAGCGTGTGACCCGCTTGCCGTTGCTCTCCATGTCGAGCTGCTGCAAATAGGCCGCAAAGCGGTGCAGGTACTGATCGTACGGCAAGACCGCGTGCGCCTGCGCGGCAAAGAAATTGTTGTACCAAACGCCGAGCACACCCAGCAGGACGGGCAGGTTCTTCTCGAACGGCGTCTCGCGAAAATGCGCGTCCATATCGCGAAAGCCAGAGAGCATCTCCTGGAAGCGCCCCGGGCCAATAGCCAACATCAACGACAAGCCGATGGCCGATTCGTACGAGTAGCGACCGCCGACCCAGTCCCAAAAGCCGAACATGTTGGTGGTGTCGATGCCGAACGCGCCGACAGCCTGCGCATTGGTCGAAACCGCAACGAAGTGCTTGGCGACCGCAGCTTCGCTACCCAGCTTCCCAACGACTAGTGAGCGCGCCAACTGCGCGTTGGACAACGTCTCGAGCGTGGTGAACGTTTTGGAGCAGACGATGAACAAAGTCTCCTCGAGATCGAGATCGCGCGTCTTCTCGGCGAAATCCGTGGCGTCCACATTGGAGACGAAGCGGAAAGCAAGGTCGCGGTCGCTGTAGTGCTTGAGTGCTTCGTAGGCCATGAGC
>JBBQHO010000091.1:0-14485 GCA_038324055.1 Polyangiales bacterium | reverse complement strand
GGATTTTGAATCCGCTGCGTCTGCCATTCCGCCACTTTGGCTTTCGTTTCGGAGTCGGGCTCTTAGGGGGGGCCTCGGAGGCTGTCAAGGGATTGCCTCGCTGGTCCCTCGCCCAATGTCTGCCCAGGGCGCATGATGGCGCGCCATGATTCGCGCTTGTCTTTCTTCTAGGTTGTTGGCTTTGTCGGTCGTCGCGCTGGTGACCTCGACGGGCATGGTGGCGTGCTCGGGTGAGAGTGGAGGGGACGCCGACCCGGTGGGCGGCGCTGCGGGCGAGGGGAGCGACGCAGACGGCGCAACCGACAGTGGTGGCAACGGTGACGAGGCTGGGACGGGCGGCGCGGCGCACGACGCGACCGAGAGCGCAGGCTGTGGCGAGACGACCGCCATTGCGGAAGGCACCTGGACGCCGCAGACGCTGATGGTCGATACGGCCGAGCGCGCTTACCAGGTGTATCTGCCCAACGGGTACGATCCTGCGACTGCGTATCCGATCGTTTATCAATTTCATGGGTGCAACAGCAATCCCGTTCACGAGGACAACAACGTGCCGGTCCACGCTTCTAGCGGAGATCAGGCCATCTTCGTGCGAGGGCGTGCCAGTGGGGATTGCTGGGACAACAACGCGGATGACGCATTTACCGCGGCATTGTTCGCGCATATCGAGGGCACCCTTTGCGTCGACACCTCGCGCAGGTTCGCCTCCGGCTACAGCAGCGGGTCGTACTACACCAACCATCTGGCTTGCGTGGACGCGACGCGTTTTGCCGGTGTGGCCACGATCGCCGGCGGGCCGGGCGGCGGCGATTGCATGGGCAGCGTGCCCGCGCTGTTGATCCACGACACGAACGACAATACCGTCAAACTTCCGCAGGGCGAGGCCGCCCGCGCGATCTACCTCACGCAGAATGGTTGCGACGCGCAGGCCGCGACGACGTCCGTCGAGCCGGAACCTTGTGTGAGCTACGCCGGGTGCGACGAGGGCATGCCGGTCGTGTGGTGTCAGACCGCGGGTCAAGATCACTCGCGGCAAGACGCGCTCGCCGGACCGGCATTCTGGGGTTTCTTCCAGTCGCTGCTTTGAGTCGGGTCTGCGGGGGGCGCTTCTTTGCGAAAGCGATCCGAGTCATGCTGAGCGAGTGACGAGCAAACGCCCTCCGCCAGCTGCTCCCGGCCCGCGCGCGGCGGCCGCCAGGCTCGAGGTGAGGGACGTTCAACAGCCGCGGGCTTGGAAGGCCGATACGCCCAAAGGGCGGGGTCGCGCGCCGCTCTCGCTCGGTGAGGTGCTGGTCGGGGCGCAGGCGTTCGTCGCGCAGCAGACCGGCGCGTTCATGACCCAGGACCAGTGGCGCGCCGTCGTCGGCGAGCGCATTGCGAAAAATACGCGCGTTGGCCGGCTGACGAATGGCGCCCTGCAGATCAAGGTGTCGTCGAGCGCGTGGTGCGCGGAACTCAGCTTTCTCAAGCCCGACCTGCTCGAAAAGCTGAGCCGCGCTGGACGTGACGTCGCCGATCTGAAGTTCGTCAACGAAGGTCAGAAGAAGCGCGTGCGCGTCCACCAGAAGGTGCCCAGTCCGGAGGCGCCCGAGGTGGTGGTGCTTCCGCCCGAGCTCGAGGCGCGTCTGGCTCGCGTCGAAGATCCGAACTTGCGCGCGGCCATTGCCGACGCTGCGCTGCACAGCTTGCGCGCCCAAAAAAAGAATCCGCGCCCATGAGCTGATAGCGCCCTAAAACTGACTCGGCGAATGCACGGGAGTCTGGCTGGCTGCCGGCGCACGCGCTTCGAGCGGAATGCGGATAACGAAGGTCGTTCCGTGTGTCTCGCCGACCTCCGTCTCGAAGTGGAGAGTGCCGTGATGCCGCTTGACCACGCACGAGTAGGCGAGAGAGAGCCCCTGGCCGGTACCTTTGCCCACTTCTTTGGTCGTGAAGAACTGCTCGAAAACCCTAGCGCGTGCTTGCTCGGGAATGCCAGTGCCGCTGTCGGCAATGCGAATTTCGGCGTGCGTGCTGTCGCGCGACGTGGAAATGACAATGCGCCCCTTTTCGCCGCTTTGCCCCACGATATCGGTGATTGCATGCGACGCATTGACGAGCAAATTCAAGACGACTTGATTGAGCTCCCCACCCAGGCAGGGAATGGGAGGCATGCCGTCGTCGAGCTGCATTTCGACATCGGCGACGTACTTCCATTCGTTGCTCGCCACGATCACCGTGCTCTCGATCAAGCTCTTGAGGTCCGTGGGAACGAGCGAGTCCCCATCGCCCGGATGGGCAAAGGTCTTGAGCGCCCGCACGATCTGGCTGACACGCTCGACTCCGCTGAGCGCGCGTTCCAGCACGACAGGCAGAGTTTCTCGCGCGTACTCGAAATCAGCTTGATCTTCCGCTTCGGCGATAGATGCCGCGACACTCGTCGCATCGGTCGCATCGGTCGCATCGGTTGCAGCTTCTTCAGCGATCTTCTTGAGGGTCTCGGTCAAGCTCAGGAGATCGCCGAAGGCGCCTTTGGCGAAATGCAGATTGTCGCCGATGAACTGCATCGGTGTGTTGATTTCGTGAGCGACCCCCGCGGCCAACTGGCCGATCGCGCCCAGCTTTTGGGTTTCCAAAAGACGACTTTCCAGCTCCCGTTGTTCCGTCACGTCTCGCACGATGCACACTGATTCGTCGTCTCCCGTGTGCACGACACGGACTTCGTGCTGAATTGCTGGGCTCGTTCCGCTCGTGACCTGCACGGTCTGAGGTTCCAGTGAGCCGCCGACGTGATGAGTCGCGATAGCCTTTTCCAACTTCGCGCGAACTTCGCGAAAGCTGATGCACTCGCGCAGAGTCGAGCCTTCGCGTAAGCCCAAAAAAGGCGATCCTGGACGTTCCGCGCCGCGCTTGAGCCCAACGATCACACCATCGGCTCGTACGCGGAACAGGGTATCCGGCAAAGCGGAGATCAACGCTCTCTGGCGCTCTTCACCGCGTATTTGCTCATCGATGTCGGAGAAAATGAGCGTCATGCGCACTGCACGACCTTGCAGGTCCCGGTGCGCGACCCCACGACACAGGATGTGCCGGTAACCGCCCGCACGATGCCGCAAGCGCAGTGTGGTCGAAAATGGCCAATCGTCGCGCAGATGATCTTCCAACAGCTGCGCCGTCGAGTCTTTCTCGTCGGGGTGGATCAGCAGACGCCACAGCTCGGGATCTTCGGAGGCCTGGCTGAACTCTTCACCGTCGAAGCCGAGCATCGGGCCCCAGCGGGCGTTGTAGTTCGCCTTTCCGCGCACCAAATCCCAATCGATCAGTCCGTCCTGCGTCGCGTTGAGCAGGGCGTCCAGAAGTTCGGCTTTCGCAAGCAAATCGTCGTGTTCGTTCGCGGAAATCATACGCGTAAGAGTTCCTGACTCTGCCGGAGAAGCGTGGCCCCTTGGGCGCGCAGCTCTTCGATGGCGAGTCGGCTGACGCCGAGACGCGAAAAGTGTTCGAATTCCAAAGGCTGCTTGTCAATCTTGAAAGGGGAAGGCGCGAGTTCTGCGGCAATGCGATCGGCCAGATGGACGACATCGACGACGTCCAATTGGTCGTGCTCTACGCGCCAAGGTTCTTCGTGGAAGGCGACAGCTTCGAGCACAGCTGGCGGGATGCCCCAGAGGCCCAAAAGATAGGCGCTGAGGGCGGCACATTGCGAATTGTCAGGCCTTTCGTGGGTACCGCCGGGGGCCAGTACCAAGTGTCCCATGTCGCGGAGCATGCCGGCCACGAACGCGCTGTCGGCGCGTCGGCCGTCGGAGCCAAACCACTTGCGCCCGATCAGCGCGACCAAAAAGCCGTTCGCTTGGAAGGCTTTGTGTTCAGGCGCAGTCAGACCGCCAGAACCAGTATTGGCCATTGATTCCATGGCCAATACCAGGTTCTTGAGCGCGGCAGTTCCCAGGTAGTTGGCGGCTTGGCCGATGTTCGTAACGACGCGCGGAATGCCGAAGAAGGCGGAGTTGACGACCTGGAGGAGTTTGGCGCACAGAGCCGGTTTGCACTCGATGATCTGGGCGATATCCTGCATCGAGGTGTTGGGTTCGCTCAGGGCGCGGTTGATCGCGAGGTAGGTCCCCGGCGCCGAAGGCAGGATGCTCACGTCCCCGGCCAACGCACGCAGTTCCTTGCCCGTCACCAGATCGTTGAGGTCGCATGCGCGCTTGACCACCGCGCGCAATTTGTCAGCCTCGCAAGGCTTGGCGATGAACTGGTGCGCTGTGAACACCGTCTTCATTGCGGTTTCGGAGTCCGTTTGACCGGACAGAACGAGGCGCACGGCCTGTGGCTGCAGCTCTTTGACCCACTGGAGCAGCTCGGCGCCGCTCAAGACGGGCATGCGCATGTCGGTCACGACGACATCGAACGTAGAACGTTTCACCTCTTCGAGGGCCGCGGGCCCACCAAGCGCAAACGACATCTCCCATTCGCGCCGCTGTGGACGCAGCATGGCCTGCAAGCCATCCAAGATTGCCTTCTCGTCGTCGACGAACAAGATGCGTCGTTTTGGCGAAGCGTTGTCAGGGATCATGGGTCTCTCGCCGAGGTCATCGTCCTGTCGGTGTGCGCTCTGACGATGCAGGCAGAGCACCGGAGCTCTTCACCAGCACGCGTACGGGTCCAGCGACGGTGCCTGGTTGAAAGTTCTGAGCCTTTTCGACGAAATGCGCAGTCACTTCGTAGCCTCGGGCGACGATCAACATGCCAGCGTTCGTCTTGAGGTCCTCGGCCAAGACCATGCCAGCGCGCAACACGGCCAGAGGAAGTACGCGTATTTCATCTCGCGTCTGGGCGAGTGCTTTGACTTCCGCCAACGCGTCGACAGCGATGGGGTCGTACAGGTCCAGGCGACCGCGCATCGTGGCAATGGCCAGCGAAGCGGCATTCCCCTGCATTTCCAACGCGTCGTAGTCCGACGCCACCTTGAGGAGCTGGGCAGCGCCCAGCAGTGACAGCTGGGCGGAATTCACGCTGGCCGCGGCTTTCTTGTACCCCTTGTGTTGCAGCATCAAAATCGCGCGAACATCCTCGAGCCGAGGGATGGGGGCGAGCAGTTGATCCAAGACAAGCGGGAGACGTTCGACCATCTTTTGCTCGGTCGGACTGAGCGGCAAGCCATAATAGACGTGCGTCAGCGTCTCGGGCGGCAGCGTGATGAACGGCATCTGCGAGAACATGGCGGCAACCTCGACCTGCCAAGTGTCGAGACGCGCGAGTCGAGCGGCCATTTCGCCGACCGAACGCTTGAGGCGCGTGGCGCGCCCGAATACGTCGGGGTTGCTCATCGACAGCACGTCGGTGAGCGCCTTGATGCAGCCGTGCAGCGTCTGCTCGAGCAGTACCCGCTCGCTCGTCAACAAGCGGTGCTGCTCCACTGCGGCTTCGACAGCCAGCAGAAGATCGGGTGGCAAACAGGGCTTACTGAGAAAGCGAAAGATTTGGCCCTGGTTCACCGCACGAATCGCCGCTTCCAGGTCCGTTTGTCCCGTCAACAAGAGCCGCGTTACGGTCGGTGCCAGCTTTCGGGCCTCGGCTAGAAACGTAGCTCCGTCCATGCCGGGCATGCGCATGTCCGAAATCACGGCAGCCAACTGAGTCTCGCGCCCGAGGACCTCGAGCCCAGCGGCTCCGCTGGTTGCGGTGAGGACGTCGTAGCGCCGACGCAGATTGAGCACGAGCCCGTCGAGAACGTCTGGCTCGTCGTCGACGCACAGGAGACGGGGTTTGCGCTTGTCTTCCACTAGCTTTCCTCAGGTCGGAGCGCACGATCGCGACTCCAACGGAGCAGTACGGACAATTGGCTGCGGGCTTGCGTGTCCGCAGGCCGTTGAGCTGCAAAATGCGTTTAGGCCAGCCGACCGATTGGCGGGTCGAGGCGGACTGACCTTTCAAGCCAGCCGCGGCACGTCGAAGTCCGCACGGCACACGAGGATCAAATCGTCGAGCTCGTAGAGCGGGCGTTCGGCGTCGCCGCCCGAGAGGTAAGGCGCGCGGCTCACGGTTTCGAGCGTGAGGCCGAGTGGCGGCAAGACCAGATCGATGAACTCGCGAGCGGCGCGTTCGAATATGTCAGAGCTGAGCGGTAAGCGTTCGCTCGGCGAGCGAGCGACGCCGCTCTCGTAGACGAAAGGTCGGTACGGCAGAACCAGCGCGACCAGCAGTTTCCCACCCGGCATGAGCGCGGCGCGGGCAGCGGCGAGCAGGCTCAGTGGCTTGTCGCACCGGTCCAGAACGTTGAGCAGGCTCACCACATCGTAGCGGTCACGGGACGTCGGACGCTCGGCGTAGTCGCCGGCGATTACCTTGTAGCCAGCCTTTTTGAGTCGACTTTGCATCGGTCGCGACGTCTCGGTCACCGTCACGCTCGAGAACAGCGCGCCGAGTTGGGCAGTAACGTCACCGCGACCCGCACCGATGTCGAGCAAGCGAGGGCGCTCGGGTAGACCGGTTCCGCCGGTAGGGGTCAACAGTTCGCGAAACTGCGCCGTGGACAGCACGTGCATAGGGTAGGTGCCGAGCAGGCCGTTGATGTCGAAGTCGGACAAGAAACCGCGCAAGAAACGGTGGAGCCAAGTCTTGAAGTGGCCGTGGCGCTCGCGCGGGGCCGCGGTCAGGTAGCGGCCGAGTTCTGCGTCGGGGGTGAGCTCGACGAAGGGCGCGTGCAGAGAATCGACGTGCGCGCCGTAACGCAAGCTCAGGCCGAGTTCTCGGGCGGTCAGGAAGGCGATGGCTTTCGGATCCACTAGTGCGGTCATGAACTCTCGTGCGGAGCTGTTTTCCCGAACGAAGATACGCATATACTCTGGGGGACGGCGCTGACCAGTGGGAGGGGACGTTCCCCTGCTTCCTGGTCCCCGACGCGCCAAAGGAGTTTCACGATGGATTTTTCTGTACCCCCCCTGCCTTACGCCAAAGATGCACTCGCACCCGTCATGGCTGCCGAGACGCTCGAGTTTCACTACGAGAAGCATCACAAGGGCTACATGGTGAAGCTCGAGCAGCTGCTCAAGGGCAAGCCCGAAGCCGACAAGTCGCTGGAAGAGATCGTCAAGACGAGCTCCGGTCCCGTATTCAACAACGCGGCGCAGATCTGGAATCACACCTTCTGGTGGAACAGTCTCAAGCCCGCGGGTGGCGGTGCCCCGCCAGCAGGCGAAGTCGCCGATCTGATCGCCAAGCTCGGTGGCTGGGACAAGTTCCGCGAAGACTTCATCGCGGCTGGCATGGGTCGCTTCGGCTCGGGCTGGGTTTGGCTCGTGCTCAGTGGCGGCGCGCCGAAGATCATCTCGACGCCCAACGCCGAAACACCGCTCACCACGGGCGACGTGCCGCTGCTCACTGCCGACGTTTGGGAGCACGCTTACTACATCGACGTGCGCAACAATCGCCAGGCCTTCCTCGAAGGCTTCTGCGACAAGCTTCTGAACTGGGACTTCGTTGCCCAGAACCTCGCATCAGCCAGCTGATCGCCCTGTCTGATCGATTCGAGCCCCGAGTGCCTCTGGCGCTCGGGGCTTTTTTCGTTCCGGCGGGCTGGCGTGTGTGAGCTTGCCCGCAATTGTAGGCCAGCCTGCGTGACGGCCTACTTGGACGGCGCGGCTCTCACAAATCCGTCATGGCCTGATTGCGTGGACAGGTCGCAACGTCCCAGACTTGTTTCACCGGCATGTCGTCGGCCAAGGCAACGCTTCTATGGCGTGGATCTTGGGCCGTGAACGGCCGCCCCGACGACTACTGAAGACTCCAAGCTTGCTTTTCAAAACTGACCGATGACTACGAACCGCACTCTGACCTGGGCTCTCACTTTCTCTGCACTCGCCTCCATCACTGGAGCTTGCGCGACCGCCACGACCGTTGAAGACGACGGCAGCGTCGTGGGCTCGGGCGGTGCTACGGGCGGACAGGCGAGCGCTTCGGGTGGAACGAGCAGCGGTGGTTCGTCAACGGGCGGCGCCGCGTCCGGCGGTGCTGCAAGCGGCGGGGCGGGTACGGGTGGCGCGACCGGCGGTAGCTCGGGCTCTTGCGAACCTGGCGCAGAAACGCCCTGCAGCGCTGTGAGCTCGAACCCGAATCAGCAGGGCGGGACCGCCGTGTGCACGGCATCGGGTCTGGGTTGGAGCGTCGTGGGCTGCACCGTCTGCGACGCCGGAGACACCGAGGATTGCGCCCTTCACGACGCCGATAACCCAGAAGGCGACGCCGTCTGCAATGCTGGCGGCAGCGGGTGGGAGGTCGACGGTTGCGTGACCTGTGTGACGAATGCGACCAAACCTTGCGCAGATCTCCCTATCTCCGCGACCCAGCCCTTCGGCAATGCCGTTTGCACGGCCGGCGCCTACGACACGAGCACGTGCAAAGTCTGTGAGGCGAATGTCGGCACCACCGATTGCGCCGATCTGGGTGCGCCGTTCACCGGCGGCACAGCCACCTGCAACGGCACGGGCAACGCCTACAACACTTCGACGTGTGAGCAGTGCGGCGACGCCGTGCAGGACTCGAACGAAGAGTGCGACGGCGCCGATCCCGGCAACACGACCTGCAGCGCGCTCGGCTTCACGGGTGACAACACGGCCGTCGGCTGCACCAGTACTTGCAGCTGGAATCGCAACGCCTGCTCGAAGTGTCCCGGCACCGATTGCTTGAGCGGCGGCTCGTGTAGCGGCGCGGGATGTTCGAACAAAGAGTGCAACGGCCAAGCGGCCAGCACCTGCACATTTCAATGCGACTACCAGAACGCGACCTGTGACGGCATGACCTGCGGCTCGGGTGCCACCTGCAACCTGGCCTGCAAGAAGGGCAGCAACACGACGGCCGGTTGCACCAACGTGCTCTGCAAACCGGGCTCCAAGTGCAACCTGGACTGCGACAATGGCGGCGGTTGCTCCGACGTAGCCTGCACCGGAGCCACCTGCAGCTTCAAGTGCAACAACAGCGGCCAGGTCTGCTCGACCACCGAGCAATTCACCTGCAAATCTGGCGAAAAATGCGTCTTTCAGTGCCAGAACGGCGCCAACTGCCAAGGCATTCAGGTCAAGTGCGAGTCGGGCTCCAATTGCCAGGCCACCTGCGACAATGGCGGCTCCCTCTGCCCCACGATGGTCTGCGAAGCGGGTTCGACTTGTGGCAGGAGCTGCGCAAACAACGCGGCCGCCTGCGCCCCCGTCAGCTGCCCGCCCGGCGGCTGCACCGGCTACACGGGCTGAGCGAGCAACGAAACGCCGCGCAAGAACTGCAAATCAGCCGCGCAAGCGGCTGATTTAAGTGCGCCACGGAATGGCCGTGGTGGCTCGTATGACCGACCTTTCATCGCGCGTGCCCGAGGCCACGCAGACTCCGGCGTGCTTGGTGTGTGGCTCGAGCGAGCCGGGTATCGTGGTAGGCACCCGGGGCCGCTTCGGCATGGCCGTGACGAACGTCGTCTGTCCGCGTTGCTCACTTTGCTACCAGAGCCCGCGGCCGAGCGAAGAGGCCATGGCCGCCTACTACGGCGGCGCTTACCGCGAGCACTATGGTTCGGTGGGACACCAGAGCGACACCGGCGGCACGCATCTGCCGGGAACGCCCGAGTTCGAGGCGTCGGTCGAGGCGTGGCACCAGAATCAGGCAAGCAACAGCGTGCACATGGGTGAGCTTCGCCTGGGCCAGCGCGTGCTCGAGGTGGGGTGCAGGAGCGCACGCACCTTGTGCTTGTTGCGCGACTCAATCGGTATCGTGCCGTTTGGCGTCGAACCCGGACCCGAACAGGCCGAAGAAGCCAGAGCATTGGGTGTCGATTGCTTCACGGGGCTGATTGAGGACTTGCCCGCCCCGGCGCACAAGTTCGATCAAATCCAGATGTTCCACGTGCTCGAGCACATCCACGATCCCTTGGCGGCGCTCCTGCGCCTCCGCGAATGGCTGGTGCCCGGTGGGCGCCTGCTGATCGAAGTGCCCAATGTGCTCCAACCCTACGGCTCGCTCGAGGGCAACTTCTTCCAGAACGCGCACCTCGCCAACTTCAGCTACGTGACGCTCGAGGCCCTGCTCACGCGAGCGGGCTTCGTTGCCAAGAAGCGTGTCGACGACACCGCCTTGCTCGTCTTGGCGACCGTGAGCGCTCACGCGAGTTCGCAGCTCCCCCTGCCGTTCACTAGCCCGCGGCTCGAACACGAGCCCGCCTGGATCGTCGACTGCCTGGCCACCTACGGGGCGCTCGAGGAGATTAGGCGAGTCATTCGCACCAACGGCATGGGCATGGAGGCGCTCGAGGCGCTGATCGAAGTCGTGGGACGCCCCGCTTTCGTGCCTCATTTGATCGATGTGGTCAGCGAAGTCGCCGAAGGCCTCGTCCAGCACGAAGCGCCACGCGCCGCCGCCGCGCTGGTCGATGCCGCTGCCCGCGGTCCGCACCCTGCCGAGGTCACCGCCGGGCTGCGGGGCTTCGCGGTCGAGTTGATGAAGCTTTCCGACCAAACAGATGGCCAGCGTGTTTCGGCGACGGGCTGAAGGCACTCACTGGTTGTCTTCCTGGTTGTCTTCCCCTGATCACTTGCTAAGACGACGGCCAAGGAGCCATGGAAAAGGCGCTAACGTTCGTCGATACGACCATCGGCAAAAAAGTGCTGATGGCCCTCAGTGGCCTGGTGATGTTCGGGTTCGTTGTCGGGCACATGGCCGGCAATCTCCAAGTTTTCTTGGGGCCTGAGGCCTTCAACGGTTACGCCATCGGGCTGCATAACCTAGGCAAGTTGCTGTGGGTGGCGCGCATCGGGCTCATCGTGGCGCTGCTGGTGCACGTCGCGATGGCGCTGCAACTGATGGCGCGCTCGAGTGCCGCGCGGCCCGAGCCCTACCGGATGAAGAAGAACGACACAACGACGTTCGCCGCCTTGACCATGAAGTACAGCGGCTTCACGTTGCTGTTCTTTCTGTTCTACCACTTGGCTCATTTCACTTTTCCAGGGGTGGCCATGGGCGCGTACGAGCACCTCGGTCACACGCAGGTCTACTCCAACTTCGTGAACGGCTTCTCGGTGCCGTGGGTCGTCGGCATCTACGTTCTGGCCATGATCTCCCTGGGCCTGCACCTTTACCACGGCACTTACAGCCTGTTTCAGACGCTTGGCGCCAACAACCCGCTGCGCAATTCGGGTCTCAAGACCACCGCGCAGTTCCTGGCGCTGACGATCACGCTCGGCAACATCGTCCTGCCGCTCTCCGTCCTGCTCGGACTCGTGCGATAAATCGACAGCGAGACGCTCAAAGGCAAAATGGATCTCAACTCCAAAGCACCGACCGGCCCGATCGAGACCCGATGGGAGCGCCACAAGTTCTCGATGAAGTTGGTGAACCCAGCCAACCGTCGCAAGTACAACGTCATCGTCGTCGGCACCGGCTTGGCCGGTGGCGCGCTGGCGGCCACGCTGGGTGAGCAGGGCTACAACGTCAAAGCCTTCTGTTACCAAGACAGCCCGCGTCGCGCGCACAGTATTGCGGCCCAAGGCGGTATCAACGCCGCCAAGAATTACCAGAACGACGGCGACAGCGTTTACCGGCTGTTTTACGATACGGTGAAGGGCGGAGATTTTCGCGCGCGGGAGTCGAACGTGTACCGTTTGGCTCAGGTCAGCGTGAACATCGTCGACCAGTGCGTCGCCCAAGGCGTTCCCTTCGCCCGCGAGTACGGCGGTTTGCTCGACAATCGCTCGTTTGGCGGGGCCCAGGTGTCACGTACCTTCTACGCGCGCGGACAGACTGGGCAGCAGCTGCTCCTGGGCGCATACCAGGCGCTCAGCAAGCAGATCGAAGAGAACACGGTCGAGATGTTCTCTCGGCACGAGATGCTCGAACTCGTGCTCGTCGACGGCAAAGCGCGCGGCATCGTTACGCGCGACATGGTTTCCGGCGAGATTGAGGCGCACATGGCCGACGTCGTCGTGCTTTGCACCGGCGGCTACGGCAACGTCTTTTTCCTCTCGACCAACGCCATGGGCTGCAACACCACGGCCACCTGGCGCGCCCACCGCAAGGGCGCACTGTTCGCCAACCCCTGTTACACGCAGATCCATCCAACCTGCATTCCGGTGAGCGGCGAGAGTCAGAGCAAGCTGACTCTGATGAGCGAGTCGCTGCGCAACGACGGCCGGATCTGGGTGCCCAAGAGCAAGGAAGATTGCGGCAAGGAACCGGGCCAAATTCCCGAATACGACCGCGACTATTACCTCGAGCGCGTCTACCCCAGCTTTGGCAACCTGGTGCCTCGCGACATTGCGTCGCGCCGCGCCAAAGAGATGTGCGATCAAGGACTCGGAGTCGGTCCCGAAGTGGGAGGCCAACGTCGCGGCGTTTACCTGGACTTCGGTGACGCCGTGAAGCGGCTTGGCAAGGACAAAGTCGCTGCCAAGTACGGCAACCTGTTCGAGATGTACGAGCGCATCACGGGTGAGGACCCGTATGTCGTGCCGATGCGCATCTACCCAGCCGTGCATTACACCATGGGTGGCTTGTGGGTGGACTACAATCTACAGAGCACGATCGAAGGTCTGTTCGTCGGCGGTGAAGCCAACTTCTCCGACCACGGTGCCAACCGTTTGGGCGCCAGCGCGTTGATGCAGGGTCTGGCTGACGGCTACTTCGTGTTGCCTTACACGATTGCCAACTACTTGGCGTCCACGCCCAAGAACACTGCTGACGCGAACCATCCAGAAGCCGTGGCGGCCGTAGCGGCCGTCCGCGAACGCACGCAGAAGTTTCTCTCGATCGGTGGCTCGCGCAGTCCCGACTCGTTCCACCGGGAGGCCGGTCAGGTCATCTGGGATTGCTGCGGCATGGGTCGCACCAGAGAGGGTCTCGAGAAGGCCCTGCAGCGTCTACCAGAGATTCGCGCCGAGTTTTGGACGAATCTCAAGGTGCTGGGCTCGGGTGAGGAGCTCAACGTCGGCCTGGAGAAGGCCGGTCGCGTTGCAGATTTCTTGGAGTTGGGCGAATTGATGTGCCGCGACGCTCTGCATCGTGAAGAATCATGTGGAGGCCACTTTCGCGAAGAGCACCAAACGCCCGAGGGCGAGGCTGAGCGCGACGACCAGCATTTCCAATACGTGGCCGCCTGGGAGTTTACGGGCGTAGACAGCGCTCCGAACCTCCACAAAGAGGCCTTGGACTTCGAGTACGTGAAGCCTTCTCAGCGCAGCTACAAGTAAGGCGGACAAAAGATTATGAGCGACCTGAATCTCGTGCTCCACGTGTGGCGTCAGAAGAACCGCGATGCTCGCGGCAACTTCGCGCGCTACGAGCTCAAGAACGTGAGCGACCACTCTTCGTTTTTGGAGATGCTCGATCAGCTGAACGAAGAGCTGAGCGCGAAGGGCGAAGAGCCAGTGGCCTTCGACCACGATTGCCGCGAAGGCATTTGTGGCAGCTGCGGCGTGGTCATCAACGGCTCGCCCCATGGACCGCAAAAGCAGACGACCACCTGTCAGCTGCATATGCGCCAGTTCAAGAACAACGACGAGATCTACGTCGAGCCGTGGCGAGCCGGTGCGTTCCCCGTTCTACGCGACCTGGTCGTTGACCGAGGCGCATTCGATCGCATCGTCCAGGCCGGTGGCTACATCTCGGTGCGTTCGGGTTCGCCGCCCGACGCCAACGCCATTCCGATCAACAAGTCGGATGCCGATCGAGCCATGGACGCGGCGGCCTGCATTGGCTGCGGCGCCTGCGTGGCGGCCTGCCCCAATGCCTCGGCCATGCTCTTCACGGCAGCCAAGGCTGGCCACTTGAACCTCTTGCCGCAGGGCCAGCCCGAGCGCGCGCAGCGCACGCGCAACATGGTCGCGCAGATGGACGCCGAGGGCTTTGGCCATTGCACGAACCACTACGAGTGCATGGCGGCGTGCCCCAAGGGCATCGATGTCGAGTTCATCGCCAAGCTGAACCGCGATTTCGTCGCCGCGACGGTCACTGCGCGCGAAGAACTCGAGCCGCGCTCCAAGTAGAACGCTTAGTGCGTTCTCACCGGCAAAATCGGGGCCCAGATGAGGCGCTCGAGCTGACTGTCGTTGATCAGCATGCCCTTGTCGCTGAAGAACAAAGCATTCTCTTGCGAGGCGTCGCGGCTCTCGGCCACGAAAATGATCCCGTGACCTTCGGCATTGTAGCCGAGCTGAACGATTGCGTTCTTGAGCCAGCGACCGCCGCTCTCGAACGTCACCTCTTCGGGCAGTACGTAGAAGCCCTCGCCCGGGAGCTTCTTCAGCGTACGCGACCAGGTCGGGCTGCGGAGCGGCGTCGTGGGGTCGCCCCAGAACCAGCGGTTGGTGCGGTTTTGGCCGGGCCTGACGACGAATTTCTGTCCCGACTTCTCCCCGACGTAGACGAGCACGTTGGCGGGGAACGCATCCTCCTGTCCGGGCATGGCGGTCGTGGTGCGATAGAGGCCGTTTTCGGGGAGGTCGAGCATGGTGGACCGGAATCTAAGAACCGA
>JBBQHO010000090.1:0-14869 GCA_038324055.1 Polyangiales bacterium | reverse complement strand
GTTGGCTGGCGCGCAACCGCGCCAGCCCGTGGGGGCTGGACGTTTCGTTAGGCTCGCACACGACGCGTCCTGGCGCGCGCGGAGCGGGGGCTTCGACGTCTGGCTGTTCCGCTGCGCTGGGCTCGCGCGTGAACGCTTCGTGTTCGAGCCTACGGAAACGTCCTGCACCAAAGTGCTGGCTCGTTTGCTCGAAAGCCAACATCAGGTTGATCTGAGTGATTGGAGCGATTTGATCGAGTGGGCCGACGTTGTCGACTCGGCGCGCTTTCCGTCGGCACTGGCCGCGACGAATACGGCTGAGCCCGTGCTGCGTCTCGTGTCGGTCGTGGAGCAGTTTGGCGACGACGCTTTCTTGGCCAAGCTGGTGCCGCGCATTGCCAACGAAGGGCTGACTGCCGTTGCTCAGAGCCCGCTGGTCGAAGAGCGATTTCGCGGCATTTTGCCGCAGCATCAAGCCTACAGCGCGCGCGTGCGCGAGAAGGGCCAGATGCTCGGTCGGACGGTGCTGATCGATTTGACCGACAAGCGCGTCCAATCGGTGACCAAGTTCGCGGCTTATGCCGAGTTTCCTCAGGCGACTTATTCCGTGTTGGTAGCCCTGCTCAGCTCAGGCGTGAAGATTTCCGTGGGGCACAACCCGTGGTCGGGCCGCGAGCGCGAGCACGACATCAGCGAAATCTGTAGACGCTACGGGGGCGGAGGTCACCCGGTGGTCGGAGGCATCGCGCTGCCCCGTGACCAAGTCGAAAAAGCTCGCACTATCGCCCGAACGATCGCGGAAGAGCTCGCGTGAGTCGACTCGAAAATCTCGAACTGTTCAGGCGAGAATTGGGCCAGAGGCCCATCGTTCTCGGGCACCGCGGAGCTCGTGCTCACGCACCAGAAAACACGCTTCGCGCTTTCGACGAAGCCCTCGCGCAAGGCGCCGAAGGAGTCGAACTCGACGTCCGCATGACCGCCGACGCGGAGCTGGTCATCGCGCACGATGACGAGGTGCTGGTGCGCGGCGCCCGCGCCCGCGTTCGGCTCTCCGAGCTCAGCCGACCGCAAATCGAGCAGCTGCAGCTCTCGAGCGGCGAGTCCGTGCCTTTCCTCGATCAAGTGCTGGGCTGGCAAGAGAGGACCGGCGCGTTGGTGAACGTCGAGCTCAAGGGCGACGTGCCTGCGCCGTCCTGGCTTGCGCGGCGCGCCGCCGAACTCATGGCGCGGCACGGCGGCCGAGGTCTGCTGGTCTCGAGCTTCGACCCGCGCCAAGTGCGCTGGGTCGCCCGAGCGTTGCCGGACGTTCCGGTCGGTCTGCTGTTCCACGAAGGTCAGACGATGATGAAACGTCTGGTGCCCTACCGCCTGCTCGGCGCCGTCGCGGTCCATCCGCAGCTCAGCCTGCTCGACGAAGCGCGCGTGGCCCATTTCAAAGCGCAAGGCGCTTTGGTCAATGTCTGGACGGTCAACTCGCCCGACGACGCACTACGCCTCTCCCAGTGGGGCGTCGACTGCCTGATCACAGACTCACCGCGAACGCTGTTGGGCGTACTGGGACCGCGACGCCGCGTTCAAGGCGCCGCCCACGAGACCCAGTCGCCCTGATCCCAGTCGTCCGACTGATCCCGAAAGGCACCGACGAACACGGCGCGCGTGTCGAAGAATCCATCTGCGTCGGGCTCGGCTGCATTGTCGATCAGCGCAGCTCGCGGCTTGAAGTTGGGTCGTTCGCCGTCGAAGCACCCACCTAGCCCCGGATCCATTTCGCTGATGCGCAATCCCGGATTGGTGAGATAGAGCACCTCGTCAAAGGCCTGATCGTCGTCGTACAGCAGTCTTTCCGTGCGCTTGTACTCGGCGCTCTCCGGGTAGCCCAGGTTGTAGACCAGGTTGCCAAAGAAGATGCTGGCGGCGATGTTGGGCTTGGTGACCGCGTCCTGGACGTCGAGCCCCGCGCCAAAGCCGGTGAAAATGGCGTTGCGGATCCGACCGCGGGTGCCCCGGCGAAGCAGAGCGCCGTAGTGCTCCTTGGCTTCCATCGTGCGATTTTTGCCGCACATTGTGACGTTGTAGATGGTCGGAGCGCTGATCGGCTCGTTCTGACTACTCCGCGGATCGTTGTCGCCTTCGAAGCCGTGCGAGCCTTCTTTGGGTTCGGGAGAAGATTGGGCCACCAAGAACTGCAGCCGACCCGTGTAGCCGTAATCCCAATCGAAGGCGTCGTCGTCGGCGTGTTGGCAGATTAAATGGCGAGCGTCGACGGTGCCGCCGAAGAACTCGAAGCAGTCGTCGGCCGTGTGGCGCACTTGAACGTGGTGAATGCGGGTGCCCCGTCCGACGCCAGCCAAGGTGAGTCCGTTCACTTCGTTGTTCGGCGCGATCTCCGTCCCACTGTACTCGATGCGCACGAAGCCAATGACGCCGCTCGAATCCTGCGGGTTGTTCCCCCCGTACTCGCCGCCGCTATTCAGGCCTTCGACGCGACCGGTCGTGGGCTTACCGGCGGCGTCTCGCAAGTTGATGGGCGCCAGACCCAGCACGATAATCCCGCCCCAATCGCCCGCCTTGCGCTGGCCTTCGGGCCGATCGCTGGTGAAGACAATGGGCGCATCCCGCGTACCCTCGGCCATCAAGCGCGCGCCGGGTTGCACCAAGAGCACGCCCCGTGTCTCGGCGTCGCCGTGCAGGGTCGTGCCCGGTTCGATGGTCAAGGTCACACCAGGAGCGACGCTGGCCGTGAAGCGGATCAGGTAGTCGCGCGTGCAATCGAGCGTCGCGTCGTCGCCGATCTCGCCCGTGAGCTCGACCAGCGGCTTGTTCTTGGCGTTGCAGCGCTCGGTGCGAAGGGTCGGCGCTGGCGCAGTCGCCGCATGACGGGCGACCGGGAACTCGGGAAGCGAGGTTTGCGCGCGCTCAGCAGGAGCAGGGGGCGCGAGCCAAGCCCGCACGGGACCGACGGCCACACCGAGACCCACGAGGGCGACGGCAGCCAGGCCGAGCAGCCAGCCACGCTGGACCCCGGACGGCGCCGACGCGGGCAGGGGCTCGGAAGTGCCTGCAAACGTGCGAGCCGGCGCCGACGAACGAGGACCCGTGAGCCCCGTGTGCAAGGCGGTGACGGCCTCGTGCACGGCGCTGCCTTCGCCCAAGATCGGCATGTCGCCTACGCCGGCCTGAGCCAAGCGAAAGCCTTGCGGCGGCGTTTCGCCCGTCGGCGTCGTGCGGGCTAGACGTTCCAACTGCCTTTGCACGACCGCGCGTACTTGAGCACGCTCGTTGGTGAAGGCCTCGCGGACCAGTTCGCCGATGCGGCGTTGCGAGAGGCGGGTCTCGAGGCTCTCGTATTGGGCTTCGAGATCGCGTTGAAATTCGGCTGCGCTCTGCGGTCGATCTTCGGGCTTGGGTGAGAGCGCCCGCATGCAGGCGCGCGTGAGACCCAGCGGCAGGTCGGGGCGAAGCACGCCCAAATCGGGTATGCTGCCGTGAACCAGCCTTCCGATCACAGCGATATCGGTCAGCCCCTCCCAGAGGCGGCGCCCCGCAAGCAATTCCCAAAGGACCACGGCTGCGCCGAACACGTCGGCGCGACGATCGACGGCTTCGCCGCGCGCCTGCTCGGGAGCCATGTACGCGACCTTGCCCTTGACGGTGCCAACGATGGTTTCGGTCGTGGAATCGTTGGCTTTGGCGATGCCGAAGTCGACAACCTTGATCTGCCCTTCGTAGGTGACGAACACGTTTTGCGGCGTGATGTCGCGATGGACGATGCCCAGCGGGGCGCCTCTGAAGTCGGGCAGATCGTGCGCGTATTGGAGCCCCGCGAGGGCATCGATAACGACACGCAGACCAAGCGCCGGAGTGAGACCGCCCTGACGACCGAGGACTTCCATGATGCGGCTGAGGCTCTGGCCCTCCAGATACTCCATGGCCATGAAATGGCGCCCATCCGACTCGCCCACTTCGTAGGTCTGTACGACGTTGGGGTGATTGAGGCGCGCAGCCAGCCGGGCCTCGTCGCGGAACATGGCGACGAAATCCGGCGACTGGCTCAGGCTGTCTTGCAGCACCTTGAGCACGAGCAACTTGGAGAAGCCGCCTGGCCCTTGAGCCGCAGCGAGAAAGACGTCGGCCATGCCGCCGCGTCCGAGTTTGGCGATGACGCGATACTGATTGAGAACGTTTTCTGCCACGAGTTCCTCGGCCGACCCCAGCAGGGCGCCCGAGTAGACGATGGCTCCCGCAAACGGCAGCGCGGTGACGCGTGCGTAACGGTGCTGTCAGTCCGTACAAAGGGACTGATCGGGACGCACGCCGCCGGGAATTTCCTGGCTGAAGACGTCCGGGCCCAGTGGCGGGTTGTGCCAAATTTCTTCGCTCCGAAACCCGAGTTCGTAACCGCTCTCGGGCACGAAAAACTGGATTGCACGTGGCAATTCGGCCTCGCAGACAGGCCCGCTGGCTGGCGGAGGCAAGACGCCCAGAGCCCGTTCTTCGGCGCTCAGCGTGATCGGAGCGTTCTTGGCCGCTGCATGACCCGACAGATCGACCTTGTAGAGCGTGCGCTTGGCCTGCATGACCTCGACCCGCAACAAGCGGAGCCGTTGCTCGGCAAGCGGTCGCTCGAAGTCGTCGGGATGTACGCCGATACGCAACGCTTCTTCTGCCTGATGCGCGCCGCTCACCAGGACTTGGTAGTAGCCAGAACCGAGCAGCGGCGACTGGTAGCCGATGCTTGCCTGACCCGGTTGGTGCTCGAGCACCGGCGGCTGGCCGCGAAACAGCTCGACGAGCGCAAAGGGCGGCGCCGGCACGCGCGTGAACCGACGCACGTTGCAGGTGCGCGCGGGCCCGTAGAAGAACGTCTTTTCCTCCAGGCTGTAGAGCCCGAAATTCTGACCATCCGACGTGAGTGTGGACAGCGTCACTCCAAAGGAGCTGAAGACGTCGAGGCGCAGCTTCTCGGGACGCGCCGCCAAAAACAGGACTCGCCCGTTGAGCCGGCGGCCGTCCCCTGAAAAGGAAAGTGCCGCCTCACCTTGGACCGCCTTGCTGCAGGCGCCATTTTCGCGCAGGCGCGACAGAGCGCTCTCGGCCGTCGGGAAGAGCACCCGAGGCCGAGCCTGGCAGCCGAGTAGGCTGGCCGCGAAGAAGGCGAGCGAACCGAGCTGTCGTCGCTTCATCTCAGCGGCCCGACAAGCCTTCGAAAAGCTCCAAATCGACGGTTGGCACCTCGACACTGAGCGCGCGCACGCCGACGCCGTGCATCAAGCAAAGCTCGGCCAGCTCGTTCCTGCCGGTCAGCGAGACGGGGCTGGCGCCGCTGGATGCCGCTTCTTCGCGGGCGCCACTCAAGACCTGACCCGTGGTGATGAGCCAGCCGTGAGCGGCGGGACCGTAGTGATGCAGCGCGCCGCGCAGTTCGGTTACGCGCTCACGGCCCACGTCTCGCCCGTCGCGGCGGATGACGATGGCCGTCTTGAGCAACGAGGTGCCGCCGGCGAACGAATCGACCCCGCCGAGCTGCAAGCAGGCCGCTACGTGGATTTCCGAGCCGTGCGCCCCCGGACGCTTGATGAACTCAGGGCGAATCATGCCCATGCGATCGAGGAGCACCAAAATCAGCTCGCCCGCCGAACGATGGGGAAGCTGCGCCAGCTGCTCGGCCAGGCTGGTCCGAGTCGACTCGCGGAGCTGCTCGGCTGCGCGCAAAAAGGCCTTCTGCTTTTCGTCGCTCCGCTTGTCGAAGCTCCAGTGCGTGGGGGCCAATTTGTTCCCGATCACGCGGAAGCGCGGCAATTTGCCCTGGCGTTCGGCGCGCAGGTTATCGGCTTGAGCCACGGCCAAAAGCGCGGCCGCGTTCAACGAACCGTCGCCCTGCCACTTGCGGCGCAGGCCATCGGCAATGTTCTGCGCTGCCACCGGTCCGCGGCTGCGGTCATAGCTCGACAGAGCCCGGTCGAGCGCTTCGGCTAGTTCTGCGCCGGCGTCCACAGCGACGATCTCGAGGTTGGAACCGAAGTCACGTTCGTTGGCTTCGGACGGCTGACGCTCGCCGCGGCCCTCGCCGCGCTCGCCTCCACGGCCACCGCGGTCGCGATCAGCGTTACGGTCGCGATCGGCATTGCGGTCGCGATCCACGTTGCGGTCGCCGTTGCGGTCGCGATCGGCATTGCGGTCGCGATCGGCGCCGCGGTCGGCGTTGCGGTCGCGATCGGCGCCGCGATCAACGTTGCGGTCGCGATCAGCGCTGCGCTCACCGTCGACGCTTCGGTCTGCGCTGCGGTCACGCTCAGTACTGCGGTCACGCTCAGTACTGCGCTCGCGCTCAGTACTGCGCTCGCGCTCGGGGCGCCGCTCGCGCTCCGGTCCACGCTCGCGGGCCACCACTGGCACCACGGCGGCGTCGGGGCCCGCGTCGGAAACCGTGTAAGTGGGCAAATCGTCGTCGATTTCCTCGGTGGCCTCGTCCTGCGGGCGGCCGCGACCGCGCCGACGACGGCGCCGGCGCTTGCCCTGCCCATCGCCTTCTTCGTCGCTGACCAGAGCGGGCGTCGGCTCCTCGTCGGGGCCAAAGATGGGCTTGTCGTCGTCGTCTTCGGAAGCGAACAGCTCGGTCGCGCCGTGCGATAGTTCTGCACGGTGCTTCTCTTCTTCGTCGGGCGGCGACGTGACTTCGTCGAACGGTCGAGCGACGGCGTCGGCGTCCTCGCTGCCGATCTCGCGGCTGTCGACCGCGCGGATCTCGACGCGCAAAAGCGCTTCTTCACTCACGCGGTCGAGAGCGGGCGTGCGGTCGTTGAGTCCGTCTTCGATTGTCTTTTCGTCCCAGTCCCGCAAGGCGAACACCCCCGGCTTCACTCGAACCAGTGGGTTGTCTTTGTCGGTCTTTTTGATCAACGCGTTGAGTCGAGCGCCCATGGTCACTTCGGGGCTCTTGCCCACGTGGCTCAGCAGGTTGCGCTCGATGGCGACGTCGGTGATCTCTTTGTAGTGCAGGGGCTTGCCCACGAGGCGCAGGACGAGCGCGGCCGCTTCGGTGAAAGTCATCTTCTATTTTTCTCTCGCTAGGGGGAGGGGCGTTGCCGAGCAGCCTTTCGGCTCCTGCTGACGTCGCGCCCTCGCGGTTCACTCCCAAACTCCTGGGAAGCCACATGCTTCCTCCACCGGCAGTACTGGGATACGGCGCGGTCGTAACACGAGACAGCGCGCGGGACCAATGGCACCCTGTGAGCGGCAGATGGTCGCCGATCCGGTCTTCGACGAGCTAGTCGCTCACCTGCGGCAAGCTGGCGTCGAAATCCGCGTGGAAGCCTTCAAGACTCCACCCGACAGCGCCGGTGGGCTGTGCGTGGTGCATGGCACCCGGCTCGTCCTGTTGCACGCAGGCGCTAGTCGGCCTGAACAAGCGCGCGCGCTGATCGAGGCTGTCGAGGCAATTGGGCTCAGCGAGCTGGGCCTCACGGGCAAGAAGCTCAGCCCCGAACTCCTGCGACGACTCAATCGCCGCGGCCGCATGCCGTGGCCGCATCCAAGCCAAGCCCCGTCCGTGGCACGTGCCAGTGACGACGACGATTGATCTCGGTAGCCTGCCGGCTGTGCAGGTTCCTTCTCGACCTTCGCCGCTCCTCGGCACGCTCACCACCCTGGGGGTGGGAGGTCCTGCCGAGCACTTCGTCGAGGCGAGGACCCAAGCGGACGTGCTGGACGCCCTCGCCTTCGCCCGCGATCGCAAGCTCGCCGTGCATCCGCTCGGGGGCGGCAGCAACCTCGTCGTCGCCGATGGGGGCGTTCCCGGCTTGGTGTTGCGGCTAGCTACGCGCGGGCTCGCCATCGAGGACGACAACGATAGCCTGCGCATTACGGCCGAGGCCGGCGAGAACTGGGACGAGTTCACTCGCGTCTGCTGCGAGAGGCAGGCGGCAGGGGTCGAGTGTCTGGGCGGCATTCCCGGATCGGTCGGCGCAACGCCGATCCAGAACGTCGGCGCGTACGGCCAAGAGGTCGCCGAAACGATTGAGCGCGTGCGCGTCGTCGATCTCCAAACGCATGCAGTCCGTGAGCTGGACGCACCGTCCTGCGCCTTCGGCTACCGCGACAGCTACTTCAAGCGCGAAGGCCGCGGGCGCTTCGTCGTGCTGGGCGTCACCTACCGCTTGGGGAAGCGCCGCGAGCAGCGGCCTTTTTACCCCGAGCTCGCGCGCGCACTCGAGGCGCGCGGAACCGCGCCCGATTTGTCGACCATCCGCGACACCGTCATCGAGCTCCGACGCAAAAAATCGATGGTTCTCGATGCGGATGACGAAAACGGGCGCAGCTGCGGCTCGTTCTTCGTCAATGCGGAGCTGAGCGCGAGCGAACTCGCGTTCGTCGCCGCCCAGAGCGGCGCCTCGCCGCCTGCGTTCCAGCAGCCGAACGGCACATTCAAGGTGCCATCCGCCTGGCTGATCGAGCGCGCCGGGCTCGAAAAAGGTCTCCGCCACGGCGCGGTCGGCCTGTCATCCAAGCATACCTTGTCGATCGTGGCGCACGAGGGGGCGCGCGCCGCGGACGTGGTCGAGTTCGCTCGCCACGTCCAAGACGAAGTGCAGCGACTCTTCGCCGTCAGCTTGTTTCCCGAGCCGCACTTCTGGGGTTTTGGCGAACTCGCGCGCGGCCTGCCTTGCGTCGGCGCAACATGATCTGGCACTCCGTTCCGGTTGTCGTCGGCGGCGGAATCACCGCCTACGTGGGGCTCTACCACTTTTGGTTGCACCTCAGACGCTCCAACCAGGCCGATCTGTTCTTTGCCCTGACTTGTCTGGCGATGACGAGCTACGACATGTTCGCGGCGCTGCTCTACAACTCGACTTCGCTCGAGCAAGGCGAACCCTGGCAACGCCTGCAGGTGGTGGCCATCTTGGCCCTGTGCGTGCCGTTTTTGTTCTTCGTCAACTCGTTTGCCGCGGTGCCGCGGCCGCGCTGGTTTTTTCTGGTTGTCGGCATTTTCGCCTTCGGCGCCGTGCTCATCGCCTTGGAACCGTGGGGCCTCACTTTCGCGAGGCCCAACGTCAAGCACATCTCCACGCGGTTGGGTCCCGTCACCTATTTCGAGCGCGACATCGGCCCCCTGCTGCTCGGTTTCGCGCTGACCATTCCGTTCGTCAGTAGCTACATCATTTGGGCGGCGCGAAAGGGCGTGAAGTACGCTCTCGAACAGTCGGCCACGCTCTCGAACGAAGACGACCGTCGCGACATGGTCCGACGGGCGCGCGGCCGCGCGCTGTCGCTGTCGCTCAGCGGCTGCTTGGTCCTGGTCAGCCTGGCCTACGACACGCTGGTCTCGTTTCACCTCGTCAAGAACGTCTATTTGACCGAATATTCGTGGTTTGGCGTCATGTTCCTGATGAGCTGGACGCTGTCGGATGAGGTCGTGGACGCAGCCTCCACACGCCAAGCCCTGCGCGAGACCCAGGCCCGCATTGCGACCACACTCGACGCCATCTCGGACGCGGTGATCACCACGGACATCACGGGCTGCATTACGCACCTCAACCCCGCCGCAATGAAGATGCTGGCGGTGTCGGCCACGGTCGCTCGGGGCAAGGCTCTCTCCAGCTTGGTCGAGTTGACCTCGCCCGAAACCCTGACCCAAGTCGCCGATCCGATCCGCTACGCCGTGGGTCGCCCGCCCAATCCCTACGGGCGCCTGCCACGCCTGGTGACGACCGACGGGAGTGATCGCGTCGTCGATTTGGGCGGCGCCCCACTGATCGATTCAGCCGGCCGCGTCCAAGGTGCCGTGGTCGTGTTCCGCGATTTGACCGTGCAGCAGAGCGCTATCGAGTCCCTCCAGCACGCCAAACAGATGGAATCCATGGGGCAACTGGCCGGCGGTCTTGCCCACGACTTGAACAATCTGCTGACGCCGATCCTCTCGTACGTCGAGCTGGTGCAGAGGCAGACCGACCCCGCCTCGCGCGCTGCCGTCTTCTTGAATCACGTCCAAGAAGCCGCCCAACGGGCTGCAGGCCTCACGCGCCACCTGCTCGCGCTGTCACGCAAGCAGGTGCTCGACGTGCAAGTCATTCCGCTCCGCGAATTCGTGCGCCAGACCGCGCCGATTCTCAAGAGGCTCGTGCCCGACAACGTCGAGGTCGAGCTCGATCTCGACGAGCGCAGCGGTCACGTGCAGGTCGATCCTGGTCAGTTCGAGCAAGTGCTACTCAACCTGGTGTCCAATGCACGCGACGCCATGCCCGACGGTGGGCGCATCGTCATCTCGACCCAACGAGTGAATGAAAGGGAAGTGGTCTTGGGCGTGACCGATCACGGAACCGGCATCGGCGTCGCGGTCCTCGATCGCATTTTTGAGCCATTTTTTACCACAAAACCGCGCGGCAAGGGCACCGGGCTGGGCTTGGCGTCCGTGCGCGGCATCATCGAGCAACACGGAGGGTCGGTGTACGTCGACTCCGAGGTCGGGGCCGGAACCACATTCGACATCATCCTGCCGATCGTCGACGGCAATCTGGCACGCCCCTCCTCCCGGAACGTGCCGCCGACCGACGCGGCACGCGGCCACGAGACGGTGCTGGTCGTCGAAGACGATCCCGCCGTACGCACCCTGATTCACGACGCCTTGAGCCAGTTGGGCTACAACGTGCGCACCGCCGATGGCTTGACCACTGCCGTTGCCGTTGCCAGCAGCGAGGCCATCGACTTGCTCTTGACCGACGTGGTCATGCCGGGGGCGGACGGCACGCGCGTTCACCAAGCCGTGCTGCAGTACCACCAGGTCCCTTGCCTCTACATGACCGGGCACGCCGACGATCGCTTGGGCGATCGCGGCTTTTTGGCCAAAGGCACCGAAGTGCTGCGCAAGCCCTTCACCGTCGGGCAACTGGCAGAAAAGGTGCGCCTGGTGCTCGAACGCGGCAGCATCGCCCCTCGCGCGGAGGCCCCTTCGAGCGCTCCGCCTTCAGAGGACAGCAGCGCGTCAGGCGGCGGTTTTTCCGCCCTGTAGGAACTCGCCGTCGTCAAACTGGGCGGTGGATAGCTCGCGCACGCCCTCATGGCTCATCTCGATCACCCGCGTGGCGACGCGGCTCACCATCTCGCGATCGTGCGTCACGAAAATGGCCGTCCCTTCGAACGACGCCAGGCCGTGGGTCAAGGAGCGAATGGCCTCCAGATCCAGATGGTTGGTAGGCTCGTCCAACAACAGCACGTTGCTCTGCGTGATCATGAGTTTGGCCAGGAGCAGGCGGACGGTCTCGCCACCGGACAGAACTTTGGTGGGTTTGAGCGGCTCGTCCTTGGTGAAAAGCAAGCGACCAAACAGCGCGCGCAGGTTCTCTTCGTCGGCGTGAGTGTTCCACTGCCACAGCCACTTGTGGGCGCTCATGTCGCTTTTCTCGATCGCCTCGTGGTGATCCTGCGGCATGTAGCCGATGTGCGTCTCGTAGCCCCACTCGATCTTGCCCGAGTCCGGCTTCACGTCGCCCTTCAACATTTTGATCAAGGTCGTCTTGCCCACGCCGTTGGGGCCGACGATGGCCACCCTATCGCCACGCATCACGCTCAGGTTGAAGCGATTGGTGATGACCTTGTCGTCAAAGGCCTTGCTCACCTGCTCGATGGACACCACCTGTTTGCCGGCTGGACGCTTTTGCTCGAAGCGGATGAACGGCCTCGCGATGTTGGAGCGCTTCAGGTTCCCCAGCTCGCGCTTCTCGCGATCAAGCTGCTTTTCGCGGCTCTTGACTTGGCTGGCGCGCGAACCGGCGCGAAAGCGCTGCACGAACTCTTGCAGGTTCTCGATGCGCTTCTGGCGCGCGGCGTTGCCCAGTTCCATCGTGCCGCGGGCCTCGGCCTTGGCCTCGACCATGTCGTCGTAGTTGCCCGGGTAGACAATGATCGTCTCGTAGTCGATGTCGGCGATCTTGGTCGTGACCGAGTTCAAGAAGTGGCGATCATGGCTGATGACCACCAGCGTGCCGTCGTAGCCCATCAAGAACTCTTCGAGCCAACGGATGCTGCCGATATCCAGGGCGTTGGTCGGTTCGTCCAACAGCAGCGCTTCGGGCTTGCCAAACAGCGCCTGGGCCAACAGAACGCGCACTTTGTCGCCGCCGGTGAGCGAACTCACGGTCTCGGCGTGCAGGCTTGCGTCGATGCCCAAGCCCTCCAGCAAACTCGTGGCTTCGCCTTCGGCGGTGTAGCCGTCCTCTTCGGCGATGACCATTTCGAGCTCGGCCAGGCGCATGCCGTCGTCGTCGGTCAACAAATCGCCTTTGGACAGGAGCACTTCCTTTTCGCTCATGGCCTTCCACAATGGGCCGTTGCCCATGAGCACCACGTCGATGATGCGCGTGGACTCGAACTGGTAGTGGTCCTGGCGCAGGATGCCGGTCTTCTTGGGGCGCTGCACGTAGCCGCTCATCGGCTCGAGATCGCCGGAAACAATCTTCATGAACGTGGTCTTGCCGGCTCCGTTGGGGCCCGTCAGACCGTAGCGCTCACCCTTGTTGAAGGTGACGTTCACCTCTTGGAAGAGCACTTGCGAGCCGAAGTTCATCGAAACGTCGTTGACGTTGATCATGGGAGTTTCTTCCGAAAAAGTGCCAAACCGGCCAATCCGCGCCCGATCTGGGGTCGAGTCGCGCCGGGGCGGGGAGCGAGGGGCGCGCAAACTAGCAGGACGGCAAGTTCTGGCCAGAGGCAATGCCAGTGACAGCGGAACAACGGTCGGAAAAGCGCACTGTGGAAGGCGGCCCCGGCCCCCCGAACGCGTGAGGCCCGAACGAGCCTGCGCATTCAGCGCTGTCTTTGTCTGTCCTAGGACATTTCCAGACAGTTCCAAGCGCCCGGTCCGCGTCCATGCTGGACGCATGCTCACGTACCTCGGCATCCACCAGATCTCACTCGTCGAAAGCGCGCGGCTCGACTTTTCGGCCGGACTCAATGTGCTGAGCGGCGAGAGCGGCGCGGGCAAATCCGTCGTACTCGATGCCCTGGCCTTCGTGGCCGGCGCCGCGCGCCCCCGTTGCCAGCTGCGTGCTGGCCAAAAGAGCGGCCACGTCGAGGCACAGTTTTCGCTGGGACCCGACGAACGCCGGTTACTTTCGCCACTGCTGAGTTCGCTCGATCTCGAAGTGGACGACGAGTTGGTGCTGTGTCGACGGCTCGACGCGAGCGGTCGCTCTCGGTGCTTCGTCCAGGGCACATTGGTGCCGCTTCGTACGCTCGCCGAGCTCGGCTCATTGCTGCTGGAATTCAGCGACCAGGGTGATTCGCACGCGCTCAAGAGCCCGGCCGCGCAGCTCGACCTGCTCGACGCCTGCAGCGGGCTCGAGCCGGAAGCCCAGGCGTTTGGTGCGCGCTACGAACGCTTGCGTTCGCTGACGGTAGAATGTGAGCGGCAGCAGGCACGCGCAGACGAAGCCGAGCGGCGCCGCGACTTCTTGGAGTTCCAACTCAACGAACTGGAGGCCTGCGGCGCGAGCGAATTCTCCGATGCCGAACGTCGGCTGGAAAGTAGCGAGGCGGTGTTGGCCGTGCACGACTTCTGCCACGGGCTCGAGCTCGAGACTCTGGGTGGCGACCGCAGCTTGGTCGAACGGCTCGAGAGCTGGGACCGTCGCCTCGCGAGGCTGCCCTTGGCCATCGATTCGGGACTGGGCGAAGCGCTGGCCGCGGCGGTCGAAGGTCTGCACCGCTTGGGTCAGCTGGCTGCGCGTTTGCGTGAGGGGCACGAAGTGCCACGCGGCGAACTCACCGAGCTGACCGAGCTGGTCGAGAAAGTGCGCGATGTGGCGCGCAAGCACCGCGTGCAGCCGTCCGAGCTCGAAGCGCGAGCACTTGCGCTGCGCGCGGAACACGCTGAAGTGGCGGCGGCCGAGGGGGTGCGCAAGCGGCTAGAACTCGAAACGAACGCGCTGCGCGCGTCGCTGCTCGAAGAGGCCGAAAAACTGCACGCGGCCCGCGCCCACGCGGCCGCAGCCCTGGGGCGCGGCGCCGAGAGCGCCCTGGAAGGGCTAGGTTTGAAAGGAGCGCGGCTCGAACTCACGTTGTCGGCTACGGCGCTGGGTCCCCACGGCACGAGTGAACTGGGGGTGGCGTTCGCGGGCCACTCCGGGGCCGAGCTGCGCCCGCTCGGCAAGGTGGCCTCGGGTGGTGAGCTCGGTCGAGTGCTCCTGGCCCTGCGCCTCGCGACACCGCTGCGGCGGCCGCTGCTCGTTCTGGACGAAATCGATGCGGGCGCTGGCGGTCGCGCCGCAGCCCAGATCGGCTCCAGTCTCTCGCTCGCCGCTGAACGGGGCCAGGTGCTGTGTGTGACGCACTGGCCCCAGGTGGCCTGCCGCGCCGACATGCATTGGGTGGTCACCAAGACCCAGAAAGCCGGCTCCGTTCGCTCGGAGCTGGGCGCGGTCCAAGGAGAGGCTCAGGTGAACGAACTGTGCCGCATGTTGGGTGGCGAGGCCGCCACGGCTCGGGCTCACGCGCAGGCGCTCATCGATTGCCGCGCCTCCACTCCTACGGGCAAGCCCCAGAAGAGAACGCGCGGCAGCTCGACGGCAAAACGCAAGCTGCGGCTCGTCAAGAGCGCCGCCTGAGCACTCAGCGCCAGACGAGAGACATCTCGGGAGAGACGCGGCGGACCGAAGGGTTCTTCGTGTCCTTCTTGTCTTGGCCTTCGCCGCCGCAGAGTGCAGACGGGTTCTTGGTGTCCTTCTTGTCTTGGCCTTCGCCGCCGCACAGATCCTGTGCCGCGCCCGAGACCGAGGGATTCTTGGCGTCCTTGTTGTCCTTGTGTTCGCCGCCGCACAACTGCGTGGAGTCAAGCGCCGAGGGGTTCTTCGTGTCCTTCTTGTCTTTGCCTTCGCCGCCACAGGCGAACGCCGAAGAG
>JBBQHO010000089.1:0-14912 GCA_038324055.1 Polyangiales bacterium | reverse complement strand
GGTGAGGGCCCTGAGCACGGCCACTACAACATCATGTCTTCGAAGGACTACACCAAGGTCGCTTGCGGCTTCTTTGCCATGGAAAACGGCGATATTTGGGCGAACCAAAACTACGGCAACTGAGTGAGCCCGTTCACCGGCGGCGGTCTCCGAGAAGACCGGTTCAGCGCACCCGTTCGCCGGGCTTGGCTCCGGCGTCGGGTGAAAGCACGAACAGCTCGGTACCGCCTGCGCCCGCGCAGACCACCATGCCCTCGCTGAGTCCAAACTTCATCTGCCGCGGCGCCAGGTTTGCGACGACGACCACGAGCCGACCGACCAGCGCTTCGGGTTCATAGGCCGATTTGATTCCGGCAAAGATGGTCCGCCGGTCGTCGCCGCCGAGACTGACGGTGAGCTTGAGCAACTTCTTGGCCTCGGGCACATGCTCGGCCGCGACCACACGCGCGACGCGAAGATCGACCTTGCCGAAATCGTCGATGCTGCAGGTGTCGGCGAGAGGCTCCTGGGCCAAGGCTTCACCTCCGTCAGTAGGATCAGCCGTCTTGATTGCTTCTGGGGGCGCCTCCGCTGCTGCGGCTTCTTTGCTGTCTTCGATCATTTGTTCGACTTTTTTTGGGTCCACACGGGTCATGAGGTGAGTGAATTCGCCGAGGCTACGCCCCAGCAGCGGCTCACTCGCGGCGCTCCATGTCTCACAGCTTCCGCCCAGCAACTTGGCGCTGTCGGTGGCGAGCTGCGGCAGCACGGGCGCCAGGTAGACGACCAGCTGACGATAGAGATTCAAGGCCACGGTGCAGATGTCGCGCAGCTCGGCCTCGCGCGTCGGATCCTTCTTGACCTTCCACGGCTCTTTACGGTCAAGGTACTCATTGGCCCGATCGGCCAGCGTCATGATCGAACGCATGGCCTTGGCGAAATCGTGAGCGTCGTAGGCGGCCGCGATCTCGCGTCCCGCCTCGGCCGCCCGTGCGAATAGACCCTCGTCTTCGGGATATGCGGTGGCCAACGTGGGAACGAAGCGGGCCGTACGGCTGGCCAGGTTGACGACTTTGCCGACCAAATCGGCGTTCACCTTGGTGACGAACTCGTTCAACTCCAGATCGATGTCGTCGACCTTGTCGCTCAGTTTGCTGGCGTAGAAGTAGCGCAGGTAGGCGGGATCGAGATGATCGAGGTAGCTGCGCGCACGGACCATGGTGCCGCGCGCCTTGCTCATCTTCTCGCCGTTGACCGTCAGAAAACCGTGCACCTGCACGCGTGTGGGCAACTGGTAGCCGGCGGTTTTCAACATCGCGGGCCAGAACAAGGTGTGAAAGTAGGTGATGTCCTTGCCGATGAAGTGGCGAATTTCAGTGGCTGGATTCTTCCACCAATCGTCCAGGTTCTCACCATGGGCCGTGCACCACTCGGCTGTGGAGGCAATGTAGCCGATGGGTGCGTCGAACCAGACGTACCAAAAGTTGCCGGGAGCGTCAGGGATCTCGAAGCCAAAATAGGGCGCCGGTCGGGACACGTCCCAAGCGCGCAGAGCATCCGCCAAAAAGTGCCCCTTGAGGTAGTTGGAGATCTCGGGCTGCAGATTGCCAGGGGCCGCGGTCCATTCGGCCAAGAAGCCATGCAGCTTTTCGATCTCGACGAACAAGTGCAAGGCGCTCCTGAGTTCCGGCGTGGCGCCGCTCAGCGTGCTCTTCGGATTCAAAAGCTCGGTCGCGGCGTAAACGGTGCCGCATTTCTCGCAGGCGTCGCCATACTGATCCTCACTCTTGCAGTGCGGACAGCTGCCTTTGACGAACCGATCCGCCAAGAAAACGCCTGCCTCGGGATCGAACAACTGCGTGACGTCGCGCTCGGCCACGAGCCCAGCAGTCCGTAAACTCGACCAAACGGAGTGACAGAGTTCTCGATTGGCGGCCGAGTTCGTACTCCCGTAGTTGTCGAAGGCGATGCCGAACCCCGCGAAGTCGGCGGTGTGATGTCGTTGCATGTCGGCGATGACCTCGGTCTCACTTCGACCTTCGCGCCTGGCGCGAATCATGATGGCCGTGCCATGCGTGTCGTCGGCGCAGACGTAAACGACGCGATGGCCCTGCGCGCGCTGGAATCGGACCCAAATGTCCGTTTGCAGGTACTCGACGAGGTGACCGATGTGGATGTGGCCGTTCGCGTAAGGCAAGGCACTGGTCACCAGCATGCGACGCGACTCTTGCGGAACTTCCGTCATGGGGGCCGGAGACTACACCAAAGGCTCGAGCTGTTGAGGGGGGGGGGTCCCTGGGTTAGGAGCCCCCCATGACTCTACTCGAAGGCAAGGTCGCCGTGGTCACGGGCGCTGGACGCGGGATCGGCAGGGCCATCGCGCTAGCTTTCGCAGAGCAGGGCGCAACCGTCGTCGTCAACGATACGGGCTGTGAGCGCGACGGCAGCGGCAGCGATCCGAACGTGGCGGCAAGCGTCGTCGCCGAGATTCAAGGCCAAGGAGGGCGCGCCTTGGCAAGCACTCACTCGGTGCTCCATCGCCAAGAGGTCGATGCCCTGTTCCAGCTAGCCACGCGCGAGTTCGAGCACGTCGACGTCCTGGTCAACAACGCCGGCATCATCAGCGACAAGAACCTTTTCGATATGACCGACCAGCAGTGGCAAAGCGTCGTCGACACTCACATGGGCGGCACGTTCTTGTGCTCGCAAGCGGTCGCAGGCCTGTTTCGTCGTCAAAAGTCCGGTGGCTCGATCATCAACATGACCAGCGTGTCGGGCCTGCTCGGCAATCTAGGACAAACCAACGAATCGGCGTCGAAAGCTGGCATCTATGGATTGACGCGCACGGCATCGATCGAACTTCAGCGTTTCCGTGTGCGGGTGAACGCCATTGCGCCGATTGCGCGGACGCGGCTCACGGCCGACCTACCCATGTTCGAGAAGGTCGATGGCACGCTGGAACCGGCGCACATCGCGCCCGTCGCCGTCTTTTTGGCCAGCGACCTGTCGGACGACGTGAGCGGGGTTGCCCTGAGCGTCGCTGGCGGGCGCATTAGTACGTTTGCGCTCGTCGAGAGCGCTGGCCGGATCAAAGAGGCCGACCAGGGCCCATGGACCCCGGAAGAAATCCGCGACAACTTCGCCGGAATCTCGCGCATTTGACCCTGGATTCCCGGTTTGGTCTGGAAATTCAAGCGGGGCCAGAATTGTTGCTGACACAATCCGAGTGGTAATGTTCCGCAGCCTTCCGTTCCGGCCGAAATGACTCGCGAACAATCGATTCCACTCTTTCTGTGGGTCGCGACCGCCATCGTGGCGCACGCGATCGGCGGCGGTGGTGCGACCGAAGTCTCGCGGGTGCTCGACGAGAAGCACGACATCACGACCTTCGCCCGTTCGGTTCGTCGCCAAGCCAGCTTGCTGGGGCGCCCGGTCGAGGTCGCGCTGCTGGACGAAGAGAGTCCCGAACCGCCTCCGCCCGATGCCGCGCCGACCGAGCCCGAACAAACCGAAGAAGAGAAGAAGGTGGCCGAGCCGGAGCTCGCCGAACCGCAGCCGGTGAAGAAGCCTGAAGAAAAGAAGAAAGAAGAAGCGAAGAAGCTCGAAGAGAAAAAGAAAGAGGAGGAAAAGAAGGAGACGCTGGTCGAGAAGAAGCCCGCTCAGCCCGTTCCTCCGCCCACGGGGCGCATTGCCGTGCAGCAACACGCCAAGGAGAACCAAGAAGACAACCCGACTGCGCGCTACGCGGCGGAGCAAGCGAACCACACGGACGAGGAAACGAGGGCTCGCGTCACCAGCACGGATCAGAACGCGGAGCAGCCCTCGCCAGGCGGCAAATTCCAAGGCGCAGAGCCCGAACCAGGCAATTCGAACGACCACAAGGTTGCGCAGAGTGAGGAGAGCAAAGGCGAGAAGGGTCTGCCTCCTGACGCCGCGCAACCCCAACCCGTAGCCTCGGCGGAACCCCGACCCAGTGCGCCTCGACCAGCAGCGGCCGCTCCCCAAAAGCAAACGCCCCTGTCGCCGAGCGTTCCACGCAACGCGAGCCAGACCGCGCAGACGGCGCAAACCGCCCAAGCGGAGCGCGCCGCCGCACTCGAAGCGATGACCGGCTCGCAAGGTCGCTGGGGCATGCCCCCGGCGCAGAACGCGCAGGCCGCGCAGGCCGCTCGCAAGAAGCTCCCGGAGCAGCGTTCCAACCGTCCGACGGATCTTTTGGGCTACGGCTCCACGGCTCTGACCGCGCGGGGGGTGAACTTGAACCTGAGTCCTCAAATGGTCGTCGCCGTCGTCGGCGCGGATCGCTTGGCGATGGAACGCCGCAAGGTGGGCGAACGCCGACTCAGCCAGCATCGCGGCTCCTGGAAGTCTCTCGGTCTGGAGCGCTGGCGCCCGGCGCTCGAGAACTACGTTGCGACGGTGAAGCCGGGCAACCAGACGAACCTGAACACCGCTCACGTGCCGTTTTCTCGGTATTTGAACGAGATCCATAGCCGTATTCATCCTGTGTTCGCGGAGGACTTCTTGTCGCATCTGAACCGGTTGCCGGCCGCGGATCCGCTGAACAATCCCGAGATGAGTACGCATCTCGAGGTGCAATTGAGTGGCCAAGACGGCCGCGTCATGCGGCTCGGCATCACGAAGTCGAGCGGCATCACGGCTTTCGATGTTGGCGCTCTCGATTCGGTGCAACGTGCGGGTCCATACGGTGTGCCGCCCAACGCTATCTTGTCGAGTGACGGCAACGTTTACTTGCACTGGGAATTCCATCGCCGTCCAGAACTCGCCTGCTCGACTTATTTTGCGCGCCCCTTCATTCTGAACATCAAGCCAGAATCGGCGCCCCCGCGCGTTGAGCCCCCACCCGCTCCCACCTACGATGCCCCTGCGGCCGACGAGCGAACCGGCGCCCTCGACCCGTCGACACACGATCATGCAGGCTCGACAGGCGACGCCCATCACCACGAACATCCGCCCGGTTGACGATACCGATCGGCTCCTGTTTTTCTGGGCGGTGCTCTATTTCGTGAGCGCTCTCCTCAGTCTGGGCGTTGAGCCGGCGCTGCGGGGCGCGTGGGTTGGCCTGGGGCCCTGGATCGAAAGACTCACGCCCAGTGCGGCCTTGCTCGCGCAATCGGCTGCCATTTTCAGCTCGGTCTGCATGGTGCACTGCGTGGTGGTCCCCGGACGGCGTACTCCGCCGCTTGGCTTGTGGCTAACCATGGCGCTCTTGGCTCTGGGAGCCATCCTCGTGCTCATGGCAGCGCAACTCACCCCGCTGCCTGGGGTCGGAACGTTGCTCGCGGCCTCTCTTGCCAGCCTCTGTTGGTTCTTGCTCGCAATCGACAGGAGCCGTGCAGGCAAGCGCGGCGCTGGTTGGTTCTGGATGTGGTTCTTGGTTCTGACGCTGAAGACTTTGGCCGTCTCGGACGTCGCCCGCGTCGTTCCGGCCATCTCGATCGTCGCGCCAGTCGCCCTCGCGGCGTTCGGTCTAGGCGCGAGCGTCGCTTTGGGTATCGCGTTCGTGCGCAGTAGCCAGCGGCCGGCGTGGAGCGCCGCCGGTCTCGTCGCGACGAGCCTGCTCTTGGCGCAGGTCGAGACGGCATCGGGTTTTCGCCATACTCCTCGTGCTCTACTGTTGATCGGCCGGACCATGAGCGAATTGCGAGGCACACCCTCCTCGTGGATAGGCTCGTGGCACCTCGGGCTCACGCTGTCGGTCGCATTGTTTTTTCTCGCGCGCCGCTCGGCACCTGGCGCTCTCGTCGGGGTGCTGTGCCTCGCGTTGCTTTTGCCGTGGTCTCCGCTCGGCGCAGCAGCATTCGCTCTTGGTGCTCTGGCGTTGGCTCGAGACTGAGCAGGAATTTTCCTCTGTGAGCGTACCGGCCGAAAGGCCCGCTTTGACGCTCGCTGCTGACGATCTAGCCCGTTGGGCCACTCCATCCGAGCTGCTCGGCCCCGCAATCCGGCCAAGAAAGTACCTCTTCACAGAATAAATTCGCGCGCCACCTGCGGTTTGCGCTCTATGATGACGCGGATTCCGGCCCCTCTTTCCGCGCGCGATCATGGCTCGACAGGCACCACTTCTCGTCGTCGAAGATGACTCGGCCGTGGCGCGCGCCCTGGGCCGCTTACTGAAGAATCGAAAGATCGCCTTCAAGGTGGCGGCCTCGGTCGAGGAGGCACTGAACGCCGGGGGCCCGTTCCAGGCGGCCATCATCGATCTGGATCTCCCCGACGGCTCGGGCCTCGAGTTGTTCGAACGTTTGTTCGCTAGCCAGACCGTCGAGGTCGCCGTCTTCTTTTCGGCCACGACGGACGACGCCGAGATCGAACAGGCCGCTGCGCGAGGCTTGTTCGTCCCCAAGCAGGCGGGAGCCGAGGCTGCCGTCAACGCTGCCGTTCGACTGCTGGACGAGAATCCCGCGCGGTCCGGCGAACGCTTGCGCGTTCAGACTACGCTGACCACCAGCGCTGCCATCACCAAGACCAAGTGAGGCATGGAGCCAAAGAACAGTTTGCGCGCGACCCGCGTGTCGTCCGTGAACAGGCAACGTACCGCGTAGGTCATGAAGGCCAAACCACTGGCGATCGCGATCACGAGATAGGTCGTCGAGCCCAGGCCGAGCGCCACGGGCAGTAAAGTCGTGAGTAGCAAGATGCCTGCCCAAACGACGGTGGCCTTTTTGGTGTGCGGAACCCCCCGCTCGACCGGCAGCACGCGCAAACCGGCGCGCGCGTACTCCTCGTGACGAAAGAGCGTGATGGCGAGAAAATGTGGGATCTGCCAGACCAAGAGCAACAAGAACAAGCAAGCCGCCACTCGATCGAACGAGCCCGTGACGGCCGTGTAACCGATGGCGGGGGGCAGCGCACCCGGCACCGCGCCCACGTACAAAGCGAGTGAACTCACGCGTTTCAGCGGCGTGTAGACCAGGACGTAGCTGAGCAGCGCGAAAGCGGCCAAGCCGACGGCCAGCATCGATACGAACTGCGAGAGCAGTCCAAGCCCCAAGATCGAAACGACAACGCCGAAGGCAAGAGCTCCGTCGGGCTGCATGCGTCCGGACGGCAGCGGACGCGCCTTGGTGCGGGACATGAACGCGTCGCTGTCGCGCTCCAAGAACATATTGAGCGCGTTGGCACCCGCGACGACCAAGCCCGTGCCGACGACGGTTGGGATCAGGTCGCTCAACGAAACCGAACCGGGTGCGGCGATCACACCGAGTCCGGTGGTGATCAGCACCATGCGGGTGATGGCCGGCTTGGAGAGCTCCCAGTAGGAACGAACCACCACTAGCGCCTCTCGGGGGCGCGGCGCCGCATCGCTGACGCTGACTGCTTCGGTCATCCGCGTGGGTCTTCCTCGGATTCGGCGCTCTCGCCTTCGGTGAGAATCGGGGGCTCGGCCGGTCGAGCACGACCAGAGCGGTCAACGGGGGGCGTGCCGAGTGGCTTGTCACCCATGGCCTTCTTGAAATTGCGAATGCCCTCGCCCAGACCCTTGCCGATCTCACCGAAGCGCTTGCCCCCGAAGATCAGGAGCAAGATCAAACCAATGATGAGTATTCGCCACATGAGGGCCTCGGCTGGGCTGACGGGCGGCCCACGAGGCGAAGTATGCCCCGAACGAGCCGTCGGCGCCGTGCCGGCGGCTTCTAACACCTGAAAATCGACCGAGCAATTCGGAGACCGCCCAGTCCCCCCAAAAGCAGCCGCAAATATTTGATTTGGCGGGTAGAGTTTCACCCGGCTTTTGCCGTTGGTATGGTGAAGCCCGTGCCGGGGGGTGTCGCGCAAGCGAGCCCCTGGACAATGAAAGGGTTTGGAATTTCGATGAGTTGGTCACCTGAATCGAGAAGCATCGTCCGCCGTCGCCTCACCGCGACCCTGTTGGGCGCATCCCTGGTGGCCGGCAGTTTGTTTGAAGCCAGCCCAGCGCAAGCCGTTGGCAACGAAGAGACGAATGTCATCGGCAAAGGCATCGTCGGAGGCGCACTAGTCGGCGGCGAAGCCGTCATGCTCGTCGAGGCCCTCATCGGAGTGAAGCCTTGGTGGGGTTACGCGATCGGCGGCGGTGCCGGCGCGATCGGTGGCGGCATCGGCGGCTTCTTTCTCGCGGACGCCGGGACCGGCGCCGCTCCCATGGCGCTGCTGACGGCGGGTCTGATCCTCACCATCCCAACGACGATCGCGGTTCTGAGCGCCACCGCGTACAAGCCCGACCAGGATCCGGCCAACGACACCGCCCTCAAACGCTTGCAGGTCGCGCGCCTGTCCATGCAGCGCTCCCCCTCGCTCCTGGCCTTCGACGACCAGGGCGGATTTCACCTCGCCGTGCCCGCCGTTTCGGTGAACGAAGTTTACTCACTCCGCCAGCGCATGACGTATGGCCTGCCCTCGGAGACGGAAGTCCGCGTTCCGATGCTCGACGTTCAGTTCTGAAAGGACAAGAGACCCCAGATGGTCGACGCTACCCCTCGCAGGAGCACCCGATCCAAGCGTTCGGATGATCCCGCCCTTGGCAAGGTGATTGCTGGCCGCTACCGGCTCGAAGCTCGCATAGGCGAGGGCGGTATGGGCATTGTCTACCGTGCTCGTCATGTCCTGATCGATCGTGTGGTCGCCGTGAAGCTGATTCGTCCCGACCTGCGGGGCGAGACGCATCTGCGCGCTTGGATGCTGCGCGAAGCTCGCGCGGCCAATCGCGTCGACCACGCGCACATTATCGACATCCACGACATCGGCGAGACCGACGAAGGCGAACTGTACCTCGTCATGGAGTACCTGATCGGCACACCGCTCTCGACCGAGTTGGCCAAGGGCCCGATGCCCATTCATCGCGCCGTCGACATCATCGAACAGATGGGAGCTGCACTCTCACGTGCTCACGACTTGGGCGTGGTGCATCGCGATCTCAAGAGCGACAATATCTTGTTGACCGCGCGCGGTGGCCGCCAAGATTTCGTGAAGATTCTCGACTTTGGTCTGGCCGCTCTGGCTCACGATCCGCGGCTGGCTCCCAAGGGCGCCGTCTTCGGCACGCCGGAGTACATGTCGCCCGAGCAGGCGCGCGGTGAGCAGGCAGGTCCACAATCGGATCTCTACGCGCTGGGCGTCTTGTTCTTCGAGATGCTCACCGGTCAACTGCCCTTTCGCGCCTCCGACCGTGATGCGCTGCTGGAGATGCAGCGCACTGCCGTGGCGCCCGATCCCGTCACGATCCGCCCGGATGCACAGCCGGAAGCGCGCAAGATCGTCATGCGCCTCTTGGAGAAGGACGCCAAGAAGCGCTACCGGGATGGCCATCATCTTCTGGAAGAGCTCAAGCGTTTTCAGCGTTCGCTGCCCAACGCGACGAGCTGGGACCAAAAGAAGGCTCAAGGAGGAGAGTCTGCTCAAGCGCCGCCACCTCCCCCGCCGCCCAAGACTCTGGCGGTGAGCGAGTGGGCAGGCCGCGCCGGTCTGTTCTCCCGTATGGTGAGTCGAACTTTCGCCGCTGGCGCCGTGCCCGAAGAGGTGCAGAAGTCCCTCCGAACGGTCTGGGACGTCTCGGCTCAGGCCAATACCCTGGAAGGCGAGATCGCGAGCCACACGCGCAAGCTCGAAGCCCTCGAGCGCCGGGGTCGCGCTCTTCGTGCCGAAATTGGCCGCAAAGTGGAGGAGTTGGCGCAAGAGGAGTCGAAGGCTCTGCGCGAAGCGGCAGCCTACGGCGAAGAAGAGTCACAGGCCCGTAAGGAGCTGGTCCAGGTCCAGACGACAGCTCGTGAGCATATCGCCGCAGCCGACCATGCAGAAAAACTGGGTCAAGGTTCGCGTACGCTCTACGAACGCGCTGGTGCCGCTCGTGCCCTGATCGACGCCAAAGCGCACTGGGCAGACAGCCGCAAAGTGCGGCGCGTCGCACGTGAACAAGCAGCGGCCGACTTGCGCCGGCAGATCGACGAGCTGCGCGCCCAACTCGGTCGCTACGCCGAGGCGGTAGAGGAGGATCTGAACACCGGTCGCGAGAAGGTCGCCGGCAAGACGCGCGAAGGCTTGGCCTACGAGCGGCAGTTCCTCGAGTCGTCTGCAATGCTGGTCGCCAACCTGCGTGGACGCCCCGAAGTGCGCGACTTGATGATCGAATTGGGAGAGGCTTCGCCCCCCCCTCAGCTCCCCAGCCAACGCGCGTCGAACGCAGCGGACTGAGTCAGGCGGGCAATTTCGCGCCCAAAAAGGCCCGAAGCTTCACTAGGTTCTTGGGGTCGGCCGTGAAGACCGGTTTCTCGTAACGGCTGGCCCAGCCACCGAGCTCGGCCAGCAGTTCTTCGCGAACGCCTTCGTCGCTCAGGATTGCATCGACGCTGCGCCCCCGCACCACGCTCGTGCCGAGCCCATGCACGTACTTGCCCATACGCGCCGACAACTCGGCTCCCAGAAACTCGTCGACCAACTCGGCGCCCTTGGCAAGCACCTCGAGGTTGGACGGCGCGCCTTGGCCCGCCTGGGCGACGGCCAAGCGCAGCACGAAGGCGTCGTCCAGGAAGCCGAGCCCTTCGATGCCGTCGTCGATCAGATCAAGCGACTTGAACAGGTAGTTCAGTGATGCCGCGAGGGGCCGACGAGTTGCCTCGGAGAGCTCGGAGTTGCGCACGGCTTCGGCGACCAACTCGGCATCGGCAGGGAGGGACTTGAGCCAGTTCACCCAGGCATCCAGAAAGCGCACATCCGGTTCAGTCATGACCGCCGCTCCTAGCAAACTTCGCCGCCGGACACAGCACCCGGAGCGCATTCCCGCCGAGAACTCGGGCCTGGTCTGCGGTAGAAAAGCCCGACTCGCCGAGCGCCTGAGCCAGGCGTTGGTAGGTGCGGGCACCCTCGAGTTCGCGGACTGGACGAATGCCGCCTTCGAAGTCCGAGCCGATCGCTACGACACCCAAACCACCCACGCGAGCCAGGTAGCGCACCTGCTCGACGACGTCGGCGAGCGTCGCCGTTCGGCCCCGCTTGGCCAAGAAGGCTTGATGAAAATTGACACCAATCACGCCGCCGCTCTGCGCGATGGCTCGGATCTGCGCATCGGTCAGATTGCGCGCGTGCGGCGCCAACGCGCGCGCGTTGGAGTGACTGGCAACGATCGGTCGGCCCGCTCGTTGGGCCAGCGCGATGAGTTCGTCGGTCGATTCGTCCGAAGCATGCGAGACGTCCAGCACGCCACCCAGCTCGAGGACCCGAGTCGCAAACTCGCGCCCGCGCGCGCTGAGCCCCTGGCCCGTGCTGGGTTCGCCCGAGCTGGAAGCGAGGCGATTGTGCTGACTGTGCACGAGCCCAAACAGACGCACGCCGCGCAGACTCCATATGGCCAGCTCCTCTAGGCTCGGCTCGATCGGTTCGGCGCCCTCGAAGGAGAGCCACGTCGTCACCTGCCGCGCGCTGCCACCCGCTTGCTTCACTTTGCAACCCGGCAACGCGTAGGGCGGTTGTTTCAAAATGCCAGAGAAAACGCGCGCGTACGAAGCCTCGAACTCGGCCTTGGTACGACCTTGGGGTGTCACGTCACGCGGCACGAACAGAGGTAGGACGACGCCGCTCACGCCACTGGCTAGGAGTTCGCTGGCCCGAAACTCGCCACTGCCTTCGGCGAAGGGCGCGCCCTTGTAGCCAGAGCGATAAGGCAGATCGACGTGCAAGTCGACGACGGGCAGGAGCTCGACCGCTCGAAGCTTCGGTGCCGCAAGGACAAGAGCCAGCAGCGCGCCGACGATACGCAGCTTCATGGCGCGGTCAGACGCCGCGGCAGAAGGAGTGCCGCTGCAGCCTGCTCACGCGCATACAGAAACGCGTAGGTGGCGCGACTCGCCAAGACCCGCTTCGTGTAGCGCCGCGTCTCACGGAACGGAATCAGTTCGACCCAAACGTCGAAGTCGACATCGGGGCGTTCACGCAACCAACGCTTGGGACGACCGGGGCCTGCGTTGTAGCCGGGAATGGCAAGCCACGGATTGGTCGGAAATTGCCGAGAGAGGCTGGAGAGCACGCGACTGCCGAGCGCGATGTTCACGTGAGGCTTCTTGAGGGCTTGGGGAGTGTACGGGAGCCCGGCCTTTTTGCCGATCACACGCGCTGTCGGCACGATCAACTGCATCAAGCCGTAGGCCGCGGCAGGGCTCTCCGCGCTGGGATCGAAGGTCGATTCTTCGCGCATGATGCCGTAGATGAACCATTCGGGAACGCCGCTGCTGAGGCTCTCGCGTTGCACGATGGGGTGGTAGGGCCGCGGAAATCCGATTTGCCACGGTCGCTCCCAATCGCCGCTGGGATAGTGGGAGAGCCAGTCCGTCAGCCGCCCCTGGGCGATGCCGAAGCCGAGGTGCGCATCGCCCGCCCGGTCGTAAAGCAGGGCAAGTCCCCAAAGCAGAGATTGATCCGCGCCTTCGCCGAGGTTCATTCGACCGAGCACTTCTTGTCCAGCCGACAACTCGCCGACGCGCAACAGCTCGAGGCCGCGCCCGAACTCAGGAGTATCGAACTCGGTCCGGTGCGGAAAAGAGAAGGGCCGCTCAGCGGCATCGGCCTGACCCGCGAGCAACGCCGATTCGGCGCGTTGCGGATCGACCTCGGCTAGACGCGAGTAGGCATGCAGCATGTAATACGAGAGCGGCAGTTCGCGGACGATGCCTTCATACTGGTCCAGCTCCTCTGTTTTTTGGCCGAGTTCGCCCTTTGTTCGTGCCAAAAAGTAGCGCTCGCAACCTGCGAACTCTTGCCCCCGCGCGGCATCCTTGGTTTGCACGGCCCGCGCGCCACTCTCGAGCACGAGTGCTGCGCTCGCCCAATCCTTCCGTTCCATTTGGTACAGCGCTAGTTCGAGCACGCCTTCCCAGGTCATGTCGCCGTCTGGGTAGTCCTCCGGCATGCGTGTCAGCAGCTCGACGAAGCGCGCCGGCGCGCCCATGTCCTTGTAGCTGCGTGCGGACCGCAACCGTGCATCGTCAGCGAGCGAGTTGTCTGCGTAGAGGCGTTCGAGTTCGGCGTAGTAGCGCACGGCTTTGGCGTCTCGGCCGTCAGCTGCCGAGTATTTTCCGGCGTTGAACAACAGCCGCGCGTGCAGCGCGGTGTCCGTCGTGCAGTGTTCGGCGGCCGGACCGAGCTTTTCTGCAGCCTCACCCCATTTGCGTTGGAGCGACAGCAGTCTTCCGGTCAGCGAATCGAACTGGCAGCGCTCGCTCGAATACTCGCCTTTCGTGAAGGCGAAACCTGCCGTGAATTCGAGGGCTTCGTCGAGGGCATTCTGATCGATGAGTGAACTCAAATGAGCCAGCTTATCGCTCGAACTCGCGGGCGAAACGGGCTCGTGGGTCAAGAGACCGAGCTCGGCGTCGAGCTTACGTCCTTCGACGGCCACTGGATGCTGGACAGGCAAGCCGAGGAGCGCAGCTGCCAACTCGAGCCGCGCGGCGCGTGCCCAAGAGAGCTGTTCGTCGCCGACGCTGCGCCGAGCTTGCTGCACCTGGAAACGCACCCACTCCATACGCACTTGGAAGCCGAGGCCGGGACGGACGAGCGCGCGAAAGCGTGCTGCTGCATCGTTTGGTCGATCGAGCGCCGCATACGCTCGAGCCTCGACCAAGAGTTGGCGCGGCTCGGACGTCGCGAAGTGAGCCTGCTCGGAAGCGACGAGCGCGGCGCCGGGCTGACCTTCGAGCACGAAGCTTTCAGCCGCACGAAGCCAAGCATCGGCGCGGAGTGGCCACTCGACCTTCGCTGCTTCGAGATAGGCCTGGCGTGCGCGTGCGACCTCGCCCGCCTGTCCCAAAAGCGCGCCCGCAGTGAACTGCAGGCGAGCCTGGTCGACGGCGCTGGCGTTCTGCGCCAGCCGGGCAAGCACGAGATCTGCGGCGTCACGCGGGCGACCCGCGTCGACCGCCTCACGGGCGGGCTCCAAACCAGGCAGCCCCAGGACGGGCTGGAACGCGCGCAAGTCGAGCGGGCTCAGAGGAACCGGGGCGACAGGCTCCAGGCTCGCAGCACGCGGCGAAACCGCAGTCTGGGGGACCACCTGGGGGACTTCGGCCGGCCGCGACGCACCCCAGCAGGCCACAGCGGCCAGACCGACGAACGAAGACGCAAGCAAAAGGGGCCGCACCCCCCGAGCCTACCCAGCCGAGCCAAAGCGCGCCAATAATCCGAGGGTGCACACACATCGGGTCCGCGCGCTCGCACGAGTGTGCCCTTTCTGGCTGAGCGTGGCGCTCGGATGCAGCAGCGCGCCACCCAATCGCGCCGGCGCCACGGATCCGCCGTCCTCAGTCATGGTCGCCTCAGAGGCCGCCGTCGCGCCGCCAGCCCGCGAGGCGGGCGACCCCCAAACGCTCCTGCTCGAGCCCAATCTGCTGGCCGAACTCGAACGGCGAGGACTCGACTTTTCCACGTTGGCCAATGGCGGGCCTGCCTCCGACAACGCCGCGCTCGCGAAGAGTTCCGCCTGGCAAAGCGTGCGCGACGTCTTGGCCGCCGATGTGGCGGCGATTGCAGCGCGCGATCCAGGCGCTGGGGTCTCCGTGGCTCGCTTCAGCCACCGTTTGTTCGACGTGCGTTTTCTCGACGGCCCGAGCGCGCGCTTCATTCTGATCGGCGTGACCGCGCGGCTGGATCGTCGCCCTTTCGATTCGAGGTCATGCGGCGAGACGCGACTCATCTACCGACTGGCTTACGATGCCCCGGCCCTTGGTACGCGCTCGGCCCTGCCAGCCACCGTGGCCTTCGAATTCGCGGCCGATCCACCAGACGAGGACGGAAGCTGTCGGAGTGCGAGTGCCGCTTGGTTCGTGCCGGCGAGCGCCGATGCGGCGACGAGCTCGCCGGCTTTCACCTATTGGGCCAAGAGCGCGAAGAAGCTCCTGCCGGCGCCGCCCTGGCCACGCCCATTTCTCCACACCTGTCGGCCGAGC
>JBBQHO010000088.1:0-15034 GCA_038324055.1 Polyangiales bacterium | reverse complement strand
CAGAGCAATCGCGCTGGCCGCCGCGTGCGTGAGGCTGATGCAATCTTCGCCTTCCAGCTCGCGCGAGAGCAGCTGGCCGTCGCGTTCCATGCGCATGCCCAGGCGCCAGCCACTCGGCACCTGCATGACGACGACGTGAAGCTCGCCAATCAGATCTTGCTGCTCGAGCGAGCTGCCCGTGAGCTCCTGCACCCGTGCCTCGAGCAACGGACGCTCGTTGCAGCCCTCGGGAGCCTGCCAGTCGAGCGCCATCTGGCCGAGCGCCGGCCGACTACTCGCCATGAGCAAACCGAAAGCCAGCCCCGTACCCAGGGCGCGCGACAAGCCGATGTGGCGCAAGTGCCTATCCCTAGTCGGTTTTGACCCGCGACCGCAAGCTCGTGGAACGCGGCGACGAGCGCCTTTTCATCTTTTGTGGTTGCCGCCCGGCCTCGTCGAACGCGACCGTCGCCTGGGGCGCGGTCGAACTCGGCTACCCGACGCTCGACACGTTGGCGGAACACTTGGTTCAGAAGTGAGCGCCCCGCTCACGGACGGAGCAGGCCAGCTAGTTTGGCATCGAGGTCTTCGCCGCGGTCATAGCCTCGTTCGCGGATGAGCCGTAGGTTCGCTCGAACTGCCTCGAGATTCAGCTCGGGGTTGTACTCAATGAGACTCCGAGCATCGATGACGTCTTTGAGACGACGTTCTGTCATCGAAAGTACTTTCATGGCCAAGAGTTCCTCCGCGCGTGCAACGGGCACTGGGCCGATTCGCGGCAGAGCGACAACGGTTGCGAGCGAGACGATTTCGCTCTCGATCCCGCTGCTCGCGAACAACAGGTCGACCTTGATGCCGTGTGGCGACATCAAGCGTGTGGTCGACAAGCGGCCGCGTGCTTCGTGCTCCACCGTCGCGACAGCGTGATATCCAGCGCTTTTGAGCTCGAAGATGAGCCCCTCGGCCTCTTGGTCGTCCAAGACTGCGACTGCTAGGTCGACATCCCGAGTAAACCGAACTTCCGCTCGAACGGAGATCGCCAGGCCCCCGACCAACGCGAAGGGCCTGCCGCGTTTGGCAAGGTTGTGCGCTGCCGAGGCGAGCGCCTGCTGGACATCGGCCGGCTTGGTCTCAGTCATCGCTGGCCAACCACGCTGCCAGGGCGTCGGCTAGCTCTTGGTCGCTCGCATCGGGCAGGCTGCGAGCCAGGTTGGCGCGCTTCAACTCGATACCAGCGGTCATCAGCTCGAGGGCTTGCCCCAGCTTTTCTTCAGGCGACAGCGCCCGCGAAGCGCTGATGTCGTGCTGTCGCAGAGCGTCCATGATTTCAAGTTAGCCCTCTCTAGGTCGCAGGTCACGTGCCGACGCGACGGAACGTCGCGCGGCTCAGCGCGGCTAAGCGACATCGGGTGTCAGACGCGAGCGTTGAGTCGATACTCACACGGGTAGAAGGCCTGCCGAAATCGACGGCAACCCGATCGTCGTAGCCAGCGCCGAGGATGTCGTCATCGCCAAACTGGAGTGGGCAAAGTTGGGCGAGTCCGAGCGACAAATCAAGGATGCAGCCTCAATCCTGGCGACGCGCGGCGAGGAATTCGACCTGGCGTACGTGGAGCACTGGGTGAAACTCCTCGGGCTGTTCAGAACAGTGGACCCGGGCACGAGCACTCACTAATTGACTCCAGACAAAGTCATAGCTTGCGCAGGCCTCCTTGTTCTTGCTCGCGTGCGCCCAGGGTGAGCCAGTGCGCGGCGCTGGGGTAGTTGGACAGGACGTCGTGGTTATAGCCGCCGCTGGGGACGTCACTCCACCAGGTAGCTGACGTTCAAACTCATACCAGCGCAGATGACTCGATTGCCGCTCGCTGCGTGCGAGAGATCGACGGCGTCGTAGCCAACACGGTACATCGACCAAGTGCTTTCTGTTTCGAGATCGGTCTTCACCAACTCGGTCACATCGAAGTAAAAAAAGTCGAAGGCAGTCATCTTCTGCTGCGGACCGTCGGCGGTGTCGTAGCTCAAGTTGTCTGGTGCGCCGGCTGCTGCGCCGGTAGCCAGGCTGAGCGTCTGAGATTCGAGCTTGTCGAGCGTCAGTTTCGAAAACCAGTCGATGTCGCGCTTCGTCGTAAACAGGGTGAGCTTGGCTGAGACGAGCGGACGGTCGACGAGATCCGCCAAGCTATAGGAATAGACGCCGCTCCGGCGCCCCTTGAGTCCATTTGCGCCGCCTACGTCTCCAGGGCTGCTGGGGTTCACATGGGCAGGGCAGTTATCATCGCCGGCATCGGCGACGTACTGCATGCGAATGAGATTCGTCTCGGGTTTCTCGTAAACCGCAAACGCAGAGTTGGTGATGTCGACCGGAATTTCCTGAGACATCAGCTTCCAAGGACTGAAGAAACTGACGAAGTCTTCTTCCATCGGTTGGCCCTGTGCATCCTGAGCGGCAGCCAAGAGCGTGAAATTCAGGATCGTCGGTGAGTCATCGAGGTGACCGACTTCTTTGTAAGGCAGCGGCGCCTTGGGCGTGATCGTCAGCACTGTGCTGCTGCTGTTCCACGAAAAGTCGACCTGCTCGCTGGCGATCGGGTCGCGCTCCGACCCATACGCCGAGGCCGTCATTTCGCGGTCCATCGGCTCGCTGAAAGTGATCTGAATCACAGCGTCTGCGTCGACTCCTTTGGCGCCAGACGCGGGCATCACGGAGACAACAGTCGGCGGGTCGGTGTTGGGCTGGCCGCCTTGCGCCGTACCGCCGACCCCGTCGCCAGTTCCGCCCGAACTCGCACCTCCGGAGCTGTCTGGTTGGCCACCGAGCGAGCTGTCGTCGGTGGTCTCATCGCTGGGGGTTCCTCCACATGCGGCTGCCACACTGCCCACGCCCAATGCCAAAGTCGACAGGATAAGAAATTTCATGAGTGTGTCTCTCGATCAGGGTGAAGGCTACCGATGCGTCGGGGCTGCTCACTGCTGAGCGTAGCGAGCACCACTAGGCGCTGGCGCGTGGTGCTGTCAAACGCTGGTGGCTGTCAAACGCTGGGCGCTGCGACCGCACGCCGATCCAACCAGGCTACCAATTCAGAATCCATTGCGGGCTAGTTGTCGGGCGTGGTAGCGGGGCCTTGGTTCCGCTTCGCCCACTCGAGGCTTGCGGCCTTCTTGGAGTCGTAGAATGTCGAACAAGCATCGCATCGTCGTTGGGTTGGCTTCTCTGTGTCTGGCTGTTTGGGCAGGCGTGACCACCGCTGGTTGCTCCAAGTCGGCAGACGACGGGACGGGAGGCTCGGTCACCGACGACGGCGGCGTTGGCGAAGGCGGCCAGATCGCCTGGGGTGGCTCCGAGAGCACCGATGGCACAACCGTGACGCCGGACCAGTGCGATGCGAACGCGGTCGACGACCCGGACGCCGAGTTCATTGATTCGAACTGCGACGGCATCGATGGCACGAAGAACGGCTCGATCTTCGTTTCGCCACTGGGTGACGACGCGTTCGTGGGCACGATGGACAAGCCAGTCGCTACGATTGGCAAGGGCATAGAACTCGCGCTCGCGCAGGACAAAGTCGTGCTGGTCTGCACGACCACCTATCAGGAGAACCTCGTCGTCACCGGGTCCGAAAGCGCGCTCCGCGTCTACGGCGCGTACGCCTGTCTCGATGGCTGGGGCCGCACGAAAGGTAACACGACCGTCGCTCCCGTCTCAGGCGTTCCGCTCAGCATCAGCGACGTCACGACAGAGGTCGTTTTTAGCCAGTTCGAGTTTGTCGCTCCAAATGCAACTCTGCCAGGAGAATCCTCGATCGCGGCGCGAGTTGTAGGGTCCAAGGAAGTCGCCTTCGACCACGTCGACTTGGTTGCTGGCGACGGCAAAAAGGGCCTCAACGGCGCGCTCGCTACAGGGTTCACGCAGGTCGCCGAAGCGGGCCACGCTGGTGCCAATGCGCCGAGCTACGCAAGCACGGATCTCGCGGGTTGCTACAAGGAGGACACCGCGTGTCTCGACAAATGTGAGGCCGCATGCACGGGACCTATTTGTCTTTGCAACACTCTCTGCCCTCAGATTTTCATCAACTCAACGAGCTGCAAGGCGGAGCTGACGAAAAGAAAGACAATACCTCAACCCTGGAAGTGTCCGGCGGGCGAGGACTGCGTGACTCTGTGCGAGACGGACAAGGGGCCCATGCCGGTGAAGTTCCAGCTGGGCGGGGTCGGTGGAAATGGTTTCTTGGACAAGCCCCCTGGCAACGGCGTCGTCCCCAAGACGGATTACGCAGGCACTGTCGGGGCCTTCGGTACGCCGTCAATGGCAACCTTCGGACAGCTGGGATTGGACGGGGTCTATTTGCCGAGCAACGCCGGCGACAATGGTGGCTACGGAGATGTGGGCAAGGAAGCAGCGGGCGGCAAAGGTTACATCGGTGAACGCATGCGCGGCGACATCGAGATCGTCTACTTCATCGGCGGGGCCGGAGGCAGCTCAGGCAAGGCTGGCTGCGGCGGAGCGCCCGGAAATGGCGGCGGCGGCGGCGGCGGTTCGTTCGGCTTGATCTCGGTCAACAGCGCCATCGCAATGGAGCGAGGGTCGATCCGCACTGGAAACGGCGGGGCGGGCGGTTCGCCCAGCCACGGCGCTGCGGGACAGACCGGCGGAGCCGGCGGACTGCAGGGGACGAATTCGATAAGTGATCGGCAGCCAAGCGACGGAACCGGTGGCAAGGGCGGCACTGGCGGTCACGGCGGGCGCGGGGGCGCGGGCGGTGGTGGACCTTCGATTGCGGTCTTGGTCTTGGGCGGACGCCCTGATCTCAAAGCCATCATCTACGAGATGGGCGTCGGTGGCCGCGGCGGCGACGGTCTCACGCTCGAAGGCAAGACCGATCCAGCAGGGGCTGACGGTCTGAGCCGTGAAATTCACGTCATTGCCGTACAATGAGACCTCAAGGACCTATCGTGATCCAATTCTTCTTTCGTTCCTTGGTCGTCGCCAGCCTCGGGCTGGCTCTGCTTGGCTGCACAGGTGCTGAAGCCGATTCCACGAAGCCCGATGCTGGACCTCCCGAGCCGGTTGCGGGAAGTCCATTGTGCGTGCTCAGCGTCGACTGCCCCAGCGGGCAGCACTGTGATCTGGGCGAGTGCGTCCAGAGCTGCAGCACCAAAGACCCATGTACCGGAAAGCTGTCGTGCTCGCCGCGAGCGCGTTGCCTTCCTACGGATCAAGCGGATACCGATCCCGCCCCACCCCAGGAACGGTTGGGCGTGCTCACCGTGTCGCCGGCAAGCATCCAGCTGCTCGAGGATGCGTCGGAGTTCAAGCTGACCCTCACGAATTCGAGCGCGTCGAACGTCGACTACCGCGTCACGGATTTGTCGAAGTTCGTTTCCGTCCAGCAGCGTCGGGGGTCGTTCGCGGACTCGACGGAGCTCACTTTCGCGGTCGACTCGAGTTTGATCGAAGGAACGGACGCGGGCGGCTCGGTCAAAGTCTTCACCAGCTTGGGCGAAATCGTCGTGCCGATCGTCATCAAGCGCGGCATCACGGGCAAGTACCAAGGCGCGCTGCGCTACACGACCAACGGCGTCGAGATGGGTGACGCTCGACTGGTGGTCGAGCTGATCGATCGCAACGGCGACCTCAACGTACTCGTCGATCCGGAGCGTTCGCTGCTGTTTCCCGACACCGGCTCGGGGGCGGCCACCGGCTTCGGCAATTACGATGCCGAGACGGGCGGCACGTTCACCGTGGTGCAGCGCGTCAGGGCCAAGTTCGGCGGTGCTCGCAACCATTTTGGGCGCGACGTGGGGCGGCGTCTCAATGTGACGATGGAGCGATCTGCCTTGGGCGGCTTTGAGGGCACGTTCGAAGAAACGATCCATGGTCTGTTCGAGAGCCCTATCAAACTTCAGGGAACCATCTTCTTGTCGCCGCGTTTCGGCGAAGGGGCTCCGGACTTCGAACTCGGTTCGGACGTCCAGATGCCCGTGCTGGTCACGCCGGCCATCACCACCTTGAACAAGAACTTCTTTGCGCCCACCGACTATTCAGGCTGCCCGGGTGTGCTCGACTTTGCCTCTATCGGCTGGCCGAACGACGACGACCAAATCTACACCGACGCTCGTCGTTACAATGGCTTGCCCACGCTGATGGTCAAGCGCACCCAGCCCGGCACGACCAAGAGCTTCGCGGAGGTGCGTGAAATCTGCGAAGTCGAACTCAGCGCCAAGGCTCCGGCCGTCGTCGAATGTACCTGGCACCCGGCCGTGATGTGCGCGTCTCTCTTCGCTTGCGGAGCGATCGACTCGAGCATCAATGCGCCCGCACAATTCCAGGAATTCTTCGTGGCTACGCTGAATCCTCCGCTGTTGATCGCGCAAGAGTATGCAGTCAAGGCGCTGGACGAGTCGCTTGGCTTGGGAGGGGTGGCCAACGAGCGAGTCGCGTACGCGAGCGCTAGCGCCCAGCTCGGGCCGGTGATGCGCTACAGCTTGCACCCCCAGATCATCGGCTACCTTGACCACATGTCGACCAACGTCGCCAAAGGGACCGACCCGGGTACCGGCGACGACGCGACATCGAGTCAAACGTTCCCGGCAGCACGTGCGCTTGCCCGGCTACTTCAGGTGGCAGCGACGATCGACGGCGAAAAGAGTCGCATCGACGCGGTGGAGGCCCTGGCCAGCGACCAGGCCGCGTTGACTGCCGCCCAAGCGCGCGGGCTCATCGGCCTGCTCGAAGCAGCGGTCGTCGTCCACCTGACCGAAACGTGGGGCATCACCCCCGACATGGTCTCGGCCGACCTTTCGGGCTTCTTGACACCCATCGACAACGGCTTTGGGGCATTGGTCGAAGGGGCGCGCGCCTTTGGTGTGCCTGACGGCTACATCCCGTTCGTCTGGCGCCCGGAAGACTCGGGCGGGGCGGCCAGCAACTTCGAACAAATGCTGCTCCTGGCGAACAAGACGCAGGCCTCGACCGCCACGCTGGAAGCGGCGTACGTCGACAACAAGCGCCGTTTCGAGGATTCCGAGGACAAGTTGCTCAACGAAATGGTGGCAATCGCGCTCACCTACGACACGCAGATCAAGGATGTTTGCGGCGACGCCTTCGACCTCAACAAGGTTCTTTCACCGAAAGACTGGAAGAAATGTGGCGCAAACAACGCTGGCCAAGTCGGGTTGGCCCTGTTGGCAATCGAGCAAAGTGACCAGCGGATCGCCGAGCACATGTCTCGCATTCAGGGCATGCGAGACAAGCTAGAAATTAGCCAAAACGCGCTAAACGACACCCAATCGGCGCGCGGCAAGACGCTGGACTTCTTGGATAGCTCGGGTCGAAGCATCAACGCGCTGACCATGACGATCGACGGCCTCCAGCTCGCGAAAGATGTAATCGCGACTGCTTCGCAGACGAGCCTCTGGAACTTTGGCGGGCCAGCCATCGGCGGGGCGGCCATGGCCGGCCTGGGTCTCGTGCAGCTCGGAGCAACGGCGGTACGGGCAGATCTGCAGCTGGCTCACGAACTTGCGCTGCCAAAGCTCGATGGGCAGCTCGGACTCATCAATGGCATGGCGGACCTGAAAAAACAGGTCATCGACATCCAACAGGCGCTGTTCGAGCTGAATAGCTTCGCGTTGGACAAAGTCCAGTCGCAGATGCAAGCCAACAACCAGGTCAGCGCCGCGAAACGTTTGTTCGCCCTCCGCACGCAGGCACAGACCGTGGCGTCACTCAATCCAGCGCACGATCCGTCTTTTCGCCTCTTGCGTGACCACCAGTCGCTCCAGCTGCTCGATTCGCGTGCACGCTCACAACGCATGCTGTTCTTGGCGGGGCGTGCGTTGGAGTACGAGGTCAACACGCCCCTGCAGTCCTTGGGGAGCGCGGTGCTCAGCGCCCGCAGCTCGCTTGCCATGGATCAGCTTTCGGCCTGCTTGACGGACATTAGTTCGAGCTACCGCATCGCCTTTGGCAACCCACAGAAGTACACCAGCGAAGTCTCGGTGCGTGAGATGTTGGGAATTGCCGGCCCGCGAACCGACGACGTAACGGGCGAAGAACTCAGCGCCGGCAAGCAATTTCGACTCATCACTCAACAGAGCGAGAACTTCGACGAAAGCGGCGGTCTGACGATCACCTTCGCGACCAACCTCCAACCGGACAACGGTTTGTGGTCGACGGACGTCTGCGGGGACCGGATCTCCGGTCTCCAAGCTCAGCTAGTTGGCGACAGCCTGGGCGACAACGAGGCGCAGGTGAACCTCGATCTCACGGGTGCAGCCGTCTTGCGTGCCTGCGATTCCGACGCCCTCCAGGTTTGGTCGATGAGCGAGGGAACGTCGGCGGGTGCTGCCAAAGCCATCATTCAGGCCGGCGTCAACTCGTATGGCGCGACCGAAATGAACACTTCGTTGTTTGGTCAGTCGGTAGCTCGGGCGTCGTGGCAGATCACGATTCCCAATGGTGCCGTGGCGCCTTCCAACTCGGACATCGATCTTTCGCAGCTCGAAGACATCGTGCTCAAGATCGAACACAAAGCTGTCCCGCGCTCGTCGACGCCACTCAACGTCGACCTCTCGTGTCTGGCCAGCATCAACTGAACGAAAAGACGAAGAGGCGACCGGGAGGTCGCCTTTTTTCGTCCGGGGTCGAGGAAATGATCAAGTCGTTGCGAAATCGTGTCCACACGTTGGCTTTGGTGTTGGGAGCGCTGCTGGTCGTGGGGCAAGCGGCAGCCGCAGACCGTTCGGGCGTTCGGCCCGGTCTGCTCAACACGCCAACGGGGCCGGGTTCGATTCAGGGGCTCGGTGAGTCCTTCGATGCCAACCCCAACGCGGGCACCAGCTCGTATTCAGTCAAGGTTGCCGTTCCACCTGGAGTGGCTGGCTACGAGCCCGAGATCGCACTCAGCTATTCGTCCGGCGGAGGCAACACCGAGCTGGGATTGGGGTGGGCCATCCCGGTACCGCAGGTGCAGCGCAGCACGGACAAAGCGCTGCCGAGCTACACGGACGACGACACTTTCGTGCTGAAAGCCATGGGCGCTCGTGGCGCCGAAGACTTGGTGGAGATGGCCGACGGGTCATACCGCTTTCGCATCGAAGGGGCGTTCGCCAAGGGAGCGCGTCGCGACGATGGCTCGTGGAGTTTTCGCGCCAAGAACGGCGAGTTGTTTCGGTTCGGGACCTCGTCCGACTCGCGCATCGAATCAGGGAAGAACGTGTTTGCGTGGCTCTTGGCCGAGCGCGTCGACACCTACGGAAACGTCATCCGCTACGAGTACGAAAAATCGGGTGGGCGGCCCTACCTGATGCGCATCGTCTACAACGACTCGTCGCCCGAAGCGCGCAACGTCGTCGAGTTCGTCTACCAAGATCGCTTCGACGATCTGGCCAGTTACATTGGTGGTTTCAAGGTGGAGCTCACGCGCCGTCTGGCGACTCTCGTGGTCAAACACGGTAAGACCACGGTCCGCACCTACAGCTTGTCGTACGACGACTCGGGCTCGCTGAGTCGCCTGCGCCAGGTCGAGCTGGTGGGTATGCGCGGCGATCGCTTGCCCGCGCTCTCGCTCGGCTATGTGGGTTTCGCGCCGGACGACGCCAAGGTCGTGACCATGAAGAGCGCCCCCGCGCGTGCTCTGGGCGCAACGAGCGAACTCGACGATGTGAATGGCGATGGGTTGCCCGATCTCTTGATCATGGATGATTCGGCGCCGGCTGGCGCCTACTCTTGGTACGAGAACGTCGACGGCTCGTCGTTCGGCTCGAGTTCGCCCATGACCACGGCGCCGAGCGTGTGGCTCTCGTCGAGCGATGTGGAGCTGGCCGATCTGGACGGCGACAGTGTCTCCGACGTGTTCGCTCGCATTTCTGCGGCTTCTGACGGTCTGCGCTACTACCCGGGCGCGGCCAGCAGCGGCTTTGGTTCGAGCGTGGTGGTCACCGGCGCCGGCTCGCACTCGCCTGCGGGTGCCGATGCGAAGCTGGTCGATTTGAACCATGATCGTCTGCCCGACATCCTGACGATCAACGCCACGACCGGGCGCATGACAGTCGCCCTCAATCTTGGCGGCGGAAAGTTCAAGCCAGCGGCTGCGGTCCCGGAAGTAACGACCCAGGAACTCGTCAGTTTCGCGACGGGCCTGCAGCTGACGGATGTGAACGGCGATGGTCTCGCCGATCTGGCGTCGATTCGCTCCGAGTCGCTGCGCTACTGGCCATCGCTCGGTTTCGGCAAGTTCGCGCCCGTCGTGCAGGTTTCAGGCGCTCCGAAACTGGAAGGCAGGGAGGCGCAAAAGGCCCAACTGCGCGACTTGAACGGCGACGGCTTGTCCGACCTTGTGGTCGTGGGCGCGACGCGTGTGCGCTACTGGCTCAATATCGGAGGCAAGCTCCTAGCAAAGGCGCAGACCATCGACGGAACTCCCGAAGTCACGGTGACCACCGAGGTGCGAGTCGCCGACATGAACGCCAACGGGACGGCCGACATCGTTTGGGTCGACCCAACTGGCGCCGCGCCGTGGCGTTACCTAGATCTGATGCCCAAGGGCACACCAGGTTTGCTGCAGCAGATCGAGAACGGCCTCGGCAAGAAGACCACAATCGAATACGCCGGCCTCGGCACGATGCGCGCCTGGGCGCGCAAGCAAGGGGTCGCCTGGACGACGCGTTGCCCCATCGGTCAAACGGTCGTTGCCCGCATCGAGAACGCGACCGGCCTCAACCCGTCGCAGGTCACCGAGTACCGCTACGCCAACGGCTACTACAGCCCAGAATTTCGCGAGTTTCGCGGCTTCAACTACGTCGAAGTGACCGAAATCGGCGACGCCGACCAGCCCAGTTTGCTGAGCCGGTTTCGCTTCTTGGACGGCGCCGACGACGAAGCGGAGAAGGGGCTGCAAGCTCAGGTCGAACGCATGACAGCCAAGGGCGATCTCTTCGATCGCGCGGCGTTGACCTACGAAACGCGGACCGTGGCCAAGGACGGCGACGGCGATCCCCTGCGCTTCGCGGTCAAGCGGATGGAACGAAAGTCCATCTACGAGCTGACCGACGAGCCCGTCATCCTCGAATCCGAGTTCGACTATGACAGTTTCGGCAACGTCATCCTGGAAGCCCAGTACGGCCAGGTCAGCGGCAAAGATCGGGCCTTCGGAGACGACGAGCGCGTCGTGGTCCGCACCTTTGCCAAGAACGAAGACTTGTGGATTGTCGACCGCCTGGCTTCCGAAGTCTTGCAGAGCTTCGATGGCGTGCGCGTCTCGGAGCAGCGCACCTACTACGACGGCGAGCCCTTCAAGGGTCTGCCTCTGGGCTCGGTCGAGCGCGGCAGCGTCACGCGCATGGAGAGCTGGATCCGTGACGACTATTTCGCGCCGGAAAAGCGCACAAAATACGACGCTTTTGGCAACCCGGTCGAGGTGCTCGACGCCCGCGGACTCAAGACGATTGCCGAGTACGATCCGTCGGGCGCGTTCCTCACACGCGAGCGCCAATTCCCCAGCAAAGGCACCGAACTCGCATGGAGCGCTAGCTACGACGAGGCGCTCGGAACCATCGCATCAGTCGTGGGTCCCAACGACGCGACCTATTCATTCGCCTACGACGGCTTGGGGCGCGTCACCAAGATCGCCGAACCCGGCGACGACCTCGATTTCCCGACGAAGGCCTACCAGTACGTGCTTGGCGCGCCGACTTCATACATCAAAGAGGAGTTGCTCACGGCGCGTAGCGGCAAGGAGGCCATCACTCAGTTCTATTATTTCGACGGCGACGAGAGGGAACTCGCGACGCTGGAAGAAGGGGCGGCCGCAGGCGAATGGATCGTGAGCGGAGCGACTAGCTACGGAGCAAGGGGAAAGGAATCGGGGAAACCCTACGCCGCGTTCGTAAAAAGCGCGGACCTGCCAGACCTGAAGACACTGCCTCGCATTTCGCTCAGCTACGATGCGCAGCTGCGCGTCGTTCGAAAAGTGGAAGGCGACGGTGCGCTAACACGGACCGAATACCTGCAGCTTGGACATCGGGTGTTCGATCCAAACGACACGGATGAGTCGTCGCCACATTTCGACACCCCAACGCTTTTCGTTTCCGATGGTTTGGATCGTCTCGTCGAAGTCACGGAACGCCAAGGTAAGCAAGATCTGCGAACTGCTCGCTACTCCTATGATGCAGCTGGTCAGCTGCTCTCGTGGGTTGACGCTGCCGGACACCCACGTCGTTACGCCTACGATGGTCGATCACGCCGTGTGTCGATTGATGATCCAAACGCTGGACTCTGGCGATTCGAGTTCACCGATGGCGACGATCGCTTGAGCCGAACCGATCCAACCGGTCGCTTCGTTTCATGGGCCTACGATGATGCTGGGCGAAAGACCCAAGAGATTCATCGGTTGCCCTCCGGTGAGTTAAAGGAGGTTGCGACATTCCATTACGACGAGGCCGCGTCGGACGGCCAAAGTAACGTTGCGGGTCAGCTGTCTTGGGCAGAGGACGAGGCAGGAAGTGTCTTCTTCGGCTACACCGCTCGCGGATTGGCCAACTCGGTAGTTCGCCGATTCCCCGGCGGCAAAGAGTACGTCCTTTCGAGTGGCATTGACTCTCAGGACCGCACCACGCGCCGCACCTTTCCTGACGGATCGTACTACGACTTCACGTACGATTCGCGAGGCCTGATGGAAAGCGCAGGGCCATTCGCGCGCGATGCGACTTGGACAGCTTCTGGCGCTCTGAGAAGCGTAACTTGGGGCAACGGCGTCCAGGAGGAGCGCTCGTACGATGTTCGCCAACGGCTGACGAAGTTGCGAGCCGCCAAAGGGAAGCGGGTGCTCCGTGACCAGTCGGTATCTTATGACGCCGCAGGACTAATCCGTGGTCTTGATGACGAGCGCGCGAGCATTTCGCCCAAACTGAGCCTGAGCGCACAGTTCATGTACGACGACCGTGGCCGCCTTGCGCACCGCTCTGACGCGTTGGGGACAACTCGATGGGCATTCGACGAGGTAGGAAATGTCCTCACCGTAAAGTCGGACTCGCAGCGGACGCCCGTCGACATTCAGAATTCGTTTGGAGACGACGGCGCGGGTCCTGACGCAATGACCCGATTTGGCGACGAGAAGCTTAGCTACGACGCTGCTGGACGCCTCGTAAAGGACGGGAGTCGGTCGCTCGAGTGGGACGCACTAGGAAGGCTCGTCTCGGTGGTTCGGGGCGACACGCGCGAAGAGTACACCTACGGGTTCGACGACCAGAGGGCCGTAAAGCGGACAACGACCAGTGGTGCCACCACCGAAGTCTTGTACCTCGCGCCGGATGCGGAAGTCCGCGACGGGAAATTGGTTCGCTACGTCATGTTTGCTGGAGATCGTCTTGCGAGACTCGATGCCGTTGGCCCTCAACCCGCGGCGGCCTCGCCGCGACCCATCGACTTTGGGCGGTGGGGTATCGCAGTCGCTCTGCTCGCCGCGTGCTCGATTCTGTTATTTGCTATCGAGCGAACGCGCACTCGTATTCGAGGGGGGCGGCTCGCACTAGCATGCGCTACGGCTTTGAGTCTGGTGTCGTGCGGTACCGCGAGCACACCCATTCTGGAGGTACCAGCGGAAACGGTGTTCTGGATTCCGGACCATCAGCATACGGCTCTCGTTCTAACGGACGTAGAAGGAAAACCGATCGAGAGCCGGTCGCACGATCCGTACGGTGCGCTGCTCGACAAAGAAGGCAACGCCAGTGAATCCTACGGCTTCGTCGGAAACGAGATCGACTTGGGCGTCGGACTGAGCGACTTCAACGCGCGTCCATACCGGCCGGAAGCAGGGATCTTCTTGGCTCCCGATCCCGTGGCCGTGTTCTCGCCTGAGGAAGGCGCAGCCGAACCCCGCACCGCGTGGGCCTATGCTTACGCCGGCGCAAGCCCGGTCACCCTTGATGATCCGGCTGGCCTTCAATACAACAATATCGTCCTCGCCCGGCGCGGGGGTGATCTCACGGTTGCTCCTGCAGTACGCGCCGTCGCCCAGCGCGCGCAGCGACTCTTGGCTTACGCAGGCGGAAGCGTCGCGGCAGCCGCCGTTGCGTACTACGTCGCTCCGAGAGCTGCCCCGGCAGTCGCAGCGCATCTCGTCGCACGCGCGGCGATAGCAAAGGCTGCATCGTCGCTGGGCAGCTTGGCGGGGCGAATCAAAGCGAGTTTTAAGCCGCTGGCGAGTTGGTTCGGTAAGGCGCCGAAGCTCTCCCAGGCGGCCCAAAAGGCAGTCAGAAGCACGGAGGCAAGATTGGCCGAACACGAGGAGAAATTGGCCCAATATCGCAAGGATCCATTCAAGTTCGACAACCAGGGTGATCTTGCTCGCAATGCCGGACGTCCAGATATTCAGAAACGAATCATTGATGGAAGGGCTCGACACCTAGAGGGTGAGATACGAAATTTTAAACAGCAAATCGAACGTTTCCGTTCGGGAAAGGTTGAACCATGAAGATCGAAATCGAGCTGCTGCGTGCGGCGGTGAATCGCCTGCTTGATGATGCAAAAACACTGCGTGGAGATGCTGTTGAGATCGATACCGACCTCTATTGGTTCGTTCCGAAGGAAGTCCTCAACGACTTGACCAAAGACCCCAGCGGACTGACATTGGGATCTCTCGGGGACGAATGGGTGGAAGTTGCAGCCATCGGCGAAGGCGCAAAGGACCCTGTCAGCTACGCTCTAGTTTGGGCTTCCGGGGTGCTTCGAGCCGTGGGAGAGAAGCTCATTTGAATTCCTCGCTCTTACCGTGATTACCTCAGGGCATCGACGGCGCGAGCAGTTGACCGAACGCCAGCCGGTGTCTGTTGAGTCGCCGCCCGAATCAGCGTGAGCCGCGAGACTCAGCAGTGGTGTCACTATTCGCACCACTTGCGCGCAGCTGAAAACGAGTAGGCCGTCGCCCTGGTGGGACTCAGCAGAGCGTCGCTCCTGGCACTAGGTTCGTGGCGTAGCGCGAGGCCTTGCCGCAAAGGCAGCGCGTGCCGCGCAGCGCCCCGCGCAAAATCAGTACTTCAAAATCTCGCTCAAGACGCG
>JBBQHO010000087.1:0-15180 GCA_038324055.1 Polyangiales bacterium | reverse complement strand
GTGGCAGGCGGCCTCGACGCGGCGCGGCGGTCGCATCGTCGGTCACAGCGAGGGGCCGATCTTCGTCGAGGCGCATTTGGCCGAGGCCGTTCTGGCTTACCCGTTCTTGGGGCACCTCTCCGTTGCACTGTGGAGCGCCCTCGGGCCGGCGCGTGACGTGGACGTCGACGTCGAGATTGAGGGAGCCGCGCTTGTCTCGGCCAGCCACTTGCGTTGGGGCGCGGCGGACTGGGGCCCGATCGTCGTGCGGCCCGAGAGTCACGCCGCGGCGCTTCGTCTTGCGCTCCGCGCGGGCGACGGAACCAAGTCCACGTTCTACGGCAATATTCCGCTCGTTCCGGGCGCGTCGGCATTCGAACGCACGCCCCAGGGGTTGATGGTGCGAGCGCCGCTGCCGCGAAAATATGCCTGGTACGCGTTCGTGACCGAAGAGGGCCGCCTGAGCGGAGGCCGCTTGCAGCTGGTTGAAACCAAGAGCGGGGTCAGCGAAGGCTTGCTCGAAAACTCCCAGATCCCCGAGGGCCGGGGCCGCTACCTGGTGCTTGCCAGTTCGGCTGACGGCCGTTCACCGAGTACCGTGGGCTACCCGCTGGATGGTCAGTCCCAGACGTTCGACGCGCTCGATGGGCGGTTGCTCGACGGCTCGGTGCCCGCGGCAAAAAAAGAAGCGCGCCGTGTGGCGCACCTCCGTAGTCTCGTCTTCGTTCACGTCACCGTGGTCTCGCTGCTGACGTTGGGTCTGTTCGTGTGGAGCGTGCGTCAGGCCGATCGCCGCTTGAAGCTACAGATGACGCAAGCGGGAGCGAGCGAACTCGCCCCGGCGCGCTTTGCGACCGGCGCTTGGATAGCGGCCCTGTGTTTGGTCGGCGGCTTCTCCTTGGCGCTCGTTTGGATCTCGTTCTCAGATGGGATTTTCTAGGGCTCGGCCGCCTCGCGCTGGCTGCGGCGTTCGCGCGACGGCAACGCGCGTGTCGCCCGAAGATGGCGCCGACTAGTCCACCGCGCGACCATCGGCCCCGATGATCCGCAGCGTGTTCGTGTCGACCGCGTAGGCGGTAACGAATGCTCGACCCTCGGCGTCCGCGGGCCAAGGGAGCAAGACAGTCGCGGTCGCGCTGGGCGCGCTACTGGCGGGCAGGTGGACGGTTTGGAAGGCGCGCACGACGTGGCGGTGATCGAGCACTTTGGAGGCGTTCTCGCCGCGGAGGACTTTCGTTTTCACCGCGTCGTCGGACAGAGCGAGGTTGAGGTCCAGCGGCTCAGCATGGCTGCCGAGTCGGTAGCTGACGCGCAGGCCTTCTTTCTCGCGTTGGGCGTGCACGGCTACCCCGACGCTGGGCTTGTCGCTCAGCGCAGCGGCGATGGCGGCGCGGGATTCGGCTGCGCGCGAACCGACCACTTCTGCATGGCCATTGATGAGCATCTGCGGCGTGTAAACGCCGCGCGTGCCGCGCTTCTCTCCGTAGGCGCGTTGGCGGTCCGAATGCACCACAGAGCTGAACGGATCTTCCCACCCCAGCATGTTCCAATAGTCGACGTGCAGTTCGAGCGTGAAAACGCGACTCTGTTGGGCGTCGGCTTCTTCAGTCAAACGGGCCAGATTTTCGTCGGCCGGCGGGCAACTCGAGCAACCTTCGGAGGTGAAGAGTTCGACCAACGCGAAGGGGCGCGGACTGGGCGCAGGCAGTTCGACGGCCGGCTTCGCCGCCAGCAACTCGGCATGGGCGACCGGTTCGGCAACGGATTGCGGGTTCGCCCAGGCGCGCGACGCGAGCCAAGGCGTCACGATGGCAAGGGAAGCCGCGGCCAAAAAAAGCTGGGTTTTGCGGAGCACACGAGATGTACGCGGGCGCCCCTCCATCGGTTCCATGCACTTCACGATTCCGGCCCGTCCTGGCGCACGGCGCGCAAAATTGGGGTCACTATTGGCACCACTTTTGATCTCGAAGAAAGGAGCATGAGCGCCTTGCTGGCAGTTGGACGCCCCCAAAGTGGGGTCACTATTGGCAGCACTTTTCTTGGGCGCAAAAGAACGCTCATGCCGCGAGGCAAGGCGCACGCACAGCGAGGCGCAGTCGCCGCGAGGCGCAGGCACCGTGAGGCGAGGCGCAGTCGCCGCCAGGCAAGGGCAGCTTGACGACGGACGCGCCGCGTCGTCGGCTCCCGGGCGAATGAAACGTCCGCTCGGCTCCGCGAAGCGTCTGCTCCCCGCGATTTTTCTGATGGCGAGTTGCGCGCTGGTGCCTGCGGCTTGCAAGCCCAAAACCGACGACGAACCGGAACCCGAAAAGCTGACCGCCTGCCAGGAGTGGCAACAGTCCTTCTGCGGGCGTCAGAGATTGTGCGCGGCTGAAACTTACGCCGATTGCATCGATTCGGTGGATGACGTCGTCTGTTACGCGGGCGCGCCGCTGAAGGATTGCACCCGCGATCTGAAAGAGGTGGCCTGCTCGACCGACGTGAGTGGCTGCGACCCACGTGACATCGCCGACACGCCGCGCGCCTATCGCAAGTGCAACGACTACAAGGAGACGTACTGCGAATGGTACCAAGGCTGCTATCCGGAGCAGGTCCCGTCGCCGTGTGGAGCCGACTTGGACGCCGCGCTGGATTGCGGCGCGGTCTACGCAGTGGAACAGCCCGAGTACGCCGACTGCATCGAGACGTTGCAGAGCCTGGCGTGCGGCAGTCTCGAGCTGCCGGAGATTTGTCGCGGCATTCTGCTCATGCCCTGAACGGCTGGGGTGCTGCCCAGGGTTCTCTTCCCCAGCATCATTCGGTATGGCCCCCCGGGCCTGAGGCAGCCATGAACGAAAGTCCTCCCCCCGCTTCGCCGCCCGTTCCACCGCGCCACGAGCCAGCTCGGACCCTGCGCTTGTCGCAGACCTGGTACCTCGGGGTGACGGCCATCGCCGTGGCTCTGATGTTCGTCTTCGTGATCTTGCCGTACGTCGAACCGAAGCCGACCGTCTCGGGCAAGGCTGCACCCGACTTCGACTTGCCGCTGCTCAGTGGCGGCGGCAGCGGCGACCGCGTGCGGCTCGCAGACCTCAAGGGCAAGAAGGTGGTCTTGGAGTTCTGGGCTAGCTGGTGCCAGCCTTGTCGCGAACAGAGCGTTGTCGTCGAGAAGGTCGCCAAGACTCTCGGTTCCGACGTCTACGTGCTGGGCGTCGCAACCAGTGATGTGCGCGCGGATGCTGCCAAGTTCTTGGCCGAGCACCCCGCGTCCTACGCCAACGTGTACGACGAGGATGGCGAACTCGGCCGGGCGCTCGAGGTCAAGGAGCTGCCGACGCTGCTGGTGCTCGACAAGCGCGGCACGATTCGGAGCGCGACCAGCAGGTTGCTCGAGGAAAAAGAGCTGCGTCTCATGATTGAGGCCGCCGAATAATGTCCCTTTTCGAGGCTATTTTGCTCGGTTTCATTCAGGGCGTCGCCGAGTTTTTGCCCATCTCCAGCGATGGACACCTCGCACTGGCGGCTCTGCTGTTCAACGTGAAAGAAGGAGGGCTCACGCTCACCGTGATGCTGCACGTCGGCACGCTACTGGCCACGGCGCTCGTGCTGCGTCAACGCCTGGGAACGGCCATCGTCGAGGGCGTGCGCGCGCTGGGCAACCCCAAGATTTTTACGACCACCCCGGGCGGGCGCGATGCACTATTCGTCGTCGTTGCGTCGGTGCCGACGGCTCTTATCGGTTTGGGCCTGCGCGACGCCGTCGAGGTTTGGACCTATTCGCCTTGGGCCATCGGCTTTGGCTTCTTGGCGACGACGTTCTGCCTGGTGGTGTCGGTCTGGGCCAAGCCCGGCCTGCTCGAATCGCCGGGGGTGCGCGCAGCCTTACTGGTGGGCGTGTTTCAGGGCCTGGCCGTCCTGCCTGGTGTGTCGCGCAGCGCCCTGACCATCACCACGCTCTTGTTCTTGGGCGCGCAGCGCGGGCGCGCCTTCGAGCTTTCGATGCTGATGAGCATTCCGGCCGTTTTTGGAGCTGTTTTGCTGGAAATTCCGCATGCCATGCGTGAAATTCAGGGCGTGGGCATGGCCGTGCTGGGGACCGTCGTGGCTTTCGTCACTGGCGTGGTTGCTCTCTTGCTCTTGCGACGCATCGTCGTCTCCGGGCGCTTCGCCTGGTTCGCCCTATGGGTCGGACCGCTTGCGCTGGCTACGTTGGCGCTCGCTCGTTCTCTGTCTCCCTGAAAAAGTCATGACCAGCACTTCCCACGTCTACGCAGTGATCTTGGCCGGTGGCAGCGGCACGCGCTTTTGGCCCGCGTCGCGCCGGCTGCGTCCCAAGCAGCTCTTGCCGCTCGGACCGGCTGCGCCCGATTCTCTGTTGCGCGCGACGGTCGATCGGCTGAGCGGGCTCGTGTCGCCGGACAAGTTGCGCATTGCGACGGGCGCGCACTTGGTGGACGCCACGCGCCGCGAGTTGTCCGAGCTCGACAGCGAGGCATTTCTGGCCGAGCCGCTGGCCAAAAACACGGCTCCGGCCATCGGCTGGGCCGCGGCTCTGCTGCATGCCGAAGACCCCGACGCCATCGTCGTGGTCTTGCCGAGCGACCAGCACGCCGCTGATCCTGCTGGATTTCGCAGCAGTTTGTCCCAAGCGGTCAGCGTGGCGGAGCAGGGCCACATCACCACCATCGGTATTGTGCCGAGCCGAGCCGAGACCGGCTACGGCTACATCGAGGTCGGCCCCGAGGCCCCCAGCGGTGGCCGCGAAGTCACGCGCTTCGTGGAGAAACCCGATCAGACGACGGCCGAAGAATACTTGCGCAGCGGCCGCTACCTTTGGAACGCAGGCATGTTCGTGTTCCGCGCAGCCGATATGCTGCGGGCTTTCGCCGAGTACTTGCCCGCGATGGCTCAGGGTATCGAGCAAGTGATGCGGGCCAAGCACGAGAGCCTGGCCGCCTACGAACTCGCCGTGCACGAGTTTTTCTCGAACGTCGAATCGGTGAGCATCGACTACGGCGTGATGGAGAAGGCGCCCGGGCTCCGCGTCGTGCCGGCCGAGTTTGGCTGGAGCGATCTGGGCAGCTGGGAGAGCGCCTGGGAGCTGTCGGCCAAGGACGCATCGGGCAACGCCGCGCCCGAGTCGGCAGTCCTGGTCGATGCCAAAAACAACCTCATCCAGGACCTGAGTCAGGGTCACGCCAAGAAGATCATCGCCCTCGTCGGTGTCGACGATCTGTGCGTCGTCGAGACGGACGATGCGCTTTTGATCCTGCCCCGCAGCCGCAGCCAGGACGTGCGCGAAGTCGTCGCCGAGCTCAAGCGCCGCGGGCAAGAGGACAAGTTCTGAGCAGCGCGGGGTGACGGGCTAAGCGCTGTTGCCGCGCTCGAGTAGTTCGCCCACCGCGCGCGCCAACGCTGTGCGCGGGCCTTCGTCGAGGTCTTTGAGCAAGACGCCGCATTTGCCACCGGGCTTGCCGCCGGAGTAGCGGATCTCGCCCCGCACCTCGAAACGCTCCGCTCCAGGCACGCGAATGACGAGTGGCAACAGTTCACCCGCCTGCTTGCCTGCGAACATTTCGTCGACCACCAAGCCGAGGCCCTCGACGCTCACGTCGATCACCGAGAGGCGCACCGACACGACCCCTTCGTGCAGATCCACCAGAACGTCGTAGTCGATGGCGGGGCGCACCCGCACGTTGGATCGGCGCTCTGACATCCACCCAGGCTACGGCCAGCCCCCGCCGGAAAAAAGGGGGGTCAGGAAATGTCAGTATGCCGAGCAGTCGACTGGCTTGTAGGTGCTGCTGGTGCCGCAGTTGCCGCAGGTGGCCACGACGAACGCCGCGTCCAGCGCGATGGCGGCTGCGCCGCGCACGCACAGTACGGGGTAGGGGTTTTCGCCCGGGCCTTGCCAAGCGCAGCTGAAGTTCCCGTCACTGTATTGCGTCAGATTGCACGAGTGACTGTTGCCCGTGCAGCCTTCCGAATCCGAGACCGAGTTGTTCGGAATGTAGGTTGGACCCGCCAAGTAGGCATTGCCATTGGTGGGCAGGCTTGGATAGCTGCGCAGCTCTTGTGCCGTGGGCAAACGCCAATCGTCGAAGCCGTCTTGCGCCAGAGTGTTGCAGTGCAAAAGTGCCGCCTTGTTGCCGATGCCCCCCGTGACGGTCGGCGCCTTCTGCCAAGTCAGACACGTCGCCTTGTCGGTGAATGACGAGCTGCCCACGTCGACGCTGCCGGTGCCGATCGTGCAGTCGTCGACGGGCGCGCCACCTCCGGTGTTGACTGCGCCGCCGGTTGCGGCGCCGCCACCCGAGCTCGTGCCACCCGTACCAGCGGCCGAGCCGCCAGTGCCCATCGCAGTGCCGCCGACTCCAGTTCCGCCCGTAGCTCCTGCATCGAGACCGTCATCGGTCGCGCCTTCTGTTGCCGAGCACGCCGCAAGCAGACCGAGGACCAAAAAGTTCGAGGCAATCCAGAGCGAAGCGCGAGTCATGAGGCGCTAGCGTAGCCCTCGGTGAGGTTCGGCTGTGGCGCTCGAGCGAAAGCGTCATGCTTCAGGCGCAAAGGCTCCACGGCGTCCAAGTGAAGGCGGAGCTTTGCAGTGGGGATGCACGACTGATCTTGGAAAGCGGCCTAAAATCGGCAGAACGCGCCTCGAATCCGCTTGAATTTGCGTGAACCGTATTCCGCGAGTACTTTTCGCGTCCCTTTTTGGCTGGCCCCTGGCACGACTGCCCGAATCCAGCGCAAGGCTCGGTCGGGTTATGTCGGAACTATTTCAAGGGCTTCCAGAAGCTCTGCAACGGGCGCTCGCGGACAAAGGTTTCACGGAGCTCACCTCGGTTCAGAAGGCCGTCGCCGATGCCGACAGTCTCGCCAACGATTTGCGCATCTCGTCGCAAACAGGCTCCGGCAAGACGGTCGCGGTCGGCATCGCCATCGCGCGCGAACTCATTGCGGCGGGCCCCCGCGGCAACGACCGCAGCGCGCGCACTCCTACCTGTCTGTTGCTCACGCCCACGCGCGAGCTGGCGGCCCAGGTGCAGCGTGAGCTTGCTTGGCTGTTGCGCAACGTACCGGACGCCTCGGTCGAGGTCGTGACCGGCGGGACCAGCGTCTTTGGAGAGAAGAAGCTGTTGGCCCAGGGGCCGCGCGTGGTCGTCGGTACGCCTGGTCGCGCGCTCGATCACCTCAAGACGGGGGCCTTCATCGGCGACAACGTGCGCTTGGTCGTGCTGGACGAAGCCGATCAGATGCTCGACATGGGCTTTCGCGACGAGCTCACCAGCATTTTGGAGGCTTTGCCCAATCGCGGCCGCACTCACCTGCTGTCGGCCACGTTCTCGGGTGAAGTGCTGAAGGTGGCTCAGCGCTACCAGAAGGCGCCCATTCACATCCAGGGCTCTGTCCTGGGCAGCGCCAACGTCGACATCGAGCACATTGCCCACGTCGTGCCGAACAACCATCGCTACGACGCGCTGGTCAACATCCTGCTCTTGGCGCATGCGCGCCGCGCAGAAGATGGCGAAGGACGCACTTTGGTGTTCACGCGTACGCGAGCCGATACTTACGAAGTGGCCGAGCGCCTGCAGCGCGATGGCGTCGCCGCGGAAACTTTGAGCGGCGATCTGGCGCAAGCGCAGCGTACGCGCACGCTCGAAGCGTTCCGTTCCGGTCGCGTCACGACGCTGGTGGCGACGGACGTCGCCGCGCGCGGTTTGGACGTGCAGGGCGTTGACCTGGTGATTCACTTCGAGCCGCCGACCGATCCCGATTCGTTCACCCACCGCAGCGGCCGCACCGGCCGAGCAGGGCAGAAGGGCACCAGTATCGTCCTTTTGCCGCCCCAGGCGCGCCGCCGCGTCGAACGCCTGCTCCAGGACGCGCGCATCAAGCCCAATTGGGCTCCCGTGCCAGCTGGCGACAAGGTAGAAAAGGCCTACGCCAAGCTCGGCCGCAAGCGCATCTTGAGCGCCATGGATGCCGAGCCGACGGCTGAGCAGCTCAGCTACGCGCAGAAACTGTGCGAAGAGCATCCGCCCGAGCGCGTGATTGCCTCGATCATCGGTCTGCTGGACCTCAAGCCGCCCTGTCCGCCGCGCGAGATCTCCGGTGGCTTCCCGCCCGAGCATGGCGGCCATGCGCGCGAGCGCACTCACGCAGCTCCCCATGGCGGCGGTGGCTTTGCGCGTCGCCCGCAGGGCAACGGTTTCGCGGGTCATGCCGGCGCACCGCGGGACGCCGGCCATCAGGCGCCGCATCAGGGTTTCAAGCCGCGCGACGACTACCAGGCACCTGCTGCGCGCGAAGAAGCCGCTGGCTCGGCCAGCGGCGGTCCAGCCCGCGATGTTTCAGGCCGCGAAGGCGGCTTCAAGCCGCGCGAAGGCTTCAAACCCCGCGAGGGTGGCTTCAAGCCGCGTGAAGGCTTCAAGCCGCGTGAAGGTGGCTTCAAGAGCGGGCCGCGCGACGGCTTCGCTCCGCCCACGCGCGAAGCTGCCTTCAAGGGCGCGTCCCGTGACAGCGGCTTTGCTCCCAAGGGTCCGCGCGCTCCGGGTGGGTTTGCGCCCCCGCGCGACGGCACCCCGCGTCCGGCATCGGCCTTCGCGCCTCGCGTGCCGGGTGCCTTCACTCCCCGCGCTGCCGAAGGCCCTCGCGAAGGTGGTGGCTTCACGCCGCGCCCCTTCAAGAAGGCCGGCAAGCCGCGTCCCGCAGGTCCGCACAAGTAAGAGGCGTGGGGGCGGAGGCCCCCCGGCGCACTTGAAGTCAGGCGCGCTTGGCTCGAGGGCGGTTGGATGGCTTGCGCAGAGGAGCGCGGGGCGCCGCGATGCTGGTCGGGCCGTCGTCCGGACTGGCGCCAGACACCAACTGATTCAGTTCGTCGCGCAGGCGGGCGGCCGTTTCGAACTCGAGGTTTTCGGCAGCTGCGAACATGCGGCCTCGGAGGTCCTCGACGCGACTGACCAACTCTTCGGGCGAGAACTGGGGCGCTGCGGCACCGACTTTGCCTTTGGGCTCTGCGGCCAGCGCTGGCGCATTTTTGGCCTTCCGATCGCCTTTGACTGCAGGAGCGCTTTTGGGAATCGAGTAGTAGTCGGCGTCGCCGCCGGCCGCGCTCAGATCCTGAATGCTGCGGGTCGTCGTCGTCGGTGTGATGCCGTGCTTGGCGTTGTACTCTTCTTGAATAGCGCGCCGCCGAACCGTTTCGTCGATGGCGTATTGCATCGCGTTGGTGATGCGGTCGCCGTACATGAGCACGCGGCCGTGCTGGTTGCGGGCTGCACGGCCGATGGTCTGGATCAGCGCGCGTGGACTGCGCAAGAACCCTTCTTTGTCGGCATCCAGGATCGCCACCAGGCTGACCTCCGGCAGGTCGAGGCCTTCGCGCAGCAAGTTGATGCCGACGAGCACGTCGAATTCGCCATTGCGCAGCGCCTTGAGGATCTCGACGCGCTCCATGGTGTCGATGTCCGAGTGCAAGTAGCGCACGCGAATGCCGAGTTCTGCGTAGTACTCGGTCAAATCCTCCGACATGCGCTTGGTCAAAGTCGTGACCAGTACGCGCTCGTCGCGTTGGATACGCAGTTTGATTTCCCCCAAGAGGTCGTCGACTTGCCCGTCCACCGGCCGCACCTCGATTTCGGGGTCCAGCAAACCCGTCGGACGAATCAACTGCTCGACCACGGCGCCACCGCTCACGCGCATCTCGTAGTCGCCCGGTGTGGCCGACACGAAAATCGTATTGCGCATGTACTTCTCGAACTCGTCGAACTTGAGCGGTCGGTTGTCCACGGCGCTGGGCAAGCGGAAGCCGTAGTCGACCAGCGTGTCTTTGCGCGAACGATCACCTTTGAACATGGCGCCTACCTGCGGCACCGTCTGGTGGGACTCGTCCATGATGAGCAAAAAATCATCCGGAAAATAGTCGATCAGCGTGGGCGGTGGTTCCCCAGGAGCCCGGCCCGATAGATGCCGCGAGTAGTTCTCGATGCCTTGCACGAAGCCCATTTGCTCCAGCATTTCCAGGTCGTACTGGGTGCGCTGGGCGATGCGTTGTTTCTCGAGAAACCGTCCTTCGCGGTCGTAGAAGTTGAGGCGCTCGTGCAGCTCTTCGCGGATGGCCACGATCGACTTGGCCAAATGGTCGCGCGGCGTCACGTAGTGCGAACCAGGGAAGATCGAGTACTTCAGAAGTCGCTTGGTGACCTTGCCCCGAATCGGATCGACTTCGCTCAGCTCGTCGATACTGTCGCCGAAGAACTCGACGCGAATGGCCAGCTTTTCTTCGTAGGCTGGGAAAATTTCGACGACATCGCCGCGCACGCGGAAGGTGCCGCGGTGGAAATCGATGTCGTTGCGCTCGTACTGAATGTCGACCAAGCGGCGCAGCAAGTCGTCGCGCGCTATTTCTTCGCCTTTGACCAGCTCGATGGCCAAGCCTTCGTAGCTGTCGGCGGAGCCGATGCCGTAGATGCAACTGACGCTGGCGACGATGATGGTGTCCGAGCGCGAGAGCAACGCGTGCGTGGCCGCGTGCCGCATGCGATCGATCTGGTCGTTCACGATCGCGTCCTTCTCGATGAAGGTGTCGCTACCAGGGATGTAGGCCTCCGGCTGGTAGTAGTCGTAGTAGCTGACGAAGTAGGCGACGGCGTTGTCGGGAAACAGCTCGCGCATCTCGCCATACAGCTGCGCCGCCAGCGTCTTGTTGGGGGCCATGATCAGGGTCGGCTTGCCCATCTTCTGGATCACGTTGGCGATCGTGAAGGTCTTGCCGCTGCCGGTGATGCCCAGCAGCGTCTGGTGGGGCAGCCCGGCCTCCAGTCCGGCGATGAGGCCTCGGATGGCGGCGGGCTGATCTCCGCGGGGCTCGAAATCACTCCGCAGGCGAAATGGCGACGTCATGGTGAACCTAGGGTTTTCCACGCAGCCTAGGTCCGCGCAAATTCGGGCCCGAGGCTCCCGAGAACGCGCGACTATTCCACGCCTTTCAACTGTGCAAGTCGGGCGGGTCAGCAATCCTGGGTCAATCGCAGTCGAGGCAAGCCCACTCGACCGTCCCGTCGCCGCGGCCGTTGAAACGCGCTTTGGTGTACTTCTCGATATCGATCAGGTTGCCGTCGACCTGGGCATTCTGGGTGCAGCAGCCGCTGCAGTCGCTGTCGCCGCAGGTGTCGTAGACGGTGACATCGATTTCGTCCCCGCCCTGACGCAAGCGCAGCTTGTGCAGCTTGTAGGTGTCGAAATCGAGCGAGCCGTTCGTTGCGGCGAACACGGCGACGATGTTGTGGTCTTGGACCCACTGCTCGGTCTGTTTGCCGTCGACTGCTGCAAAGTAGCCGGCCCACTCGCAGCCACTGTAGTCGATGCATTCGACACTCCCGGGATCGGGATACGACTCGTAGTTCGTGAGGCTGGCTTGCTCCCAAGTGAGCGTCGCGCTGTCGATCCCGCCGTCGATGCCGCCAGTGCCTGCGCTCGTACCCCCGCCGGTGCCTGCGCTGGGTCCTCCGCTGGGGCTGCCTCCGCTGGGGCTGCCACCGCTGGGGCTGCCACCTGAGGAGGTTCCGCCGCTGGCGGGCGAAGAGCCGCCACTTGCTGGATCTTGGGTCGCCGATGAACCACAGGCGATCACCCCAGCCAATGTGACCCAACCGACCGGCATGACGAGTTTGCGGAGCATGCGCCTACGCTACCGGGCGTGCGCCCGCTGCACTTTTCCGTTCGGCTCTTTCCGATGGACAGAACGGCACACGCGGTCATCTCCCGTCCGGTCTCTCCGGACGTTTCCCGCGCGAATGGACGGGAAATACCCATTGCTCGAAATGGCGGACAGAGAGGGAGTCGCTGGGCTCTACGCCCGCGCGCAGCGTTTGAACGCTACGCCAAACGCTGGAGCGCGCGGCGCAGCTTGTCGGTCAGCATGTCGTGTCGGTCCAGCATGCGCGTGGCCATTTCGGACGCCTGCACCCAATCCTTTGCGTACTCCGACGGCAGCTCCGGCTGCGCGATCCAATTGATGGCCGTAAGCGCGCCGCGCGCTATCACGGACTGCAGGATCACGATCGAGCCGATCGATGTCTGCTGAATCGAAGCCTGGTTTTCTTTCATCCACTCGCCGATGCGTTGCCGCTGTCGCGCCGACGCGTTCGACGCCCCTCGGGTGTCGGTGATGGTCAAAAAGCGGTCGCCCCGCCTCCAGTACTTCTCGACTTCGACGAACAAACGCTCGAACTCGTCGTCGCTGATCGCCCCTCGCAAAATGAAGGTGACGATCGGCCAAGACGTCGCGTCGATGCTGATACCGTTCGGCGGAGAGTCCACGAAGACGCGAGGATGTCACGAGCAGAGCGACGGATCCATGAGTGGACGTTCGACCGAGCGGTTGGCGATGGCGCGCCCAGCAGATGGAACCGAACATTTGCAGTCAAAACGCCATCTTTACCGAGACTTTTCGCTTGCCCGCTTTCAGTCAAAACCACTCATTTACCAAGGGGCACACTTCTGAATCGGTTGCGAAACCGCAGGGTTACGCCGCGGCGTAGGGCGAGCCACGAGGTGCACTCTAGGTTGCTTGAGACGCCAGCTGGAGGTCAGCGAATTGTGAGTGACCCGAGGTCAGCACCCTCTCGGGGCTGTAAGCAGCTCCCCCTCATCCAAAGGATCCTTCAATGAAATACTTTTACGCATTCGCTTTCGTCGGGGCACTCGGTGGTGTTGCCGCTTGTTCCAGTGACCCCGTTGCCGACAACGACGGCGGCGGAGCTCCGGGCGCAGGCGGCACCTCGGCAACTGGCGGCGGTACCGCAGCAGGTGGCACCACGGGGGCGGGCGGCGGCTCGGCAACGGGTGGCGCTGGCACGGGCGGCAGCGGCAACGCGACGACGGCCACTTGCCCTGACCAGACCTACGCTGCGGTCACGGATCCGCCTGGCGCGTGCTCGACGTCTAGCGCACCCACGGTGCCGCAGATCGCCGATTTCGAAAGCAGCGCGCTGGGTTGGGGCGTCTACGCCAACGGCACGACCGGCACGACCACGGTCCCTGCTGCCTTCGCCGAAGGTGACGTCGAGACGAGCGCGGGCGGTCCGGTCGGCAGCGTCAATGCTCTCAACTACGCCGGTAGTGGCTTTGACCAAGGGCTGCGCTTCAACGTCGGTTACGGAGCAGTCTGCCAAGACGTGTCGGGCTTTGACGGTCTGAGCTTCTGGGCCAAGGGTACCGTTGCGGCAGCCACGACCCCTTACGAGGTCGACGCGAATGTGGTGATCGTCAAGCTGGGTTCGCAGAAGACTCTGCCCGAAGGCGAGAACGGCGATTGCACTGCCGATTGCGGCGCTCACCCGGACTACCGTCAGGTCATCACCACCACTTGGACCGAGTACCGCATTCCATTCGATTGCTTTGGCGACGGCACCGTATTCGATGGTCACCTACTCTCGATGCTTCTGGAGGTGCGAGGCGACACGTTCGACGTGTCGATCGACAACGTCGGCTACTACACCGAATAGGCTCGGCTCTTGGACGCGAGAACAAGCTGGCTCCCTTGAGGAGCCGGCTTTTCTGCTATTTTTGGCTACAAGTCGCGGGAGCCGCTCAGGGGCTCATGGCGATGCGCGGAATGCCGGTCGCTTCGTCGAAGCCGCGAGACACGTTGAAGGCCTGGAGCGCTTGGGCCGAAGCGCCGCGAGACAAGTTGTCGATTGCGCTCATCGTGAGCAGCAGGCCAGTACGCATGTCGAGCGCGTATGCCAGTTGCGCGCGACCGCTGCCGCGTACATGCAGCGTATCCGGCAAGGTGTCGTCCAACACGGTGACCAGACCGCTGCCGTAAAGTTCACGGGCTGCCTCGCGACACTGCTGGACCGTCACGCCGGCTTTGGGGCGCACGTAAGTCGTGGTCAAAATGCCTCGGATCATGGGCACGAGCTGAGGGGTGAACAGGACCTTCTGTGCGCTGCTCGCCGCAAGCGAGAGTTCTTGCTCCATCTCGGGCGTGTGGCGGTGACCGCCGCCGACGTTGTACGGGCGCAGGCCTTCCGCGGCTTCGGGAAAGTGGAACTTGGGGCCAGGCTTTTTACCGGCGCCACTCACGCCGCTCTTGCCGTCGACGATGATCGGCTGATCGGTCTCCAACAAACCGGCTCGAAACAGCGGCGCCAAGGGCAGAATGGCGCTCGTGGGGTAGCAGCCGGGGGCCGCGATCAAACGCGCGCCTGCGAGCGCCGCTCGGTAGAGTTCCGGCAGGCCGTAGACGGCGCGCGGCAAGAGATCGGGCCGCGGATGCTCGCCGTACCACTTTTCGTAGGTTGCCTGCTCGCGCAACCGGAAGTCGGCCGACAGATCCACGACTTGCACGCCGCGATCGAGCAGCGCACCGCCAAGGCGCGCGCTGGCCGCATGGGGAAGCGCGGTGAAGGCGACGTCCACGCGGGAGGCGACCTGGTCGGCCTGCGACTCGTCGAAGGCTTCGAGCAGGAGCTCACCCAGACCCGCCGCACCTTCGGTCGACGGCAGCACTTGGCCGAGACGCTGCCCTGCGTTTTCGCGGGCTGCGACGAACTTGAGTTCCAGGGCAGGGTGGGCGTCGATCAGTCGAACCAGCTCGGCGCCCGTGTAACCAGCGGCGCCGACGATACCTACGCGAAGTTTGCTCATGATTGTCTCGGGGTGAGGGAATGATGCTTGGGAACCCGACCGCGCACAAAAAGAAAACACGCGACCAGCATGTGCCAGCCGCGTGTTTCGCTCGGGGAGGTTTCGGATCAGCGTTTGCTGAACTGGAACTTCTTACGAGCACCGGGCTGACCGGGCTTCTTGCGTTCTTTCTGACGGCTATCGCGTGTCAGGAAGCCCGCCTTCTTGAGCGCCTTGCGGCGCTCGTTGTCCTCGGCGATGAGCGCGCGCGAGATGCCGTGACGTACGGCCTCGGCCTGTGCGCTGTGGCCACCGCCGGCAACCATGGCCTTGACGTCGTACTTATCGGCCAGCTCGAGCAGCTCGAGCGATTGGCGGGCGATCATCACGGCGGTTTCGCGCTCGAAGTACTGATCAATCGGCTTCTTGTTGACCGAAACCTGACCGGTGCCGGCGCTGATCCAGACGCGCGCAACTGCGGTCTTGCGCTTGCCGGTGGCGTAAACTTGGGTGTCACTCATGGCTTACTCTCAAACGCTCAGGGTTTCGGGCTGCTGTGCAGCGTGGGGGTGATCCGCTCCGGGG
>JBBQHO010000086.1:0-15330 GCA_038324055.1 Polyangiales bacterium | reverse complement strand
ACGTTCGTGCTCGTGGCCACGACCTTTCCTTTGCTCAGCGAGGCATTTTTGGGCGAAACAGTGAGCGTCGGCCCGCCCTTCTACAACAAGTGGATGGCCCCGATTGGTCTGTTCATCTTCGCGCTCATGGGCCTGGCGCCGTTGTTCGGCTGGCGCAAAACGAGCGGCGCTTCGCTCAAGTCGGCCTTCGCCTTTCCGCTCGGCGTGCTCGTCGTGGCCACGCTGGTGCATGCGTTGGTGGGACCGGGGTTGGGTTACCCGCCGGTCGTGCCGGGCGCTACGGTGGAGGCGGGCTGGGGGGCTCAGCTCTACGGTGCGATCAGTCGGTTTTTCCCTGGCATCACTGTCTCGCTGGGCGCGTTCAACATTGCCGTGATCATCCAGGAGTACGTGCGCGGCACCCGCGCCCGCATGTCTTCGTCCGCCAAGAAGGGCGATCCCGAAGGGCCGCTGCTCGCCCTGGGTCGGCTGCTGGCCAAGAGCCGTCGCCGTTACGGCGGCTACATCGTCCACCTAGGCATCACGGGTATGTTCCTGGGCTTCGTAGGGACCGCCTGGGCCGTCGAACACGAAGTCAGTCTGAACCCAGGCGAGTCACACGACATCGCTGGATACACGCTGACCTACAAGGGCACGCGCATGTGCCCCGGAGCGCGCTGCTCGGCCGAAGACAACGCGGTCGAAGACAGGCGCATGGTGTTCGCCGATCTCGAGGTAGCGCGCGGCGGCAGAGTGCTCGCAACGTTGAGCCCCGCAAAATTCATCTATCAGGTGCCCCAGCAAGTCACGTCCGAGGTGGGGTTGCTCCGCGGCTTCCGCGACGACCTCTACACCGTGCTGGCAGTCGCCGATCCTCAGACCAAGCGCGCCACCTTCAGCCTACATGTGAACCCCTTCGTGAGCTTCATCTGGATTGGCTTGGGCGTTCTGATCTTGGGTTGCAGCGTATCGCTCTGGCCAGAAGTTTCGACCCAGAAAGCTCGCGCCTGGAGCTACGTACAGGCGACGGCCAGCGTCGCAGCAGGCGTGCTGTTCGCTCTGTATCTAACGCTCAGCGCGGCGCAGCCGTTCGCTCCAACCTGGAGCCGCGAGGCCGCCTCGAGACCGGCTGAGGGGAACGCACCGTGAAGCAGATTCAATGGGGAGCGTTCGGGTTGTTCGGCGCGCTCCTCGCGCTCGGCGTCGCTCACCAATTGGCCGGACTGCCGGGCGCCTTCCTGGTCGGTGCGGCTGTCATGCTCTCGTTGGTCATTGCTTTGCTTTGGGCAAGCCTGAGCCATCTGGGTGGTGATTCGGCCATGACGTTCGAGGACGCCCTCGGACTGGCGGCACCCACCGCTGCCGAAGAGCAGAAGCGCGCGGTGTTGCGCGCTCTCAAAGATCTGGAATACGAGCTGTCGGTCGGCAAGATCAGCCCCGAAGATTTCAGAAGCGTCTCCGAGCACTACCGCAGCGAGGCCAAGCGTCTGATTCAAGTGGCCGACGAGTCCTTGTCCGTGGGTCGGGAGCGCGCCGAGCGTTTGCTGGCCGAGCAGTTGGCTGCGACCGCCAAGGAGCCTTCGTGATCTCTCTTGTGCGCGGCCGGCGCTATCTTTCCGCTGCTTTTTTGGGCCTGTTGGCCAGTTCAGCCGCCTCAGCGCAGTCGCTGGCACCGCCCACGGCGCCCGCTGTGGCCCCTGCGGTCCCGACCACGCATGGGTTTCAGACCGGCGCTCCACCGCAAGACATGTCTGCGGCCGACCCGGGCGTGCCGCGCGGCGAGATCGTCGTGGAAGTGGTGGGCGGTGACGAGCAACCCCTCCGCGGCGTGGAAGTGCGACTGAACACTCAGTTCGAAAGCATCGCGCAAGGCAAGAGGCAGGACGAACAAAAAGTCGCCAGTGACTCCGCGGGCCAAGCTGTCTTTCGGGGCCTCGAAGCCAGTCTGCGTTTTTCGCACCTTGTCCGCGTGGTGCATCAGGGCGCGACCTACGAGCTGCCTGCGTTCCGTTTGCCGGAGACGTCGGGTCAACGTGTCCGTCTCCACGTCTATCCAGTCACTCACGATCTACAGGAGGCCTTCGTCGGCATGCGCGGCTTCGTGCTGATCGATCTGCGCGATGGCGCGTTCCATTTCGACGTCGTCTATCGCGTCATGAACATGAGCCACACGACCTGGATACCCCAAGAACTGCGCCTTGCTCTGCCGCGGGACGCGACGGGGCTCGAACTCACGAACGAGGCAAATCAGCCTGGTTTCGTCGACAAAGGTGGCTCGGTCGAACTGGTCGGCACTTATCCGCCTGGCCAAAAGGACGTGCGCTTGCAATTCCAAGTGCCCGCTCTCGGTGACGAAGATCAGGCCTTCGTGCTGGGGGCTCCGCCGCACCTCGCCGAGCTACGCGTCCTGGTCGAAGCCATCCCCGGCATGCACTTGGACGTCCCCGGTTTCGACGCTGCCGAGCCGACGCGCGGACCCGACGGCAAGCGCATCTTGATCACCAGACGCCTGATGCGCCCCGGTCAAGGTCAACTCGACGAAGTGCGCATCGAACTTTCGGGTCTGCCGGTGCCAGGTCCCGGTCGGCTCGTGGCCTGCGGCCTAGGGCTGTTGATCGCAGCGTTGGGCATCACCCGCGCGAGCTCGCTCTCGAAAAAGACCCGCTTGCGCGAAGCCCAGGAGGACCGCGGCCAAGCGCGAGGCATCTTGCTGAGCGAACTGGTTACACTCGAGCAAGCTTTCGCGAGTGCAGCCGTAGGTCCCAAAACCCACGAACAGGCCAAACGCCAACTGCTGGACGCCCTGGCGCGCTTGGAAGTCGACGACACGTCCGCGTCCAGTCCTAAGCCCCTGACGAGCTGAAAGGCGGAGGAGGGCCCGTTGCTGGGCCTCCTGGGGCTGGGGATCACCTGGGGAAAGGTCTCGGGACGAGTCTGTGACCTCGCAGGGGTCCAACTGGGGACAGTAGGGATCCACACAGCTCATCCCGCGATTCAGTCACGAGCCCGCCACAGTCTCGTTATCCATTTATCTGATTATTTTCATGAAGTTGCGAGTCTATCCACAGATCGCACAGCCCCTACGACTACTACGATTAATTATAACTAATCCCTCTTTACTCATGAGTCCCAGCTCCAAACCAGCCAGACCCGCCTGTGGGAACTCCAACCGGAAAAGGCCTACACAAAGCAGCTGAGGATCCCCCCCGAAGCTCTGGCGATGGGCGCTCGATCCGACTAGACCCGGGGCTTCCCATGCACGTCGTCGTCAGCAAAAAAGACCTCCTCCGCGTGCTCGGTCGGTGCCAAGGCGTGGCCGATAAAAAAAGCACGATGCCGGTCCTGGGCAATGTGCTGCTCGAGACGACCGACGAAGGTCTGCGCTTGGCCGCGACCGATCTGGTGCTCGCCGTCAGCGGCGTCGTGTCTGCCGAGGTGAAGCGCAAAGGTTCCGTTGCAGTTGGCGCCAAAGATCTCTTCGATCGCGTTCGCATGATGCCCGAGGGTGAGCTCATCCTCGAAGTGACGGAAGGTTCGACGACTACGATTCGTGCCAGCAGCTCGGCACGGCGTTACACGATCCACGGCGTTCCCGGCGCAGAGTTTCCGAGTCTGCCTTCGGCGACCGTGGGTGATTGGCTCGAACTCGAAGTCGGAATCATGGCGCGCTTGCTGTCGAGCACGTACTTCTCGATCTCGACCGATGAGACGCGCTTGCACCTGTCGAGTGCTTTGTTCGAGTACGAAGACAACCGCGTGCGCATGGTGACCACCGATGGTCATCGACTCTCGAAGATGGAAATTCGTGCCCCCGAGGTCAAGGGCAAAGGCTCGATGCTCATTCCGCTCAAGGGCATCCACGAGCTGCGTCGCTTGTGCGACGAAGCACTGTCGGACTCGAGCTCCGAGCAAGCGCCCGTGCTGCGCATCTTGCCGAGTGGCGCCAACGTCTACTTCGAGATCGCAGGTTTTCGGTTCAGCGTGAAGTTGGTCGATGCGACCTTTCCGCCCTACCAGCAGGTCATTCCGAGTCAGAGCGAGAAGGCCGTTCGTGCGCCGCGCGGCGCACTGTCCGACGCACTCAAGGCAGTGTCGCTGGCTGCCAGTGATCGGACCGGCGGCGTCAAGCTCACGTTGTCGAACAAGACGCTGCGCGTGGAGAGCGAAAGCCCGGAGGCGGGTGAAGGCTTCGACGAAATTGCCATCGACTACACAGGTGGCGAACTGACGATCGGATTGAACGCCAAGTATTTCCTCGATGTGATGAACGCCATCACCGACGACGAAGTCATCCTGGGCATTAGCGGCGAGCTCGATCCGGCTGTCGTTCGACCCGCAGGCGACGCCACCGACCGCGACTATCTGGCCGTGGTCATGCCGATGAGAATTTGAGTCGTCGATGAGCGAGCAGGCCGGTCGCGTCGTCCTCCGCCGCTTGCAAGTCGGGAACTTTCGCAACATCGACCGCATTTCCTTCGAGCCTGCGCCGCGCCTCAATTTGATCGCCGGTGACAACGGTCAAGGCAAGACCAGCGTGATCGAAGCCTTGTACGTGCTTTCGACCACCCGCAGCTTTCGAACCGGTCGCCTGCTCGAAGTCATCGAGCAAGGTCACGAGCGCGCCTACCTGCGCGCCCAAGTCGCTTCGCTGGGCCTGAACCGAGATCTCGCCGCCGAGATCGGAGTACGGAGCAAGACCTTCCAACTCGATGGCAAGCGACCCAAGCGAAAGCTCGACTACGCGCTCTCCACGCCTGTCATCGCCTTTCATCCGGGAGACCTGCTACTGGCGAGCGGACCAGCCAGTGTGCGCCGCGCGCTGCTGGACCGCGTTTTGGTCTATCTCGATCCGGGCGGCGCCGAGGCGCGTCTTCGCTACCAGGAGGCAAGCCGGGAGCGTCAGCGGCTCCTGGCCGAGCGCGGCACCCAGGCGCGCGAACTCGACGCCTACGAGACCGTCCTGGCGGCACAGGGCGCCCGCTTCGCCCTGGGGCGTAGGCGGGCAGCGGAAGAGATTCTGGGCCATCTGGGGCCGACGTTCGCACGCATGGGACCTCCCGACCTCGAGCTCCAGGCTGATTACCGCCCGGGCGGTCACGAAGACCCGGGGGTCTTTCTTCGCGAACTTCAGAAGAGGCGCCCGCAAGACCAGAGGCGCGGGGTCGCAAGCTTCGGACCCCAGAAAGACGAAATCGAGCTGGTGCTCGCTGGTCGACCGGTGCGGAGCCACGGGTCGCAAGGTCAGCAACGCATCGTCACCCTGGCACTCAAAGTGGCCGAGCTTCACGGCGTACGCGAGGTCACCAGCGTCGAACCGATGCTGCTGCTCGACGACGTGTCGAGTGAGCTCGATCAGGCGCGAACGACCGCGGTATTTCGCTTTCTGCGCGACACCAAGAGCCAGGTGTTCGTCACGACCACACGTCCCGAACTCTTCCGCGACGTCGAACTCGAACCGAGTGAACGCTCCGATTTTCGCATGGTTCGCGGGGCGCTCGAAGAGCTCTGAAAGCAATCGCTGGGAGCGGTCCTCGCAGATCGCGAAACCGCGTAAAAATGGCTGGATGAGCGCGCTCGGTCGCTTGCTCGACAGGCCTCGTCTCGCTATACCCGGGGGCCCCTTTTTAGACAGGTGACGAGCCCTTGACCGAGCAAGCCGAGACCCCCGCAAACGAGAGCGAACCGAGCCGAGTTCCCGACCCCGAGGAGTATGGGTCCAAGAACATTCAGGTCCTGGAAGGGCTCGAAGCGGTGCGGAAGCGGCCCGGTATGTACATCGGTGACGTGCACGATGGTTCGGCTCTGCATCACCTGGTTTGGGAAGTGATCGACAACTCCGTCGACGAGCATTTGGCGGGGCACTGTTCGGCCGTGACCATCGCCATCAATCACGATGGTTCGGTGACCGTGGGTGACAACGGTCGCGGTATCCCCGTTGGCATGCACGAGAAGGGCGTGAGCGCGGCCGAAGTCGTGATGACGGTGCTCCATGCAGGAGGCAAGTTCGATCATTCGAGCTACAAGGTTTCCGCGGGTCTCCACGGCGTCGGTGTCAGCGCCGTCAATGCTGTCAGCGAGTGGCTCAAGCTCGAGATTCGCCGCGAAGGTCACGTCTACCGTCAGCGCTACGAGCGCGGGGTGCCGCAAGGCCCCATTCAAAAAGAAGAAGCCACCGACAAAACCGGCACCAAAGTGACCTTCAAGCCGGACACGCAGATCTTCACGATCACCGAGTACAGCTACGAGATCCTAGCGAACCGCATTCGTGAGCTGGCGTTCTTGAACTCGGGCTTGAAGATCCACCTGGCTGACGAACGCGCCGAGGGTCGACATGAGGATTTCCTCTATCGAGGCGGCATCAAGGAGTTCGTCGCGCACTTGGCCAGCACCAAGGAGCCGATTCACGAGGATGTCATCGCCTTCACGACCAGCACGGCCATGGGCGACGGTCGCGCCGACGTCATGGTGGATCTGTCGATCCAGTGGTGCAGCGCCTACGCCGAGCAGATCTTTTGCTACACGAACAACGTCCACAACAAGGACGGCGGTACGCATCTGACCGGTCTGCGCACCGCGCTGACGCGTCTCCTGAACAGCTACGGGCAGGACAATAACCTGTTCAAAGAGGTCAAGAATGGCCTCACCGGCGACGACTGCCGCGAAGGAGTGATTTGCGTCATTCACGTCAAACACCCTGATCCGAGCTTTGATTCACAGACCAAGAGCAAGTTGGTGTCGAGCGAAGTGAAGGGCATCGTCGAGACGGCCGTCATCGAGCAGGTGGGTCGCTACTTCGAAGAGCACCCGCAGACCGCCAAGAAGATCATCGATAAGGCGGTGATTGCCGCCAAGGCCCGCGAGGCTGCACGCAAGGCTCGCGAAGTGGTGCGCAAGGGCGTGCTCGACACGACCTCGCTCTCCGGCAAGCTGGCGGACTGTCAGAGCAAAGATCCGACGATCAGCGAAATCTACATCGTCGAGGGTGACTCGGCTGGTGGTTCGGCAAAGCAGGGTCGAGACCGCCGCTTTCAAGCCATCTTGCCGCTGCGCGGAAAGATCTTGAACGTCGAGCGTGCTCGAGTCGATCGCATGCTGGCTTCCGAAGCTGTCGTGACGCTGATCTCGGCTCTGGGCTGCGGGATTAGCGAAGACGGCAACTTCGACCTGTCGAAGCTGCGCTATCACAAGATCATTCTGATGACCGATGCCGACGTCGACGGCAGTCACATTCGTACCCTGCTGTTGACGTTTTTCTATCGTCAGATGCCGGAGCTGATCACCCGCGGTTACCTGTGTATCGCGCAGCCGCCGCTGTTTGGCGTGCGCAAGGGCAAGAAGATGCTCTACATGAAAGACCAGCCGGCGATGAATCGCTTTCTGATCGAGAGCGGCATCGATGGCTTGACGGTGCAGAGCACCAAGGGTCCGGCCATCACGGGCGTGCCGCTCTACAACCTAGCCAGTCGCATTCGCACAATCGGCGACCACTTGAAGCGTCTCGATCGACGCTGCGACGGTCGCATCGTCGCAGCGGCCATTCGCGACGTCGGCTTGCGCGCTCTCACCTTCGCGGACCGGGCAGCTCTCGAAAAGGCGCGTACCGATTTGGAAGAAAGCCTCACGCGCCGTCACCCCGATCTGTTGCCGCTCAGCGTCAAAATCGAAGAAGATGAGGTCGAGGGCGCGATGCTGCGCGTGAAGTTCCGGCCCGGTTCCAGTAGCAAACCGGGTCAGCTCACGGCCGAGATTGCCGACACGGGCGAGTACCACGAGCTCGTTTCCATCGAGGAGGACATCGCCTCGATCGGTCCCGCGCCCTACACGGTCTCGACCGAGCGCGGCGAACCGCTCACCGTCCGTGACTCCGAGGCCCTCGACGCGCTGATTCACGAGCGGGGCCGCAAGGGCTTGGCCATCACGCGCTACAAGGGCCTAGGCGAAATGAACGCCGACCAGTTGTGGGAAACGACGATGAACCCCGACGCGCGTACCTTGCTCAAGGTCGAGGTGCCCGACCCGATCCGCGCCGAAGAATTGTTCAGCGTGCTGATGGGCGATCAGGTCGAGCCGCGCCGGAAATTCATCGAGGACAACGCACTCAACGTGCAAAACCTCGATATTTGAGGGCAAGAGGCGCACGTTTCCATGCAGTCCGAAGATGACGAAGGCGAGGTCACTCCTCCGGAGGGGCCAGCGCCTCGGCGCTCGCGCACTTCAGAAAAACGCGAAAAAGTCTCGAATGAAGAGGCTCTCGCCGAGTTGGTGCAAGGCCTACGTTCGCTGACGGCAGGGCAACTTGCCAACATGGGTTGCTCGGAGCTCGTGCTGGATGCGCTACGCGACTCCAAGCAGATCAAGAGCTACTCTGCCCTCGAGCGCCACATGCGCTTCACGCGCGGGTTGCTCCGCGGCGAAGACTGGCAGCCTCTGCTGCGTCGGCTCGATCTAGTGCGCGCTGGGTTTTCCGTCGATGCAAGCGAGGAGAGCGGTCCCGCATTCGAGTGGACCAACGCGCTGCTCATCCAGGGCGATCCGGCCCTACGGCGCTTCATGGAGCAATTTCCGGAGACAGACCGCCGGCGCGTGCGGCAACTGATGCAGAACGTGAAGCGTTCGAGCGAAATGCGCCGAGCCAAAGCACGGCGCATCCTGGAGACCGCCGTGCACAACGCGATCCAGCACGCGGCGCTCGAGGCTCGAAAGAAGGGAGCGGCGCTCGGCGGCCCCGCCTTCGTCTCGTTGGGCGCAGCGACGAGTGTGCTTGGCGCCGCAGAATCCAGGACGCCTGACTTCTATGCGAGCCTGTACGACGACGACGAGAGCGACGAGGCCACGACGTCCGAGTCTGCAAACTCTCCAGATGACGACGAGTGAACCCGGGCCCTGTGCGCGCCGCTGCTGGCCATGAGGCGGCTCGCGGACGCACGGATCCGAGTCTGTTCAGCGAGCTGTGATCTGCCCTTTGCGGATGCAGACGTGCAAGAACAGGTTCTGCACCTTCTCCCGCGCCCAAGGCGTGCGTCTCAGGAACTTCAGGCTCGAAGGGATGCTCGGATCGACATTGAAGCAGCGGATGTCGATCTGGCGCCCCAGCTGCTCGAAACCCAACGAGTCCACCAGGCTCGTTACCATCGTTTCGAGGGTGATGCCGTGCAGGGGATCGCGATCGGGCTGGGTCACGGCCTCAATTGAACGAAAGCCGCGCCTTGGTGCAAGTCAGCGCCAAAACGTGTTCAAGATCGCGCGGTAGAACCACGACTCGAAGACAAAGCGTTTCTCGAGTCCGAGGGCAATGAGGCAGGTCTCGTCGCCAATCACCTCGAGCGAATGGTAGCTATCGGCTGAGCTCTCGCGCGTCGAATCACCGGCGTGGAATTCACGACCCGAGTCTTCGCGGTAGCCGCCTTCCAGGACGAAGGTGGTTTCTTGGCCCGGGTGGCGATGCCGCGGAATGCGCGCTTTCTTGGCCAAGCGCACCAGGAACGCCTCGTGGCCGCGTGCGCCCACTCCCACGTTCACGCGGAACAGCCGTACACCAGTAAAGGGCGTCCGCGTCCAGCCGCCCGGGTCGAGAGACCGCTCGAGCTCGCCGCTCACACCCGCATCGTCCAAGCCGAACAAGTCGCCCAATTGGTCAAAGAAAGGCGCGTAGCGCAGAGGCGCCCTTTCGACGCTGCGTTCGAGGCGTGCCCAGAGGGCCAGCGCCGCCGGATCGGGCATCAACAAATCCGAAAAATCGGCCAGGGTCTCGAGTACCTCGCCGGGCAGCGGAAGCGCGTCTTCGGCCGGCGGGACGTCGTCTTCGAGCGCTTCGCGCAAGAACAGGGGTAGCTCGCTCACGACGTTTCCTCGCCTTCGAGAATCTGCTTGAGCCTGAGCAATCCCATGCGCACTCGCGACTTGACCGTTCCTACGGGGATGCCCAATTGTTCAGCGATTTCGCTCGAGCTCAAGCCTTCGAAATAGCCCAGGAGCAAAACAGCTCGTTGCTCGGCGGGGACCAATTCCAAGGCAGTTTTCATGCGGGCGTACTCGAGGGCTCGTTCGGGACTCTTCGAGGAAAGTGGGGCCGGGGCCTCTTCTGCTTGCTCTGCCCACGGTACGTGACGAGACAGCGGATCGGATTTGCGCCGATCGAGGGAGCGGCTGCGCATACGCACGACCAGCCAGGCGCGCACACTGCCGCGCGCGGGGTCGTAGAGGCGCGCGCTGCGCCAAGCCTCGAGAAACACTTCGTGCAGGACCTCTTCTGCGTCGCTGCGACTCTTGAGGATGGCCCAACCGATCGGTAGCAGGCGTGCAGAGTGGAGCCGAAAGAGCTCGCCCAGCGCCTCGCGATCGCCTCGCGCCATCCGTTCGACCAAGCCAGTCGAGGAATCGTCTTGCTGAGGCACTCGAGCGTCGTTCACGTGGAGGGCCAGTCTACAGGGCCTTCCGTCCGGCGCACGCGCAGCTGCCCAAAACCGAGTGGCACCGCTGCCGCCGCCGATCTAGGCTCATACAATGAAATTTCGCGGCGCCGCCTGCTTGGCCTTCGTGCTTTCTTCACGCGGCCTCGTTCTGGTGCCCGGTTGTGGCTCGAGCAGCAGCCAACCGAAGAACTACTGCAGTCTTCCTCCGCAGGCGAACCACGAAGACGCCGTGAAGTCGTATGCGCATTGGAAGAAGACGTTGCTGACCAGCGACGGAGCAGGTGGTTTCGTGCGCGTCCGTCGGCCAAACTCGAAAGGTGCCATCGTCAACTCGACGGTTTCCGAGGGCATTGCCTACGGTATGTTGCTGGCGGTCTACATGGATGACGCCGCGACGTTCGACGCGCTCTGGCAGTACTCGCAGCTTCACGTCAACGCCAACGGTCTGATGAACTGGTACATCGGTCCCGATGGAGACGTCCTTGGGCAAGGCGGAGCGAGTGATTCCGACGAAGACATTGCCTTTGCCTTGGTCATGGCGGGTGAAAAATGGGGCGGAAAGGGCTCGCTCGACCAGAAATATGCCGATCTCGCTCTCGCGCAGATCGAGCGCGTGTGGACGTTCGAGGTGCTCCACGGTGAGCGCGAAATCCTGTTGCCGGGCGATACCTGGGGCGCCAGCCTTGTCCGTAATCCTTCCTACTTTGCGCCCGCGTTTTACCGTACGTTTGCGCGCGTCAGCGGAAACGAGGGTTGGCTCGACGTCGTCGATTCGAGCTACGACATCATCGAAGCTTCGCTGAACGCGACCAACGGCAACGTCGACAACGGCTTGGTGCCCTCGTGGTGCGGCGACGACGGCACGCCCATCGTCACCAACGGGGTTTCGCACTTCCAGTTCGATTCGTGCCGTACGCCCTTCCGAGTAGCTCAGGACTACTGCTGGAACGGCGACGAACGCGCCAAGGCTTATCTGGAGAAGATCACCAATTTTTACGAGGGGATCGGCATAGAGAATCTCGTCGACGGCTTCGAGTTGGACGGTACACCGCGCCCCGAGTTTTCGGTCGACGGGAGCCGGGCGGCCGCTTTCGTGGGGCCGGCCGGGGTTGGCTCGAGCTTCGATGCGGCTCACGTCGAGTTCACCAGCGCGGCCTACGACGATTTGGTCTCCAAAGATGCGCTGATCATCGGCGACGCGGCGTACGACAATTTGGGCAGCATCTACTACAACACCTCGTGGCGCGCGCTATCGCTGCTCATGCTCGACGGCACCTACGTCGACCTGACTTTGGCCGAATGAACGCGCCGCTGTAGAATCGGCGCATGGCCGTTCGCGAAATCCTGCGTATGGGCGATCCGCGCCTGCTCCGGGTCGCGCCGCCCGTCGAGCAGTTCGGCACGCCTCAGCTCGAAAGCCTGATTGGCGACCTGTTCGACACGATGGCGGCAGCGGGCGGCGTCGGTCTTGCGGCGCCTCAAATCGGTGTTGATCTGCAGCTGGTCATCTTCGGCTTCGACTCGAGCGAGCGCTACCCCGAGGCGCCCTCCGTACCGCGTACGATCCTGCTGAATCCCGTCATCGAGCCCTTGGATGACGAGGTGGAGGACGGCTGGGAGGGCTGCCTATCCGTGCCCGGATTGCGCGGCGTGGTTCCTCGCTCGACTCGCATTCGCTACGTGGGCTTTGACCCTCAGGGCCAAAAAATCGAACGCTTTGCCGAGGGATTTCACGCGCGCGTTGTGCAGCACGAATGTGACCACCTGATCGGCCGACTCTACCCGACGCGCATGCGCGACCTCACGCAGCTCGGCTTTACCGACGTGTTGTTCCCGGGCCAGGACATCGGGGACGACTGACGCGTTCCTGGTCAGACGACGCGCAGCGCTGTCATCGATTCGAGGTTTCCCGCGAGCTTCAATGCAGAGCTTCCAAGTCGCGCACGATTTCTTTGGCGTGAGCTTGGGGTTCGACCGACGGATAGACTCTTGCGATCTTGCCCTGTCGATCGATCAGGTAGGTGACGCGGCTGGGCATGCCCAAAAACGAGCCGACGCCGTAAGCTTCCGCGATTGCGTGCTCGGTGTCCGGCAGCAGCAAGAAAGGCAGGCCCTGCTCGCGGGCGAAGCCGCGGTGCGACTCGTTGTCGTCGGCGGAAACACCGAGCACAACGGCGCCGGCAGCATCGAGAGACTGCTTCTCGTCGCGGAAACCCTGCGCCTCGGTCGTGCAGCCCGAGGTGCCGTCCTTCGGATAGAAATAGAGCACGATCACCTTTCCGCGCAGGGCGCTCAGCTTCACCGTCTGGCCATCGTGCGCGATCGCCTCGAAGTCGGGTGCGCTCTCGCCGATCTTCAAGAAGCCGTCACGCGCGGGCGCCGCGCTCTTGGCGGGCTGGTCGGCTGGGCTGTCTTTCTTGGCGCAGGCGCCGAGAGCGAGAGCGCTGGTGATGAGCAACGAAACAAGGTGTCTCGACGACATTCTTTCCGACCTTTCAGCGATGAGCGGTGAGCAGCTTGGCGGCTGCCTCGAAATCGGAAGGCTCGATTGAGCCTTCGATGCGACAGAAGATCTCGCCATCCGGCGCGACGAGAAGATGAACCGGCAAGCGTGGATCGGCAGGCAGTCGCGCTTCGGCAAGCCAAGCGTCGCGCTCTTTGCCTTCGCGAAGCCAGAAGGTGCGCGCGAGACCGTCCGCGGCTTCGGCATTCAAGAATTGCTTGAGCTGGCGCTCGTCGTCATCGATCGAGAAGAACGCCAGTTCGAGCGGGATGCCTTGCGCCTTGAGCTTGGTCTGGAACTCGCGCAAGAGGGGCAGTTCCTTCTTGCAGGGCTCGCACCAGGCGGCCCACAAATTCACCCAGGTGAGCCGTCCAGCAGCGGGTTTGCCCCCAGCGAATGCGCTTCGTCCGCCCAGACCACCGACGCTCGACATCGGCAACTTGCCCCCTGGCTTCGAGCTGCAGAGCTCGCCCTTTCGACCCGCGGCCGCCGCGGGTGCAATCTGAGAGGCGCTGGTTGGCTTGACGGGCGCGCTCGTCGGCGCGCCCGGCGCCGCCAAGACTGCCTGGCTGCGTTCGGCCGTCGCCTGCGGCTTTTCGCTTGGCGTAGCGCCATCGCAGCCGGCGGCGAGAGAGAGCGCTTGAACGAGAATCAAAGAGAACGGAATCGAGGCGTGCATTCGGACATTCTCGAACGTCAAAGTCGGCAATCGACCCAGGAGGCGAAGGCGCTACGATTGATGGTTTCTTCGGTACATTTTCCATCTTTCCGCGACGTGGGCCATTCGCAGAACGACTGCGAAAGCTGGGCGAATTCGTTACCCAGCCACAGCTCGCCGACCTTCTTGTCGAGCTCTGGATCGTTGGCAATCGAGGCAATGTGGAACTTCACGGAGTTGGCGCGGCGATGCGAGAGCGCGCGGTTTTTCTGCTGGCTGCCGCTCTTTGATGCGCGGGCCACGATGAAGAAGTAACGCGCACCCTTGCGGTCGGTCCAACGCTCCTCGAGCAGCGCTTTGCTGCCCGCATCCAGCTCGTCCGAGGCGTTGTCAAACAGCAGTACGGCTCCGCGATCGCGCAGCGGCGTGAACAGCGCGTTGAAGTCGTCGTCGCTGATCGAGGCGAACGACTTCACGTCCGAGGGCGCGCAACCCCGGCGGCTGGTGCCGCCTTCGAGGCCGCAAGCGTGCAGCACGCGCTCTAGGACGGCCTTGAACTGTGGCGTGCAGTAGGCCACCTCGGCTTGGTCGGCGATGGCCACCGCTGGCGAGGCATCCTCGGCACGCGGAGCCGAGAGCCGAGCTGCAGCTCGGCGGGTCGAACCGATGACGCTTCCGCAGATCACCGTGAGCAACAGCACGCCTATGGCGATGTACGGAGCGGGTCCGTTGAGCAGCGGCGACGGCTGGCTGTCGCGCAAGTAGGCGGGTGTATCGACGTCGGTCGGTCGATCGTCGCGAGGCGGCGCTTGCGAAGGGGAAGCGGTTTTGGACAGCGGATCGGTGGGGTCGGTCATGGCACGAGTTCCGGGGCGCGGCGGCTGAGGGTGAAGCGCAGACCGATATCGGTGTCTTCGTCGCAAATGCGCTCGTTGCCGAGGTACATCTGAGGGGTAGAGAGCGGCACGTTGTTTTCGGCCGCGTAGTGCAGGTGCTTGTTCAGACGCTGCTTGGTCTTGGCCGAGTTCATACAAGCGGCGACGCCGGAGCCGAGCTGCGCGGTGATCAGAGCGGTGAGAGCTTTGGGTCCGGCCTTGCCAGCCTGAGCCAACTTTTCCTGATCGTGGAACGCCCACTCGAGCGCAGCGCGGGGGTCGGCGGCGCAGAGCAGAGCGCGACTCAAGATGCAGGCGCCCGGATGCAAGGGCTCGCCGAGCATCCAGTTGCACTCACTGTCGAGCGGGAACAGCACGACCTGTGCATTCAAGCTGTCGATGACGTCCTCGCCAACCAAGCGCGCGTGGAACGCGCGACAGGTCGGACACAGCGGGTCTTCGAAGAACAGCGCATCCTTCTTTGGGGCTGCACCCTTGAGCGGCAACAGCTCGTGCTTGGCTTCGGGGGCGATCTTGATCACGCCACAGTCCGAAATGTAGGGCGAGTGGTCGGGCGCGGTGGCCGCATAGGCCGCGGCAGGTAGGAGAGTCGACAGGCCCAGCGCGGCCAGCGCTGAACCGACGAACACGAGACCTCCGGATGAGCGGCTCGACTGACCACGCGCGCCGAGGCCCAACCAGATGCCACCGACAGCAAGCAAAGCGCTCGACAAGTAGATGCCGACACAGATCTTGCATAGAGCGCCCAGCTGCGTGAGCGCCAACGTGAACATCAACAAAGACACCAGCAGCGGCGTCACGCTCACCACAGCAAAGAAGTTGCGGGCCCGGGCGGGCGCTTCGCTGCCGCGCATCAACAGGTAGACCGCGAAGGCGGCAAAG
>JBBQHO010000085.1:0-15382 GCA_038324055.1 Polyangiales bacterium | reverse complement strand
TCCTGACGGGGGGCGGCTCAGCCCAGGTCTATGCGCCCGGTGGCAACGCGGTGCCGGGTCTGGGTCCCGAGCATTGGCCGGGGCCTCCGGTCTACGCGCGCTCTTCGCCTCTCCAAGCGCTACGCGCAGAGCTGCGCGGATCGACTATTTCTTGGTCGAGCGGCGAGGATCTCGCGGCCGCCGTCCGGGCCGCGGCTGCGGCGGATGTGGCCGTTGTCTTCGTCACGCAATGGACGGCAGAAGCACTCGATTTCCCTCTGACGCTTCCCGACCAACAGGATCAGCTGGTGGCAGCCGTGGCGGCCGCCAACAAGCAAACGGTCGTTGTGCTCGAGACCGGGGGGCCGGTCTTGATGCCCTGGTTGGATCGAGTCGCGGGGGTGCTCCAGGCTTGGTACCCAGGAAGCCAGGGCGGCCCTGCTATCGCGCGGGTGCTCAGCGGCGCGGTCAATCCATCGGGACACCTGCCTGTGAGCTTTCCCCGCTCGATCGAGCAGCTCCCGCGTCCGACGATTGCCGGCGCGGATTTGCCTCAGGGTCAGGTGTTCGACGTTCGGTACGACGAGGGCGCTGCGGTCGGCTACCGCTGGTACGCTCAGAAAGGGTTGATTCCACTTTTCCCCTTCGGCCACGGCCTCAGCTACACCACGTTCGCGCAAGACGAACTCGGTGCCCGAGTGGTCGATAGTGAGCTCGAAGTGACCTTTCGAGTCCGCAACACGGGCTCGCGCTCAGGCGGGCAGGTGGCACAAGTCTACATCTCGCCCGTCCATGGCGGCTGGGACGCTCCCCAGCGCTTGGGGGCCTTTGCCAAGGTCGAGTTGGCTGCGGGCGCGGCCCAGAGCGTGACGCTTCGCGTCGATCCCCGTCTGCTTGCGATGTACGAGCTGGGGCCGCGCGCCTTTCGGATCCAGGCTGGCGCCTACCGAATCAAGCTTGCGGTGTCCGCGCAGGATCCCGGGCAGAGCGTGACGGTGGAGCTGCCCGAGCGGCTCGTGCCCGCTGGGCCCGGAGCCCAGGGGCCCGCTCACCCGGGGTGAGGCGTTCGGCCTCAGCTGCGTGCGCCGACGACGACGTCGATGTTGCTGAGGGCATCGTCGACCAGCTCGATGCCTTCACCGGTCTGATGCAGATCGACGATGGTACGAATCGACAGCGGCATCTGCACTTGATCGGTCGGGCCCAGGCGCCATTGATTGTCGGCGACGCCAAACACGACGCCGGCCGCTTGTGACCCGAGCGCAACGTGATCGGGGACCACGGCAAACGTTCCGAACGCATAGTCAGCCGACACCAGGGACTCCACCCCGACGATGGTGGGAACTCTCTGACCCAAACTCAGCTCGCGGAGCCAGCCGTCGGCAATCAGCTCAGGCGTCAACAGACCGTTGTCGTTCAAGATCCAAATGACGTCGACCCGCTCCTTGAGCTGGCGGATGGCCCACTTCAGCTCCGCTGCCTTGGGATCGGCGCCTATCTCAAGGGCGTCGACCGTGATCTTCTCTCGCGCAGCCAGAGCGGCTTGTTCCCTCACGAACGAACCAAACGCCGGCCGATGAATGACGCCTCCACGCGCCACCGGCCGCTTCAAGAGCGAGCGCACTTTCGAGAAGGTCGTGATGGCTGGCAGTTCGTACGAGATGCCGGTGGTGTTGGTGAGTTCCCGACGGTGCGCTTCCAGAAAAGAGGCGAGAACCACCACTGCTGGGGGGCAGGGTACGCCGGCCGGTCGCGATTGCTGATAGTGCCGGAAGACGTCGACGGTCGGGTTGTTCATCAGCACCAGGCAACTTGGCTGGTGTCGCTCGATGGCTCGAGCGAAAGTCGACGCTTGGGCAGACGCATCCATGTGCACAGGCACGACATTGAATTCGGTGCTCAGCTCGTCTCGAACGCCAATCCAGACCTCGCGAGTCTGAACCGTATCCGGCATGAAGACGGCGATGGTCTTGCGGCCCTCAACGGCAGGCAAGACCTCCACGAACTTCGCTGAACCGAGCGTTGCAGTGCGCTGCCGCGAAGCTCCGCCGCATGCCATCATGCCGGCGCCAGCCACAAGTGCGTGCAATGCATTCCTTCGTGTCAGCGCCATCCGTCCACTCCAATCGTCTGGTTGAGTGCCATGGGCAACCTCTTGATTTGCTCCACTACGCTGGCACCGGCCGGACGCAATTGTAGAACGGCCGGTAGACCCACCGGTTCAGTCAGATCGGTCGTTCCCAACGTCGTTCTGCTTCGCGCCTTCAGGGCCGCGACCAAACGCGTGGGCGCTAGAATCGCATCCGCCATCGAAAGCTGCAGCAAAGGGACCAGATCGTCCAGCTTCGTCACCTGCACCACCTGGGGGTCCGCGCGCACGATGCGGCGGACGAAGTCGGTCGTGCGCTTGCGTCCCAGCACGTCCAGAGCGCCCACCTTGACGACGCTGCGCGGGTTGGGCGGGCGCTCGGGTCCCAGCAACGAATAAAATTCCGAGGGTGACCCGGAGCGAACACCTCGAAGCGTGGGCGCGCCGCGATCCTGGATGACTGCCGGCAGGCTCAGCAAGACGTCAGCGTCTTCACTTGCGCGTTCGAAGTCTGCAACCCGGCCAAGTGCGCTGACGTCGACGCCAGGTAGCGCCTCGGACAGTTGCTTCTGGAATGCGCGCTGGTTCATGTCGACGTGAAGAAACACGACGAGCTTGGGCTGCGCCGCCAGCGCGGTTCTCGAGTCCAGCAGCGCACCAATACCTGCGAGCGCGCCCAGCACCAGTGCCAAGCCTCCGCGGCGATTGATTGCCGAGCTCGCAATGTTGCTTGTCGCTCCAATAACATTCGACTCACAAACGCTCTCCTGGACGGCGACCGTTGGCTCCGCGGACTCTTCGGGGTGCGACGAGACCGAGGGTGGCTTTAGTAATTCGTCCATCGTGTCTTTCGAAAGGAGCTTCTTCGTCATGAACCATTTCCGCACCAAAACGCAATCCAGCTTCGCGACCAGAATGCGATTTTCCCTCTTTTCACCCAAACCCAAGCATATCTGAAATACTCGCGAAGCTGGCCTTACCTTCCCGACACAAAAACCGTAAACGAATCAGATGACCAATAATTGGTCGGGGCCGTGTCCACAGACACGGAGGGTTGGCGTTGTCGTCGAAGGGCTGTGCAGTGAACTTCGTTCGACGGATTCGCTGCGCCGAAGCGGCTTACTGAGGCACACATTGTTCCCGATTCGGGACGAGTTGCACCAGACTTTACGGAAAAAAGGAGCGAGGGATGAATCGGAAGCATTATGTGATTGGGGCATTTTCTGCAGGGCTATTGGCGCTTTCCGCATGTGGTGAAAGCACGCCGGTGGACGCCGATGCAGGCAACGGCGGGGAGGGCGGCGAGGTCGCGACCGAGAGCGTCGTAGAACTGTTCTCTTGGTGGACGGCTCCCGGCGAAGCCGAAGCTTTGCAAGCGTTGATCGACGTCCACAAAGACGCCTTCCCCAACGCTCGTATTCGAAACGCTGCCGCAGAGTCGGGAGACAATGCTCGCGAGGTCTTGGCGACCCGCTTGGCCGCCGATGACCCGCCTGATCTCTTTCAAGACAACGCCCACGAGATCCCGCTCTTCCTGCAAGAAAACCCGGGCAAGCTCACGGACTTGACCAGCTTCTTCGCCGAGACGGGTTATTCCGACGCCATCCTCGGTGAGATCCTCTCGAAAGTGACAGTCGACGGGAAGATCTACGCCATGCCGGTGAACTTGCATCGCGAGAACGGCGTGTTCTTCAACAAGGAGGTGATGGCAGCCAATGGTATCGACCCGCCTGCCTCGCTCACCGACCTCATGACTGCCTGCGCGACGCTGAACGACGCCGGAATCGTGCCCATTGCCATCTCGTATCAGAGTTGGATTCTCCGCATCATGTTCACCTCCATCGCAATGTCGTCGATGGGGACTGACAAGTTCAACGCCTACTTCAGCGGCGACGCTGCTGGTGACGATCCGGCTATGCGGCAGGCCATCGAGGACTTCGATTTGGTCCTGACCGAGTGTACCAGCGATAGTGCAGAGGTTCTGGACAGCGATACGTTTGGTTGGACTCAGGCTGCCGACCAAGTGTTCGACGGCGAGGCCGCGATGTTCTTCCACGGCGACTGGGTGAAAGGCTACTATCAGCAGCTCGGATGGACGCCGGGCGTCGACTTCGAAGTCGCACCAGCGCCAGGCACCGGTGCGCTGTTCTTGTACGGCTCCGACGTCTTCACGATGCCGACTGGTGGACCCAACCCAGAAGGCGCGCTCGACTTTCTCAAAACTGTCGGTTCCTCGGAAGGTCAGGTCGCGTTCAACGTAATCAAGGGCTCGAGCCCTGTCCGCACCGACGTCACGTTGTCTGATCTCGACCCTGTAGCGACTGCAACTCTCCAAGATCTGAAAGACGCCGAGATTCGTATGTTGGTGCCTCGCTGGGATACGACGCTTGCAGACAAAGAAGCTTGGGATATCAAAATCCAGACCTTCGCGACGTCGAGAGACGTCGATGCCCTAGTCGACTTCTTCACAGACACCTACCCCGGACGCTAACCGACGATCCCCGCGCCTCCACCCATGGTCCGAAGACTCTCTCCTCGAGCTCATCCGTTCCTCCTCGTGGGGCTCCTCGTCGCGCAGACAGTGCGCGCCGAGGAGCCGGCTGCGCCTGCGGCAGCCGCGGCGCCGTCTTCGAAGCCAGAATCGGGCCCCAATGCCTCAGAAGAAAACCTAGGTGAACTCGATCTGGTCAGGCTGTTGAACGTTCAGGTCTCGACCGCGAGCAAGACGTCTGAGTCCATGGACGAGGCGCCGGCCATCATTTCGGTCGTCACGCGGGAAGACATTCAGCGCTGGGGCTACCAGTCTGTAGCCGAGGCTCTGCAGCATGTGGTCGGTTTCTACCTCATCGACGACCACATCATCGCCAACACCGGCGTACGTGGCGTTACTGGTGGGCTGGGGGCAGAGAGCGGCGTCATCAAGGTGATGATTGATGGTCGCTCCGTCTCCTACCGCACGACCAGCGGCAACTGGCTCGGTGTCGAGCTGGTTCCGCTCGGTTCCATCAAGCAGATTGAAATCATTCGCGGCCCGGCGTCTGCTCTCTATGGTGCCGACGCGTTTTTGGGCGTGGTGAACATCATCACCGTGGATCCGGCCCAGGCAAAGACGGTCGAAGCACGCGTCGCCGGGGGATACACTTCAATGAATCCCCAAGGGCGAGTCGATGTCGTCGGCAGTACTCTGCTGGGTCCCATCGACGTTCTGGTTGGTGTTGCCGCAGAATCGAACGATCGCTCGGGCCTGGACATGCCGGCCAGCTCGCCGGCGCCTCTCATCCCGGAATACAACTCAGGACAACGCTATTCCCGCGACCTGCACCGCAGTTCACTCGTCGCCCAGCTCCGCGCCGGCTACCGCACCGAGCAGGGCCATTTGATCCTCAGCGGCTACGCTTCCGGCATCGAACGGGGCGGCGATTTTGCCCAATGGTCCCAGTTCAGCTCAGGGGTCGATCGCGCCGGAAACGCCGTCGGCACAGTGGTTAGCCTGGGTCAGGTGCGTCTGAACGCCGACAGCTTGTACCACGTCACCGACACTGTCGATCTCGCGCTCCAAGGTACCTACTTTCAGGGCGGCGTATTGCCGCAAGATCGCGTCGAGGTGGCCAGCAACCTGTTCTACGTCGAGCGTGACTTCGCTTACCGAGGTGTCGACGTCAACATGGAGGTCCGATGGACCCCCAACGAGCGCTTCAACGCCATCCTGGGCGCGGAGACCGTGTTTGACCACGAATCACTGCCCAACCCGATCCGCATCAGCAAGGAGACGGGTCGCGCGTTGGGTGGCGATGCCTCCTCGGGCGCGACGCGTGATCTGCTGAACGTCGGGACGTTCTTGAGCGCCAACTACCAGTTGGTCAAGCAGTACCTGAAGGCCAGCGGCGGCGTTCGCTACGACCATCACAACCTCTACGGCGACCAACTCACGGGTCGCGGCGGACTCACCTCCAATTGGGGCGGCGGCTTTGGTACGAAAATCCTCTACGGTAGCGCCTTCAAAGCGCCTACTCCCATGCTGCTCTACTCCGTGCCACTGCGTCCGGGCGATGTGATTGGCAACGAGAATCTGAAGCCGCAAACCATTCAGACGGTTGAAGCGCAACTGTCCTGGAAAATGAACCGCTCGTTCAGCGCAAGCACGGGCGTCGCCTACAACTGGCTCTTCAACAAGGCGGAATTCACACCCCAAGGCCTCAACCAAACGGCGCAAAACGTCTCGAGCCAACAGGGGCTTTCGTGGGAAACGCGCGCCGACTACACAATCGGTCGGAAGTTCCAGTCCTACGCCAGCTTCGAGATCCATCAGTACTCCCGCGACTCCGGTCAAGAAGGTTACAAAGCGGATCTGGTCGGCTCAGCCAACAACGTGTTCCCCAACTGGGTAGGTCGAGCCGGCGCGTCGGTGGGTCTGCCGTCGTTCTTTGCCGCCGTGCCTCTGGAGTTCGCGACCCAGGCCATCGTGGTCGGCCCGCGCGTGGCTTCGGACACCAACATCTTCGAAACGGGCAGGATTTACACGCTCGATCCCTACGTTTGGCTCAACGCCTCCCTCTCCACCCGCGAGCTCTACCTGATACCAGGACACGAGACCTACTTCGCGATCAGGGTGAAGAATCTGATTGGTGGACGCCAAGCCGATCCTGGTTTCTCGGGCTTTGACTACCCCCTTGCGCCGCGTGAAGTATTCTTCGAAGCGAGGCATTCGTACTGATCATGACCGAACGGAACGATCCGAAATCCCGCCCGCACGCGCAGCGCGCACACTTTCGACTGCGCCCTTGGCGCACTGCGCTCGCCCTCGGCTCCTTGTTCGCCGCCACGTCTTGCACCGAGGCTGTGAAGCCCAACGATGATGACATCGTCATTGGCCTGCTTCTGCCTTTCACTGGTAGCACCGCGGGCAACGGTGCCAACTTCGAGCGCGCCGTGCTCTTGGCTGCTGATCGTATCAACGCAGCAGGAGGCGTACTCGGCCGCTCGATTCGGGTGGTAGCAGCAGACTCGCACTCCGACGTCGAGCGCAGCCGAAGCTCGGTCGAGACGCTCATTGACGCAGGCGCCGTCGCCATCTTGGGCCCAGAAAGCCCAGATATTGCTCTCACTCTGATCGAAGCGATGAATGCGGCCGACGTGGCCTTCATCTCACCGCTGGTGGGCGCCGGCAGCGAGACCGAGCTGGATTGCACCCATCCTTGGTTCCGCATGGCCCCGTCCGCTCAAGATCTCGGCGCCGCTCTGGCCAAAGAAATTTTCGCCGACGGTGCGCGTCAGATTGCAATCATTGCGGCTGATACCGACTACGATCGAGCCTTTGGCTCGGCTGTCGCCAGCCGCTTCAAGCGTCTTGGTGGCGAGGTGCTGTCCGAGATCGAGCTGGCGACTCGCAAAGGCACCTACGATGCCGAGGTCCGGGAAGCCGCTTTGTTGTCGCCGGATGCCTTCGTCCTGGCTGCGTCCCCCCGTATCGGTGCAACCGTGGCCAACGAGATCGACGCCGAACTCGACCAGACGGCTCAGTGGTATCTGTCCCCATTGCTCAAGACCGAGATTTTTCTGGAGAACGTGGCACCTCGCGCGCTCGAAGGTGCCGTCGGAGTTGCGCCGCGCATCTTCGAGCGAGGCGACAGTTTCCCTTCGGCGTTCCGCGAGCGCTGGCTCGGCGACGAACCACTGGAAGGGGCCTATTTTTACTACGATGCCATGGGTCTGCTTGCTATCGCGCTGGAGTCGACAGGCTTCGAGGGAGGCGGCAACCCGAACTTCGCTGACTTCCGTCAAGCGCTCTTCAACGCCGCCGCGCCACCTGGCGAGGCCGTACGTTGGTTCGAACTCGACTTGGGGTTGGAGCGTCTTCGAAAGGGCGACGACATCTACTACTCGGGTCTGACGGGACCGCTGCTGTTCGAGAGTTGCGGCTCTCGACGCTTGGGCGTGACGGAACGTTTCACGGTCAAATCCGGCGACTTCGTATCGAGCGGACGCTGAGGTCCAGCCCGCGCGGCATCGGCCTCTCGCGGGCCTGGGTGCAAGCGAGGTCCCTACGCCCCGCTTGGACTTTGGCGAGCCCAGCCTCTTTTCACGCCAGGACGGGAGGGGGCTCGGAGGGGCGCGCGCCCATTTCCGTTTCGAGCGCGGTCCTGAGTCGAGGCAAATCTTGCTCGAGCAGTGCGATCAGCGGAGCCGCACTGGACAGCGCTCCTTCCTCCGCGGCGCGCTGAAGCTCCTTGGCGATGGCTGCCATGCGCGGGGCCCCGATGGCCAGCAGGCTTCCCTTCAATTTGTGTGCGTGAGCGCGCAGCTCGGCCGGAGCGTCGCTGGTTTGTGCCCGGCGCACCAAATCCAATTGAACGGGTAGATCCCTGAACACCAATGAGACTAGCTTCTTGGAGCGAGAGACTTCCGGATCGAGCATCATTTGATCGAAGGTCGGAACGGGCTGGGCCGCGGGTGCCTCGCCCAGATTGGCGGCCCCGCTCGGCCCCCCGATCATCGAGGAACCAGCGTGTCGCAAGAGCATTTTCTTGATTTCCTGCGAGCGCGCCGGCTTGGACAAATAGTCGTCCATCCCTGCTTGCAGGACCCGATCACGCTCCCCGGACATGGCGTGGGCAGTCAACGCGATGACAATGGTCTGCCGGTCTTTGCCCTTTTCGAATTCGCGAATGGCACGGGTTGCCCCGTAGCCATCCAGCACCGGCATTTGACAGTCCATCAGCACAGCGACGTAGCGCTTCTTTTTCACCATTTCGACGGCGAGCGCGCCGTTCTCGGCTAGCTCGACGACCAGACCGAGCTCCGTGAGCTGCTCCTCGGCGACGAAGCGGTTGATCTCGTTGTCGTCGACGACCAATATCGGGAACTCGCTGTGAAGGCTCTGCTCGCGCACCGCGCGCGCGCGCGTCGGCTCGAGGCCTCTCCGCGTGAACGCGCCCTGAATGCAGTTGTAGAGCTGCGAGACGCGCAGCGGCTTGGGGATTTGGCCGATGAGTTCACCTTCAAGCTCGCTCAGCGTCGTTTCGTCGCCCAAGTGGTAGACGAGCACCACGCGAATCTCGTGCCCGTCCCGAATGGTGCGGACCTTTTGAACGAACTCGGCGTGGGATTCGCGTGTAGGCAGACCGCCCAACACGACCAAATGGAACGGATTGCCCTGCTCTTTGCTGGTCTCGAGTAGGTGTACCGCTTGAGCGGTGGACTCGGCGCGCTGCACCTCGATGCCCCACGCCATCAAGTTTTCCTCAATGACCTGACGCCAACGCGGGTTGGTCTCGACCACCAGACCGCGCTTGCCGCTGGTCCAGGAGATGTCGCGCAGCGCCGGTGGGTTTGGATCGGCCTCGAGTGGCAGATCGAAGTAGAATCGGCTGCCGACGCCGGTCGTGCTCTCCAGACCGACTTCTCCGCCCATCAACTCGACCAAGCGCTTCGAGATGGCCAGACCCAAGCCGGTTCCGCCATGCTGGCGCGAAAGCGTGCCGTCCACTTGCGAGAACGACTCGAACAGCTTTGATTGGTCCTCCTTCGCAATGCCGATGCCCGAATCCGTGATGGACACTTGCAGGACGGTCTTGCCGTCTGCCCGAACTACCGGCCTGGCGTCGATCAGTACCTCACCGCGATCGGTGAACTTGACGGCGTTGCTGACCAGATTGTTGGCGATCTGCCGAACGCGGTCGGCATCTCCCATCAGGTAAGTCGGCAACTCTGGGCTGAACCGACAGATGAGCTCCAGGCCTTTCTCGTAGGCACGCGCCGCCTGGAGTTCCGCCACCTCTCCCAACGCCGCCCTGAGATCGAACGGAATGTGCGAGATGGTGTACTTGCCCGCCTCGAGCTTCGAAAAGTCGAGCACGTCGTTGATGATGGTCAGCAGTGACTGCGCGGAGGCGTCGATGGTCTGCACGTAGCGTCGCAGCTTTCCTTCGAGTGGCAGCTGCTGAACGAGGCGACTCACACCGAGAATTCCGTTCATCGGCGTGCGAATTTCGTGGCTCATGTTGGCGAGGAACTCGCTCTTCATGCGCGCCGCCGCCATGGCCTCTTCGGTCTTCTGGCGCAGCTCGGTCATCGTGGTCGCGTTCTGCTCCACCATGTGGTTGAAGGCGTCCGCCAAGACCTCGAGTTCGTCACCGCTCGAGACCTGCACGGGCTGCCAATGCTTGCCCGCAGCGATATCGTTGGCTGCACCGGTGAGGCGCGCCAGGGGGTCCGTGATGCGACGGGATACCCGCTTGGTCAGAGCAAAGGCCAGGGCCAAGCTGAGTACTCCCAAGCCTCCCAAGGCGACCAGTGCCTGAACGATGAGCGCTTGCGTCCGTTCGCGACTGGCTTGCAGGGAAGCCGTCATGGACACTGTAGACAGGCCGTAGACGAGGTGCCCGAATTGCTCGGTGGAGGTGCCCACCGAGGCCAAGGCGACGATGGTCGGGCGACCCGCGACGTCCATGGGCTTGGCAACGATGCGGGCAGCGCCCGCCTGGGGTACGGCTTCCGGTTTTAGATCTTGGGCAGAAACCAGCCGCGGCAAGGTTTGATCGGCGAGAGCGATCCATCGTTCTGCCGGCTCTGCCTTCTTGCCGGCATAGATCCAGACCTCACCTGACTGTTCCCTGAAGAACCCGAACGCGAGCTGCGAGTCCCCGTCGACGGTCCGCTGGACCAACTCGCGTACGTCGCTGATGGCGTTGTCCGCTACCAGCGAGCGCAACGCATTGCCGTGGTTCTCGGCCAACATCTGGCCCTTGGAGAGCAAAGCCGCGCGGAGAGCCTGTTCGAGATCGCGCTGCTGCAGCGTAGAAGTGCGATAGAGCGCTGCGCCGCCGGTCACCAGCATCGATATGCCCGCTATGGCCAGCACGACCATGAAAAGCGTAAGCAGCTTTCGCTGTACGCTAGCCCGAAAATGTACGCCAACCTGCGAAGGCGGGCGCGAACCGTTCTGTGAAGATCCGGAATCTTCGGTTTGACTTGCCATAGTTGCGGTCGATCTCGCGTTACGTTTGGTCAATTTCGCGTCGCAGGCGAATGACGGTCGCAAGGAGGTCCCTGCGCATGGATTCTTTCGACACAACGGCGTTGGCCTTTACTTCTTGAGCAAGCGCCGTGAGTTCACGTGTCGAACAGCCAGACACCAGGATAATCCCCAACCTCTTGAACCGCGGATTGCCTCGCAACAGCCGCGCCAACTTGTCCCCGCTCAAGGTCGGCATATTGATGTCCAGCACCACTAGGGTAATGGCGTTTTGTAGGATGCAGGACGACACACCAATTGGTGTCGGCAAATCCATCACATCGACCCCTCCTCGACGAAGAAGCTCGCACATGGCTTCTCGCGCGATGTCGTCATCATCGATGACCAACACCTTGTGCGCGAGCGGAGGCTCCCCAGCCCCTCTCGATGTCACATAGGCCAAACTTTTCACCCATAGGTAATATATCAGAAACAATCCGCGCTCCAAGCGTGAAAGCGACGATTTTGAGCTGATTCGCTTGTCTCGCGCCCGCGCCTGTATGCCCGCGTCCGTGCGTGTATGTGCGTCGGTGCGCGGGTGTCTGTACGCGCGGGCGCGGGTGTCTGTACGCGTCGGCGCGGGTGTCTGTACGCGTCGGGAGCGCTCGCTCGACTTGTGCTAGCCGCACACCGACGCGTGCGGTCAACCGCTCATCCCGTCGCGAGCACCGCGGTCGGACGCGTTGGAAAACGCAAGAGCCAGTGGGTGCCGGCGCCGGGGGACGACTGCACCTGCAGCGTGCCTTGCATGAGCTGAACGCGGTGTTTGAGCGCCGCCATGCCCACGCCGCGCCCCGACTGATCCGTGACGTAGTCGCGGGTGCTCACTCCATCAGCGCACAAAAGATCGAGCAGCTCGTCCTTGGTGGCATGAGGCAAGCCCAACTGCCTGCCTCGGTCGGCAATGGCTAGCCAGTCCACGCCGCGCCCGTCGTCGCTCACTTCGAATGTCAGCGCCGCCGCCGTTTCCCAAACGCGGAGACGCAACGTCCCTTTCTCGGACTTTCCCGATTCACGGCGCTCTTCTGGGGTTTCCAGCCCATGATCGAGAGCATTGCGTACCAGGTGCGGGAGCTCGGCGAACAGCGGAGCCCACCGCCGTGAATCGAGTCGCACACTCCCGCCGTCGACCTCTACGCTGACTTCTTTTTGGAGTCGACCCGCCAAGCTCCTGGCTTGCTGCGCAAGCCGCTCGAGTGGGCGCACCGCCGGCTCGAACTCCCAACTCCGCATTTGCCGCAGCACATCGTCGGAGTGGCGCTCGCGCGCCAGTTGCTCGACAACAGCGCGATAGTCTTCCTCCGGAATTTCGACGACTCGCCGCTCCTGTTTGCTGGAAAAGAGGGACAGATGTTCGCTGATGACCCGCCAACGGCTCTGGAGCTGATCGAGTAAAAAGTCGGTCGTGCCGCCCGTCTGCGCCAACTCATCCTCGAGCACGTGACACAGGCGCGCGACGGCTTCGAGCCCAAGCAGCCCCGCGCCGCCTTTTAGTGTGTGCAACGCGCGTTGGAGCGCGACCGGCTCGCTGTCCAGTGAGCGACCGCAGATACCATCCACCAGAACGCGGGCTTCGTTGGCGAACACCATGAAACCGCTGTGATCCAGCATGATTTCCTTGAACACTTGCATGAGTTCGCGTTGCTCGGCCTCGTCGCGTTCCCTCGCCAGACGAGCAGTGATCTCCGCAATGACGACCAATACCCCTTCGAGCTTTTCGTCGCGATGAAACGCCAGATAGCGCAGTCCCCAAGTGCGACCACCCGCCTCCAACTGCTTGGGCAACTGCGCCAAGCACAAATCCAGTGGCAGCAGGTCGTCCGCCAGTTGGTCCCATGCCACCTCGAAATGGGAGGCAAAGGAGACCGACGTGCGCCCCAGATAGTCGCTCAGGCTCGTCCCGGGCTCACACTCCCCGAACCACTGGCTGGTGACCAATGACCGACTGGGGGACATGAGGCCCGCCGGCGACAGCGTGAGGAAGCCTCGGTCCACGTTGTCCAGGACCAGGCGCATGTCCCGATTCATCATCCCCAGCTCGATGGTCCTTGTCTCGACCTTCTGCTCGAGCGTTCGGTTCATGCTCTCGAGTTCGCGGTACGAGGCGTCCAGCTCTTGGACCATGCCGTTGAAAGACCTTCCCAGATCCTCCAGCTCATCGCCCGAGTCGATGTCGACGTGCACCGCTCGGTCGCCATGGGCCAAGCGCCCCGCGGCTTCAGTGAGGGCCAACAAGGGTCGAGTAATGCGCACTGCCTGAATGCGACTGAGCCCCAAGCCCAAAATCGTCGTCGTTCCGACCAAGAGGGCGAAGATCACCAGCACCCGATGCAGTCGCTTCTGCGAGTCGATGTTGGCTTGCGCCAACGCCGCACGCATGCGGGCCGTCGAAAGACCGTAGCGAATCGTCCCCAAAAACTCGCCGTCCCCTCCGACGACCGGCACTGCAACCTCCAGCAGGTCGACGCCGTCCCGAACGGCGCGGTGCACGGACTCCATCCGGACCACGGCCTGCTCGCGGCTGAGTCCGATTTCCTTCCAACCTCGCGCGGGTTCGTCGGCCCGACCCGGCGCAACCTGATCACGTTGGGCAAAGGCGAGCGTCTTCTGATCCGGATCGACAAACACGCCGTACACCAGGTCCGAGTCTTCCGTGACGGCGCGTTGGACGAGTTGCTGAATGTCCGTGAACGCGTTGTCGGCGATCATGTTGCGCAGCGCGAGCGCGTGATTCCGCGTCAGCACGGTCCCCTTGCTCGCAATGCCTTGCTGAATGTGAGACTGCACCGTCTCGAGGTGACGTGCGGCAGACTGCGTGCTGGTCCAAGCAACGACCAAAAGCGTAGAAACGCCAATCAAGCCGACGACCAGGAGCATGGTCGCCACGAATTTGGCACGGACGCTTTTGACCTTCATCCTCCGCACACTTCAGAAGAGGATCGTGTCGCCCTCGGTCACCGGAGTCTCCGCGCCCCACAACGCTTCGTGAGGAATGGCGTAGCCGTCGGTAAATTCCAGATCGATCCACACGCAGACGTAGCCGTTCTCGGCGGCGAACACGTGCGGGGCCCGCAACTTGGTGGGCGTTGCGCACAGGTTCTCGCCGCTCAGCCCCACGGGCGTGGCCAGCAAGACTTCGACGCCGCGAAGCAAGAGTTTGTTCTTGATCCGACCCATGAGTTGGTTCGAAAGTTCGCAGATCCAATCGCGCTGGGAATGCACGCTCCCCGGGTTGGTCCGCTCGAGCGGTTCGCGAGTGGTGGCGAGGAGCAATGCCCCGCGAATTCGTTTGCCCCCAAAGCCCATGACCCCGCAGAGCGCCAGCTCTTCGGTCGCGGGAAATCGCTCGCGGCCGCAAGGTCGCATGTCCAGCTGGTAAGCCACGAAAAGCTCCGCGCAGGAGGCCGCAACGATGTCGTCGAGTGGCTGGTAGTCGAGAGTTTCCATGGGTTTGCGGTCAGCCAGAAGTCAGCTTCTTGACGGCGGCAAGCAGTAGTTCGGGCTGGAACGGCTTGACGATCCAACCTTTGGCGCCGGCGGCCTTGGCACGTCGGACGAGGGCCGTCTGGCCTTCCGAGGTCAGCATGACGACCGGCAGATCGCCGAGTTTTCCCTGAGCCTGGATGAACTCCAGCATCTCCAAGCCGCCCAGGCGCGGCATATTCACGTCACACAACACCAGGCTGAGGTCGGGCCGCTCCGTAATCATCTGCATACCCTCGAGACCGTCCGCGGCCTCGAGGGTTGCGAATCCGCCATTGTGCAAGACGGTGCACACCTGGTGCCGCAGCGTCTCGGAGTCGTCCACGATCAGGATTACGTGACTCATGGGCAGTGGTCTTCGCACTGAGGAACGGACGGTCTGGCTGTCCCATAAGGATCGCTCTGACGGAACGCTTGCCAGAGAGCCCGCGGGGGGCGCTTTTCAGGCCCGTGGCTCCCGTTACTCAAGCGTCTTGACGAACGCCGCCAGATACTTCTTTTCTGGTTGGGCTTTTGCTGACTTGCGGATGTCGTCGTCGCTGAAGCGAGGGTGAAAGAGCAGGCGCAGGGCCCGCACATCCGCTGGCGCTTGGGGCAGTGTGGCCACGCTGTCGGCATATTCGATCCGCAGATCAGTCAACTTCTCGAGCTGGCCTATACCGTCGGGCAGCTGCTTGGCTAGAGCGCCGATCAGTTTGACTGCTTCGAAAAGCTGGGGGATTTCGATCACATCCGCGGTGGGATCGACGGCGATTCGCGGAGGTGATCGGCTTGCGGCATGAGCGTGCCGACATGGAACCCGCCGACCGAAACCACAG
>JBBQHO010000084.1:0-15508 GCA_038324055.1 Polyangiales bacterium | reverse complement strand
ACTTGGGGTTCTTGGTGCCGGTGCTGGCCCAAAGCACCCGCTGCGGGCGCGCTCCGCGATCGGCGAGAGCCTGCCAGCGAGGGCCCGAGAAGATTTGCTTGTAGCTCTGGTATGCGAGCTTGGCGTTGGCGATGGCGACCTTGCCGAGAAGAGCTTCGAGTTCGGTTTTTTCACCGCCGCTCGCGGCCTCGATTTTCTTTTCGAGCAGCGCGTCGACGGCGGTGTCGATGCGACTGACGAAGAAGCTGGCCACGCTCGCCACGCGTTCGATCGGTTGGTCCTTCGCGACCAGTGCTTCCAGCCCTTCGACGTAGGCCCAAGCCACGTCTTCGTAGGCCTTCTTGGCGAAGAGCAACGTGACGTTCACGCTGATGCCTTCGCCGATGAGAGCCCTCACGGCCGGGATGCCCGCAGGCGTGGCGGGGACCTTGATCAGGACGTTGGGACGACCCAGGGCGCCCCAGAGGGCGCGGCCTTCTGCAATCGTACCGTCAGTGTCGTGAGCGAGCTCGGGCGAAACCTCGAGGCTGGCGAAACCGTCGCCTCCCGCGGTGCGATCGTAGACCGGGCGCAACACATCGGCTGCGGCTTGGATGTCCAGAACGGCAATGTGCTCGTAGAGGCTTTTGGGGGAACTCAGGCCCGTGGGCAGGGCCGAAAAGGCGCTGTCGTAGTCGCTTCCCTGGCTGATGGATTTTTCGAAAATGGCCGGGTTCGAGGTCACCCCCGATACCGCGTCTTCACGGACGAGTCGGGCCAGTTCGCCGTTATCGAGTATTTTTCGACTGATGTAGTCGAGCCAGACCGATTGACCCGACGCGCTCAGCGTCACCAAAGGATTTTCGTTCTTCTGATTGCTCATGTTGATTCTCCACCGCTTGGGATTTTGGCGCCGCTCGTGGCGGCGTGGAGCCGCAGTTGCTCCTGCGCTGCCGTCACGATGCTGGCAGGATCAAAACCGAACTTTTTCTGCAAGTCCTTCAGAGGCGCCGACGCGCCGAAGGTGTGCATACCGATGCGGGCCCCGCTCGAACCGACGTAATGCTCCCACCCGAGCGTCGAAGCTTGTTCGACGGACACCCGCGGCAGGACTTCTGGCGGTAACACGCCATTGCGGTAGGCCTCGTCTTGTTCGTCGAACAGCTCCCAAGACGGCAGGCTGACGACGCGACATCGGATGCCTTGTTCCGAGAGCTTCTCGTGAGCCGCGATACACAGGTAAATCTCGCTGCCTGTGCCGATCAAGATCACTTCAGGGCGTCCGCCGGGCGCGTCCGCCAACACGTAGCCGCCACGCGCCAAACCCGCAGCCGGCGCGTAGCGCGTGCGGTCGAGCGTCGGCAGCGGCTGACGAGAAAGCACCAAAGCGACTGGATGATGCCGCAGCGTCAGTAGCGTGCGCCAGGCCTCGGCCACTTCGTTGGCGTCCGCCGGTCGCAAGGTGACCAGGCCCGGAATCGCGCGCAAAGAGAGCAACTGCTCGACCGGCTGGTGGGTGGGGCCGTCTTCGCCCACGCCGATGGAGTCGTGCGTAAAGATGTGGATCGCTGGCAGTTCCATCAGGGCGCCAAGGCGAATGCTGGGCCTGGCGTAGTCGCTGAAGATGAAGAAGCCCGAGCCGTAAGCTCGCAGCTTCGACAGACACAGACCATTGACGATGGCGGTCATGGCATGTTCGCGGACGCCGAAATGAAAATTGCGACCGCCGTAGCTGCCTCGCTGGAAGTCGCCGGCGCCTTCGAACGTCATGCGCGCTTTGGTCGAAGGCGCCAGATCTGCCGAGCCACCGATCAGCCAGGGCAGGTTCTTGCCGATGGCGTTCAGTACTTTCTGCGATGCGTCGCGTCCGGCCAGGCCCTTCTCATCGGCAGGGAAGGTCGGGATGTCCCCGTCCCAGCCGTCGGGCAGTGCGCGGCGTTGGATCTGTTCGACTTCTCGGGCTTCTGCCGAAAATTCGCTCCGGTAGCGCTCGAACATGACCTTCCACTCCGTGGACAAAAGCTGGCCCCGCGCGCCAATACCAGCCGAGAAGTGCGCTCGCACCCCCTCCGGAACCAGAAATTTCGAGTCCCGCGGCCAACCGTAGAATTCCTTGGCCCGCGCGAGTTCCTCAGGACCAAGCGGCTCTCCGTGCGCGGCCTGGGTGTCTTGCTTGGTCGGCGCGCCGTAGCCGATGTGACTATCGACGATGATCAACGTCGGTCGATCGGTGGTGCGCTTGAACGTCACCAACGCCCGGTCGAGCATCTGCAGATCGTTGGCATCACCGACACGAACGACATTCCAGCCGTAGCCCAAGAAGCGCGTGGCCACGTCTTCGGTGAATGCCAGCGACGTGGAGCCTTCGATGGTGATGCGGTTGTTGTCGTAGATCCAACAAAGATTGGAGAGGCCGAGATGAGCCGCCAACGACGCCGCTTCACCCGAAACGCCCTCCATCATGCAGCCGTCGCCCGCAAGCGCGTAGACGTCGTAGGTGAACAGCTCGTAGCCCGGGCGATTGTAGTGTTGGCCTAGCCAACGGGACGCGATGGCCATACCGACGCTCGTGGCTACACCCTGGCCAAGCGGCCCCGTGGTCGTCTCCACGCCCGAGGTCCACCGGTATTCGGGATGGCCCGGACAGCGACTGTCGAGCTGCCGGAATTTCCGGATATCGTCCAGGCTGACGGCGGGGGTGCCCAGCGCTTGGTAGTCGGGATCGACGGCCACCACACCGGTCAGGTGCAGTAGCGAATACAAGAGCAGCGACGCATGCCCGGCCGACAACACGAACCGATCGCGATTGGGCCAGATCGGATCGGCGGGGTCGAAGCGCAGGTGGTGTTGCCACAGAGCATAGGCGACCGGAGCCATCGCCATGGGCGTCCCGGGATGTCCCGAGTTGGCCGCCTCGACCGCGTCCATGGCCAGGGTGCGCATCGTGTTGATCGACAGACTGTCCAGATTTTCGTCGTTCATGCCGGGCTCCCTGTTTCCCGGCTAGCATGCGGCTTGCGCGAGGTCACTGAAAGCAGCTGGCTAGCAGCATCTGACATGCGACCGCCTGGTCGCGTTGCGGCAAATTGACACACGCGTCGAGCCCGCCGCGGTTCGTTCTGAGGTCGATGCAGCGCGGGGTCGTGGACTCGCGAACCGAGGCGTCGCGCGCCTATTCGATGACGCCGGGCGCGCCGCTCCCGCCATCTCCGCTCGACATGTCGTTCCCGTTGCCCCCACGGCCGCCGTTCACGGTGAGTTCGACCCCGCGAACGACCGCCGCGTTGACGCGAATGGAGCCGCCTGCTCCGCCTCCTCCCGGTCCGCTGTGGTCGTAACAGCTGGTCGTGCTGCCACCTGAGCACTCGAGCCCGAGTTCGTCGCCCACGCCCGCGCTGCCGTTGGCGAGGATCGCGCCCGAGCCGGTCAACGACTGGCTCAAGAGCCACACGATGCCGCCCCCATTGCCGCCGGCGCCTCCCGGCGGGTTGTCGGCACGCACGTTGTCAACGCCGCCGGAGCCGCCCCCGGAGCCCAGGAACAAGAGCCCCGCCTTGGCGTAGGCGACTCCGCCTTGGCCAGCTCCGACGCCGTCGCACAGATCAAGCACGCGCGCCGCAGCACCTGCTTCTCGATGCCCGCCACCGCCGCCGGCGTTGCCGTCCTGGACGCAGCCCTGGCGAGTCTGATCGCCCAGGCCTCCGCCCCCACCACCAGTGGCCGCGATCTGCAGAGCTTGCCCGAGACCCGCCAACGACTCACCTTGCAAGCCGTGCGCAAGCGCGGCCTCAGGCGCCGGCGCACCTCGAAAGCCAGCTGCGCCGAGGTCGATCGTCCCGTCCAGCAAGGTATCCCCCAGCACGCGCACCGTCAGCACTCCGCCTGAGCGACCGTTCCAAGGGCTCGTCGTGAGGACCGCTCCAGCGCGCACTTCGAGCCGCGAATAGCTCGGGACGCGCTGGAGCAGAACGACACCCCGTTCGATGTGGTCGTCTTGGTTGGGGCTGGTTCCGTAGTGGCGAATCTTGCTCGAAACGAAAGCAATTTGTCGGTTGTTCATCGAGTCGACGCGCAACAGCTCGTGCTGCCCGACGTTGGTGGTCGAGTCCGCTTCGCCTTGCAGCTTGATCAGCAAGAGTTCGTCTCCGACTTCGAGGCAGCCTGTGCTCGGGGCGCGTGCCAGATCGGCATGGTCGGCCGTGAGCGCCGCGACCGGGTAGGAGACGACGTCGCCGCCGTCCGCGCATTTTCTCTCACCGGTGTTGGTTGCACCTAGGTCGAGCCGACCTTCCACGATCAACTCGGCGACCTCCGGAGCCTGGGGTGGAGCATGGGCAGCGCCGGCGACACCGGTCGGGGGATAGAAATCCAAGACGGTTGGCTCGCACCCGTAGGACGCCCAAGAACAAGCAAGGAGAGCGAGCAAACGTCCGTTCATGGGCCCTGGGGGGCAGTGACCAATCGTGCGAGGCCGGCGCGCGCTTCGGGCAAGAATCGCGACTCGGGAAAACGCCGCTGCAGCTCCTCGTAGCTCTTGCGCGCCTCGGCGCGACGACCTGCACGCTCGTGGCTCAGAGCCAGCGCCAGGAGTCGATTTTCTTCGCCCAAGCTCGTCTTTGCGGCCTTTTGAACGGCGAGTTCGCGGGGCCGACCCGGCGCGAGCGCGGCAGGGGCTTTCGGCGCTACCGTTTCGCAGCCCGAACTCTGACCCGGGACCAGGCTGATGGTCTCGCCGACCCGGTCAACTTCGACGAGGCCTTCGGTGACGCGCACGCAGGTACGCGCGACGGCTGCAGTGCTGTCGAAGCGCACACTGAAGCGCGTGCCGCGCACGCGAACCGTCGCGTCCATCGTTTGCACCTCGAGCACCTGGCCCGAGCGCAACTTGGGGACCGAGAGCGCGACCTCTCCATCCAAAAGACGCAGGCTCGTTCGCGTCGACGTCGGCTGCACGAACTCCATTTCGCTGCGCGGACTCAGTTCGACGCGGTAGCCCGAGCTGGCCGTCAAAACCGCCGGGGCCGAGTCCGATGCCCGCACTTGGCTCGAAAGACCCAGGCGGGAGCCTGGCAACAGTTCGAGCTTGTCACTCTCGAGCGAGCCGGAGACCAGCGTGGCAAAGGCTGCCTCTTCGCTTGGGGCGCTCCCCACGGAGAGTGACCCGACGACCAAGACAATTGCGGCCGCTGCTGCGAATAGTGCGGCTCCGCCGCCCAGCCAGCGCAAGCGCGCCTGCCTTTTCGCGCGGGCCTGCACTGCCGGTAGGTCGGCGACCTGACGGGTGAGCCAAGGCAGCAAGCGTTCCCGCTCGAGTTCAATCTCGTTAGGAGTCGGCACCCCCAGCGGCGCCGTACGCAGTACGTCCAGGAGCTCCGGATGGCTGGGCGGGCGCTCGGTCATGATCGTCCTTCGCTTTGAACGCCGGCGCGCCGGCGCAGCTCCAAACGTGCTCGGTGGAGGCGGGATTGGGTTGCGCTGGGGCTGGCGCCCGAGAGTGCCGCGATCTCCTCGAGCGGGTGACCAAGCACGTCGTGGAGGAGGAGAGCTTCGACCAGCTTCGGTTTCATGCGGGACAAAAGGCGCTGCACGCGGCGCAGCTCGGCCAAGGCTTCGAGGCGACCCTCGGGGCGCTGCGGGTTACTGGCGAAGTCTTCGTCACCCCAGGGCGTGAGGCGGCGCTCCTCTCGAAACAGGGCTCGCAAAGCGTCGAGCGCGACATGAGCCGCGATAGCCGACGCCCAAGTCCGCATGCTGCTTCGGCCTTCGAAGCGTCCTTCGGCGAGTGCCCGCAAGATGCGCTCGAACGTGGTTTGCTTGAGATCGTCGAAATCTCGATGGCGCCCATGCAGAACGCGACGCAGGGCGTGCTCGATCGCCGGCCTGAGGTGATCATAAAGAACGGCTGCCGCGCGGGTATCTCCAGCCAAAAGCGCACGAATCAGGTCTTCTTCCACGACGGCGGGAGCGATGGCCGCGCTCGGGCCGGGGCTCGTCTCGGTTCGTGCGGTGAAAGGGAGGACAGCCATGGGGCAGGGGCGTTGCTCGAGCGTCTCGAGAGCAGCTGTTGGTTTGGTCGTCTTTCGGGCCCAGCGCCATGCGGAAATTCGGTGCAGCCAGGAAGGATTTCTACAGGCCAGCATCCAGCAGCTGAAATCGCAGGCCTAGGCAGAGTCCAAGCTCGAGTTCGGGCGTCTGCGCGACGTCCTCCCCCGCGACCCGGACGAGGACCGGGGGACCGAGTAGGGCGAGGTCAGCGCCGAGCCACGGCCGAAAGCGGTCTTTGCCCCAGGCCAGTCGCGTGCCGACTCGGCCGCCTCCACGGGTACCGGTCTGCGACGTCTGCGCTTGGCCATCCACGACCGTGACCTGGGTCGTGGCGACGACCCCTTCGGCGGTCAGCCACCAATCGACAGCGCTCGCCGTAGGCAGAAGACGAAAGGTAGCCCCGAGGCCGCCGTCCAGCCACAAGCCTTCGCCAGGCGCGCTCTCGGATACGAGTATGCGGGCGCCGCTCGTCACGCCCCAGTGCCCGTCGCCAGGGAAAAAAGTCGTTCGTGCTTCCCCGCCGACGGCCCAGTCGCGGAGCTGCCAAACCGGGACCGCGCGAAATCCGAGGTCAAGCGACCAACTGCCCAGCGCGGGAACGACGACTTCGAAACTGGAAAGACCGAGGTGCACCCCGGCGATAGGTGCGCGCGGCTCCTTTGCCGGCAACGATGCAGCCAACGCTGCGACCAACAGCCCGGCAGCCACGTAGCGTTGTTCCGGGCCGTCGCCTGGCACGAAATCCAGTCGTCGCTCGATGGGTTCGTCCGCTTCCCGCTCCACCAACACCACGACGCTCGCCGTATCGAAACTGACCCGCGCCTGGAGATCGGTCGAGCCGGATCTTGCGGTCACGCAACCGCTGGGGCCCAGCACGGTTTGGCAGCTGGACAGCACGCGCTCGGTCGGATCGGGACCCGCTGGGGACTCCCCGTGCTGCGCCGTCAGCACGGTCACAGCCACCACGAGAGCGAGCCCGGTCCCCCCGATCATTCTTGCTTCATAACGCGCGACCGACGGGCCTGACCAGACGCCGAGTATCGTCCACCTCGTTCACTCTCGACGGGGACCCTGGCGGGCGCTGCGTCGCCGCCGGTTTCGCCAGGGCCGAGGACTGCCTGACGGGCCATTCTGCGAACGCGCACTTTGGCGCGATTCTGGCTTTTGACTGTCGACGTGTCTCCCGGTTGGCTCTTTCCGCTCGGTCTGCTGCTCGCTGCGTGTGCGCCTGGCGAACAAGAGCGGCGACCCCAAAACTCCCAACCAGCAGCATCGGCAGAGCTCGCTGAGGCAGGCGGAGAAGCGCCGGGAGAGTGTGGAACGCCGTCAGCGGGTATCGCGACACTTCAGGGGCGAGCTGCCTCGAGTACCTGGCTCGGGGCCGAGGTTTCGATCGAGGGCACGATCGTCTCTCCGGGCCGGGCCAGGCCTGGATTCTTCGTTCAGTCGCGGCAACCGGATGACGACGAGACGACTTCCGACGGGCTGTTCGTCGCTGGGTCGACAGTGCCGTCGCGCCTAGGACAGCGGGTTCGCGTTCGAGGGCGGCTCCAAGAGCTGGCTGGGTTGACGACGCTCGAAGCCGATCAGGTGCTGCTTTGCGGAGTCGATGCACTGCCGCCGGTCGCTCGCGTGCGGGCAGACGAGACCGACCTGGAGCGCTTCGAAGGCATGCGGGTGCAGTTTGCCTCGCCGCTCGTGGTCACCGACAGCTTCTCTTGGTCGACGGGCACCTTGATGCTGTCGAGTCCGTCGCGGCTGTTCGCGGCTCGACCGGGCGCTTCGCAAGGCATCCAGCTGCGGCTGGGGCTTGACGTGTTCGGCAACTCAGGTCCCGGAGCGCCGCCGCGTCTGGGTGATCGACTCCACGTGGCCGAGGGTGTCCTCAGTCAACGGGACGAGGACTACTGGCTCGAGCCCGTCGTACTTCCCGCGTTCGTCGGGGACAATCCGCGCCCGCGCTTGCCGCCCCAGGTGGGCGGCGAGCTGCGGGTAGCGGCGTTCAATCTCGAAAATTACTTCGTCGAACTGGGTGGTCGCGGCGCCCAAAGCGCTGACCAACTCGAGCGACAACGCCAAAAGCTGGTTCAAACGTTGTCGGCACTGGATGCCGACGTCATCGCGCTCGTCGAGCTCGAAAACAGCGGAAGCCGTGCGCTCGACGACTTGGTCGTTGCCTTGAACGCGAGTCAAGACGACACGTATGAGCGCGTGGCGGAGCCGACGTACTCCGGGACCGACGCCATCCGTGTTGGGCTGATCTACCGGCCCAGCCGTGTCTCGCTGCTGACGGATAGCGGACGGAGCGACGGCGACCCTGTGCATCGCCGGCCCCCGCAGGCGCAGGGTTTCATGCACGGGGGTGAGAACTTTGCCGTGATCGTGACGCACGCCAAGAGCAAGAGCTGCCAGGGAGCCAGCGGACTCGAACGCGACTTCGGAGACGGCTGCTTCGGTGCCGAGCGGGTCCGGCAGGCGCAGGCTTTGCTGCGTTTCGTCGACGAGGTGCGAGTCGCGGCCGCCACGTCACGGGTCGTCGTCGTTGGTGACTTCAACGCGCTGCCGGGCGAACAATCGCTGCTGTTGCTCGAAGCCGCGGGACTCGTGCCCGAACTGGAGACACGACTGGCGCTGCACGATCGTTACTCCTACGTGTTCAAGGGCCAGGCCGGCCTGCTCGACCACGCCTTCACGACCCCTGAGCTCTCCACTGGCGTGACGGGGGCCGGCGTCTGGCACATCAATGCCGACGAAGCAGCAACTCTCGGCTACGCTGGTGAAAGGGCCGAGCCGGGGCCCTTTCGTTCGAGCGATCACGACCCGATCGTGTTGGGTTTTTCGCTCGGCAAGTAGCCGGCAGCGAGCTGCGTAAAGCGCGCGAGTTCTTCGCTCTGCCAGACCGCATCGCGTCCGAGCTCTTCGGCCAATAGCTGCGCGGCGCGGGGCGCCATACGCTGCGCGGCACGCGCATCGAGGACCAAGGCACGTGTGCGTCGCGACAGCGCGTCCTCGAGAGTGCGCGCCATCTCGTGACGGGCGCCCCAAACGACCTCGGCCTCGATGTAAGGCAGAGCGGCGTCCAGACGAGCGCCCCATTCCGGTCGCTCACGAACGAGTTCGAGCACGCCGGCTGCGTCGGAGCCGTACACACCGAGTGAACCGAGAGACTTCGGATCCGGGTGGTAGCCATAGACGTGGAGTAGCTTGGTCATGCAGTTCTTTTCGGGCAGGTCGGCCAAGGTCGCGGCCTGATTCACGCAGTCCTCCGCCATGTTGCGGTAAGTCGTCCATTTGCCCCCCGTGACGGTGAGCAGGCCGTTCTCATCGATATGGATGGTGTGATCGCGGGACAATGCAGAGGTGCTCTTGCCTGCGCCGCCCTTGACTAGCGGGCGGATGCCCGCAAATACGCTCAAAATGTCGCTGCGGCTCGGCTTCTTTGCCAAGTAGAATCTTGCCGTTTCGAGCATGAACTCGAGCTCGCGCTCGAGAGGGATGGGTTCGGCACTCGCCTGGGCCAGGGCCGTGTCCGTCGTGCCGACCAACGTGTGGCCATGCCAAGGAATAGCGAACAGAACGCGACCGTCGCTGGTGTGCGGCACCATGATCGCGCTCTCACCAGGCAGAAAGCTACGATCGAGCACGAGGTGCGCGCCCTGGCTCGGCGCAATCATCGGGCGGGCGTCTGCGTCGCCCAGGACGCGCACCGCATCGCTGAACGGACCGCCGGCATTGATGACGACGCGTCCGCGGACTTGGTGGAGAGTGCCCGATTCGCCGTCCCGGAAGGTCACGCCCTCGAGCGTCCCATCGGCGCCTTCATTCAGTGCGGTGACCGTCGCGTAGTTGAGCAGCGCCGCGCCGTAACGAGCGGCCGTGGCGACCAGGTGAATCAACAGACGGCTGTCGTCGAACTGCCCGTCGTAGTAGACGACTCCGCCGACGAGGCCTTCGGGGTTCACGTTGGGTAGGGCCTCGAGCACCTCTTCTTTCGAGATGAATTCGGACCGGCCAAAGCCATATTTGCCGGCAAGCATTTGATAAAGCTTGAGGCCGATGCCGTAGAACGGGCCACGCCACCAAGAGTAGCTGGGCACGACGAAGCGCAGCTCATTGACGAGATGAGGCGCATTTTGACGCAGCAAGCCGCGCTCTTTCAGGGCCTCCATCACCAGCGAGACGTTGCCCTGCTCGAGGTAGCGGACGCCACCATGAACCAGTTTGGTGCTTCGACTCGAAGTGCCTTGGCCGAAATCGAAACGTTCGAGCAAGAGTACGGAATAGCCCCGCGTGACTGCATCGACGGCAACACCGACGCCGGTGGCGCCCCCACCGATGATGATGAAGTCCCAAGGCTCGGTACGTTGAGCCACGGCTGCTTGCATGTCCTCGCGCCTCATGGGCTCTCGACCTCACTCTCGATCCAGGCCTTGGAACGCGACAAGGCACGAGCCCAGCCAGCGCGTGCGCTCTCCCTTTCATCGCGCGACATCCGCGGCTCGAAGACCCGCTCGACTTCGGCCTGGCCGGCCAGGCTGGGCACGTCCTTCCAAAAACCGACGCCGAGTCCCGCCAGGTACGCCGCCCCCAGAGCCGTCGTCTCGACGACGCGCGGGCGCACAATTGGGATCTGCAAGATATCGGCCTGAAACTGCATCATGGGGTCGCTGTTCGAACCGCCCCCGTCTACGCGCAGTTCGCGAAAGGTCTGTCCGGTGTCGGCTTGCATGGCCTCGATCAGGTCGGCGACTTGGAAGGCGACCCCCTCGATGGTGGCGCGCGCGATGTGCGCCGCCGACGTGGCGCGCGTCAGGCCCACAATCAGACCACGGGCGTACGGATCCCAATGGGGCGCGCCCAAGCCCGTGAATGCCGGCACGAAATAGACCCCGTTGGCGTCATGCACCGACTCGGCCAGCGTATTGATCTCCTGAACGGAACGTACGAGCCCGAGTCCGTCGCGCAGCCACTGCAAAGCGGCGCCACCCACGAACACACTACCTTCGAGCGCGAACTCGCGCTTCTGTCCAAGCTGCCAAGCTACAGAGGTGAGCAGACGGTGCTTCGAGGCGGTCGGTTCGCCGCCGATGTTCTGCAGCAGAAAGCAACCAGTGCCGTAGGTGTTTTTCGCCAGGCCGGGCTCGACGCACAACTGTCCAAACAGTGCCGCTTGCTGATCTCCAGCCATGCCGGCGATAGGCACCCCTTGCAGGCCCAAGGAGGTGCTGATCGTACCGTAGACCTCGCTCGAGGAGCGGATTTCGGGCAAAAGCGCTCGAGGGATGCGAAACAAGGCGAGCAGCTGGTCGTCCCAGGTCCCACTGTGCAGATTGTAGAGCAGCGTTCGACTGGCATTGCTCGCATCTGTAACGTGCACGCGAGCGCCGCTCGTCAGCTTCCAGACCAGCCAGCTGTCGATCGTCCCAAAGCACAACTCTCCGGCTTCGGCGCGCGCGCGGGCGCCTGGGACGTTGTCCAAAATCCAGCAGAGCTTGGTCGCAGAAAAATAGGGATCGAGGCGTAAGCCCGTGAGCTCTTGCACCCAGGGCTCATGCCCTTCGGCTCGCAAGCGATCGCAGAACTGCGCCGTCCTCCGGTCCTGCCACACGATAGCGTTGTGGATGGCTTCGCCCGTCGAACGATCCCAGACAACCACCGTTTCACGCTGGTTGGTGATGCCGACAGCGGCGAGGTCTTGGGGCTTGATGCGAGCGCGCCCCAGGGCTTCGACAGCCACTGCCATTTGCGAGAACCAAATTTCGTGAGCGTCGTGCTCGACCCAGCCGGGCTCCGGGTAGATCTGTCGGATCTCCTTTTGCGCCACCGTGTGAATCTTGCCTTGGTCGTCGAAGACGATGGCTCGAACGCTGGTGGTGCCTGCATCGAATGAAAGGACGAACGACATGGCGTTCCTTCCTTGATAGGCCGGCCTCGATGACGAGGCAAAGACGAGCACGTGCGCGTCACAGCGGCGCCGTGCAATCGAGTTCTGAGGAATTTGGGGGCGGACGCGATCAGCGAGAGGGGAAGAGCGCCGCAACCGCGGCGAGCAACTCGCGCCTGCCGAGCGGTTTCTGCAGCATGCCGTCGAAGGCGACGGCTTCTTCGGTGGCGACTTCGCTGCCCGTCACCAACAGCAATTTCATGGCAGGATGCGAAAGCCGCAGGCGTCGACCCAGGTCGATGCCATCCAAGCCGGGCATGCTGCGGTCGAGAACCGCGACGTCGAAGGTTTGCCGACTGAGCAGTTCGAGTGCTTCGGCGGCCCCCGATGCGCCCACGGGCGCAAGTCCACCCCGGCTCAGCATGCCCAGCAGGGCGCGTCGCACCAGATCTTCATCGTCGATGACCAACACGGCGAGCGGGGCAGTCGGGGTCGGCTCTTCCACTTGCTGCACCTGCGGCACAGGCGCTGCCGGCGCTTGGCGTGGAAAGTACAAAACGAAAGTGGTGCCCTCGCCGACGAGGGAACGGCATTCGATGGCCCCACCGAGCCGGGTCATCGTCGCATGGGCCGTCGAAAGGCCCAGGCCCGTGCCACGGCCGGGCTGTTTGGTCGTGAAAAATGGGTCAAAAATGCGCTCCCGCACGTCTTCGGTCATGCCGGGGCCATCGTCGCGGAATTCGAGCGCCACCCAGGGGCCGACTGCGCATTGCTGGGAGGGTGGGGGTACAGCGTCGAGGTGGGTTCGCACCGTCATGCGTCCGCCACCGCGTCCGACGTCGCGCAGCGCGTCCCGTGCGTTGACGAGCAAGTTGACGATCACCGACTCGAGCTGCCCGTCGAGCGAAGAGAATAAAATGCCAGATTCGGGAAGCTCGACGTCCAGCTCCAGGCCATCGCCGACAACGCGTCCACCGAGGCGCAAGGCCTGGTCGACGACCTCGCGCAAATCCCGCACTTCCGGGCTGGACTCCTTGGAAAGACGTGCGAAAGAAACGAGTTGTTTGACGAGGTCCGCAGCCCGGTGAGCGGCCATACTCGCGTCACGCGCGAGCGGCAATTCTTGAGGAGAGGCCGTTCGGGTCCAAGCTTCGAGCGCGGGCGTGATCACGCACAAGAGGTTGTTGAAATTGTGGGCGATTCCAGCCGCCAAGAGGGCAACTGCTTCGGACTTCTTGGCGGCGATGACCGCCTTTTCTTGGAGTTTTTGGTCCGTGATGTCGATGGTCGCGCCGTGCATGAACACCGGCTGACCCTGGGTGCCGAGCTCGACGTTGCCCAACGTCATCACCCAACGCACTTCGCCGTTGGGACGAACGATGCGGTGCGGAGCCGACTCGAGTGCGCCGCGATCGTACGCGCGCTCCTTCTCGAGCGTCGTCAGTGCCCGGTCGTCAGGGTGAACGAGATCGGCCAGATAGCGAGCGGGATCGAGCGGAACTTCGCTGCCCGTGATGGCGTGCATTTCCGCGTTCCATTCCACTGCGCCTTGTCGAACATCGAACGACCACAGCCCCATCCCGGTCGCCCGCACGGCCAAAGCCAAGTTGGACTCGCCGCGAACAAACTGCGTCACATCGCGCGAATACGCCAAAAAACCCCAGAGGATGCCGTCTCGAAGGAGAGGCGCGACCTCGGTCTCGAATGCCAGGATTTTGCCGTTCGTGTCGATCGAGCGCGTCGACAGTTTCTGGGGCAAGCCCGTGGCGCGCGCGGCCTCGTAGCAGCGCTCGGCGACCAACCTCTCTTCGGACCCAACAAAGTCCAATATGTTTTGCCCGAGCAGACGCTCGCGCATGCCGGGAATGCTCTCGCGGTTGAGTCCGCGCACCCGCAGCTCGGGGTCAAGCCACAGCACGGAACCAGGCAAGCACGTCAAGAGCGCACCCAACGCCTGATCGTGGTCAGCGACGGCGAAGCTTCGCAGAACCTCCTCGTAGCTCACCGTGACACGGTAGCGGATCGGCCGGCGGCGGCCAGAGGCCATCGGGGCGAGCTTGTTCGGACCCAGGGCCCGGCCCTTGACTCAAACCAGGCCAGAGTGGAGAAACCCCGCGTGCCTGGAACCCATGAGTCGCGGAGCCGAGCGGGGACGGGAGCACTGTCGATCCCACGCCTGCTGCTCGGAACCGAACGCCTGGGCAGCGTCCTTCCAGGGGGGATTGGTCCGGCCAACGACTACGAGACCTTCCGGGTCCTGGATGAGCTGCTCGCAGCTGGGGCCGAGGGGTTGGACACGGCGGCGTCCTATCAGCTGGGAGGAAGCGAGCGGCTTCTTGGAGATTGGCTCGTTTCACGTCGGGTGCGCGACCAGCTGTTCATCGTTTCCAAGGGGGGCCATCCGTACCCGATCGTCCGGCCCAACCGCTTGGGCATCGACGACATCGCGGCTGATCTGCACGCGTCGCTGAAGCGGTTGCGCACGGATCGTCTCGACCTCTACTTGCTCCATCGCGATCACCCGGCTGCGAATCTAGAAAAGCTCGCATTGGCGCTGGACGAGCACCGTCGCCTCGGAAAGATCGGTGCTTGGGGTGTGTCGAACTGGCAGCACGATCGCATCCTCGCGTTCGAGCGTGTGGCTGCGTCCCTGGGCGTGCCTGGTCCCAGCGTCAGCAGCCCCCAGTTTTCACTCGCCGAGTGGTCCACCCCGCCTTGGAAGGGATGCGTGAGCATCGCCGGCGCTTCCCAGAAGGTTGCGCGTGAGTTCTACGCTCGTTCGCGCATGCCTGTGCTCGCCTACTCGGCGCTCGGTCGGGGCTTCTTTTCTTCTGCGCCCCAGAGCAGATTGCAGCCTGCTTACCTGCATGCGGTCAACGACGCGAAGAAGCGTCGTGCCGTGCAGCTGGCCGAAAGGCTCAACGTGCAGCCGGCCCAGATCGCCTTGGCATATCTGTTTCACCAGCCTTTTCCGGTGCACCCGATCATCGCCGTTGGATCGGCGATGCACTTCAAGGCCAACTTGGAGGCGGCGGACATCCACGTGAGTCCCGAGGATTGTCGCTGGCTCGAGCAAGGCTGAACGAAGGCGCGAAAGTAGCCATGAAAGAATCAGAAATCTGGGACGCCATCGTCATCGGCTCGGGCGCCACGGGCGGCGTAGCGGCTCACAAGCTCAGCGCACGCGGACTCCGAGTCCTGGTGCTCGAGGCCGGCCCGATGGTGAGCGAGCGAAAGGACTATGGAGCGACGGCTACGAACTTGTCGCGCCAGCTCTACCGTCACTACGTGAGCCATCGCCAGGAAACTCAGAAGTATCACGCGACCTATTGGACGACGAATCCGGATTTCTTCGTCGACGATGTGGACCATCCGTACACGACGCCTGGCGACAAGCCTTATCGCTGGATTCGCGGTCGACAGCTGGGCGGCCGGACCTTGACCTGGGATGGCGTCACGCCGCGCTTCTCGGACTACGAGTTCAAGGCTTCGCGCCGCGATGGCTTCGGACCCGATTGGCCGATTTGCCATGCCGATCTGGACCCGTACTACTCGGAACTCGAGCGACTATTTGGCATTCACGGCTCCCGCGATGGGCTC
>JBBQHO010000083.1:0-15631 GCA_038324055.1 Polyangiales bacterium | reverse complement strand
GCTGGTCCTCTGCGCTGGAGAAGGCGGTGCGGTGGTGATCGACGTAGAAGGTCAACCCGGGTGCGTTGACGTAGCGAAAGTCGAGGATGGCGTTCTGGTCGCCGCACAGCATCTCGGCGCTCGGTTCGGTCTGTTTGGCGCCGTAGCCACAGGCGCGGACCACGAAGTCCGCGCCCGGGTGGTGCTGGCTCGCGAACCTGTGGAGCAAAACGGCGCTCGAGAGGCCATCGAAGCAATGGCCGTGGGTGGCGCAAACAAACAACATGGCGGGCCTACCGGCTTTTCAGCCGCGTCCCACGGTGAAGACGAGATCGAGGTTGTCTCGCTCCGACACCGCGTCGAGAGCGCGCGCGACCTCTTGCGGATCGACAGCGAGCGGCACCAGCAGCTCGGCTTCCAGCTCGAACAACTGAGTTCCCGTCTCTGCCGCGTGGACGACGCGTGAGCTGAGCGAAGCCACGTTGACCTGCCTCGACGACAGCACCTCCGTCACGCTCTCGACGATACCGGGCCGGTCCAGGGTCCTCAGCGAAAGCTTGCAGAAAACGCCTTCCGCCGAGCCCAGCGCCTTGTGCGTCGGCTTGAAGAAGCAATGGACGCCGAGCTCGGCGGCGATGACCGACTGATCGGCTTGCAGGGCCGCGAGGTTCGCGCTGCTGCCGGTGACCAACACCAAGACCGCGAACTCTCCGCCCAGCTTTGCCATGCGTGTGTCCTCGATGTTGCCGCCGCGACGAGTCACGAAGCCTGCGATGGCGTTGACGAGGCCGGGCCGATCCGGGCCGAGTGCCGTGAAGATCAGGCCGGGGCGGGCATCGGGGGCAGAAGCCAGATCTGGGGAGTCGTGAGGCATGAGCTGCATCGTATCGGCCCCTGGGGCGCGGCTCAATCAGGCCCAAAAGGCCGCGAGCAAGGGGGCAGATCTGCTTTGTCACGGGCGCGTGTCATAAACGAGGTCACGGGGGATCTGTGACACTCAAGATCGACAGAGACCATTCGCGCTTCCGTGACATCGTCCGTGGACGCATCCGCCAGGGGCTGAAGAAGTACATCTCGCACGGCGAGATGATCGGCAAGAAGGGCAAAGAGCTGGTCTCGATTCCCATCCCGCACATCGACGTGCCGCGCTTCACCTTTGGCAGCAAGAACCAGGGCGGCGTGGGGCAGGGCGACGGCAAGCCGGGTGATCCGCTCGACCAAGGAGAGGGCGATCAGGCGGGAACCGGCGAGGCCGGACAGGGCGAAGGCGACCATGTTCTCGAGGTCGACATCACGCTCGAAGAGTTGGCCGACATCTTGGGCGAAGAGCTGTCGTTGCCCGCCATCGAGGACAAGGGCAAGAGCAAGATCCAGAGCAAGAAGGACAAGTACACGGGCATTCGGCGCGTCGGTCCGGAATCGCTCCGCCACTTCAAACGCACCTACAAAGAGGCCCTCAAGCGCAGCATTGCTTCGGGCACTTACAGCCCCGACGCGCCGTTGATTGTTCCGCAAGCCGACGACAAACGCTTTCGTTCGTTTCGCACGGACGAGCAACCGGTCGCCAACGCAGTCATCGTTTACATGATGGACGTGTCGGGCTCGATGGGCGACGAGCAGAAAGAGATCGTGCGCATCGAGAGCTTCTGGATCGATACCTGGCTCCGGCGCCAGTACGACGGCATCGAGAGCCGCTACATCATCCACGACGCCACGGCGCGCGAAGTCGATCGCGATACGTTCTTTCGCACCCGCGAATCGGGCGGCACGATGATTTCCAGCGCTTACCAGCTGGCCGCGGACATCATCGAAAAGGACTATCCCGCCAGCGATTGGAACATCTATCCGTTCCACTTCTCCGATGGCGACAATTGGTCCAGCGACGATACGTCCTTGTGCATGAAAATCTTGCGCGAGCGCCTGGTGCCCGTCGCCAACATGTTTGCCTACGGTCAGGTGCACAGTCCCTACGGTTCCGGACAATTCATCAAAGATTTGAGGGAACAGATGGGCACAGAGGAAAAGGTCGTGCTGTCCGACATACCCGATCGGGAGGCTATCGTGCGCAGCATCAAAGATTTCTTGGGGAAAGGACGCTGATGGCTGCTCTGGGCTTTTCGAACGAGACTCAGCTTCCGGCCTACCTGCGCAAAGAGCAGGACAAAATCGAGGCCGTGGCTCGACAGATCGGCCTCGATTTTTTCCCGACCGTTTTCGAGATCCTCTCCTACGATCGCTTGAACGAAGTGGCCGCCTACGGCGGCTTTCCGACGCGTTACCCGCATTGGCGCTTCGGCATGGAGTACGAGCGCCTGGCCAAGAGCTACGAATATGGCCTGTCCAAAATCTACGAGATGGTGATCAACACCAATCCGGCAATCGCCTACCTGCTCGAGGGCAACAGCCTGACCGACCAGAAGCTGGTCATGTGTCACGTCTACGGACACGTCGACTTCTTCAAGAACAACTTCTGCTTTCGGTCGACTGATCTCGACACGCTGGGGCGTGTCGTGCCGACCGAACTCAGCCGGGAGGGCTACGATCCGAATCGCCGCTGGATCGACAAGCTGGCCAACCACGGCTCCGTGGTGCGCAGGCTCACGGCGCGGCACGGAGTCGAGCCCGTCGAGTCGTTCGTCGACAGCTGCCTCAGCCTGGAGAACCTAGTCGATCCCCACTCGCCCTTCATCGTGCGCCGTCGCATCGAAGAAGAGGCAGAAGAAGGGCCGCAGGAGCCCGTGGTTCCTCGGCTCAAGAGCAAGGACTACATGGAGGGCTTCATCAACCCCGAGCCCTACATGGAAGCCGAAAAGCAGCGACTTTCGTCGGAGCAGAAATCGAACAAGGGACGATTTCCGGCCGAACCAGAGCAGGATGTGCTGCTGTTCTTGATCGAGAACGCACCGCTGGAAAAGTGGGAACGAGCCGTGCTGACCGTGATCCGCGAGGAGGCCTACTACTTCTTGCCGCAGATGCAGACCAAGATCATGAATGAGGGGTGGGCCAGCTACAACCACTCGAAACTGATGACCCAGCATGGCGTCGCGGATTTCAGCGAGATCGTCGACTACGCGGACAACAACGCTGGCGTCATGGCGACCAACGGCAAGTCGCTCAACCCCTACAAGCTGGGCGTCGAACTCTATCGGCACATCGAAGAGCGCTGGAACAAGGGTCAATTTGGCCGCGATTGGGACCAGTGCGACGATCTGGACGAGCGTCGACATTGGGATTTGCAGCTCGGGCTCGGGACCAAGAAGATTTTCGAAGTGCGCTCGATCTACAACGACGTCACCTTTCTGGACGAGTTCCTCACGCCCGAGTTCGCCTTCGAGAACAAGTTGTTTACTTTCGAGTGGTCCGAGCGCCGCGGCGGCTACGAAGTCGCTACGCGCGAGTTCCAAAAGGTGAAGCAAAAGCTATTGGGTCAGCTCACCAACGCGGGCAATCCGGTGATTCGCGTGCTGGACGCCAACCATGGCAATCGAGGCGAACTCTTGCTGCGCCACGACCATCAAGGCGTCGACTTGCGCGTGGACTACGCCGAGCGCGTGCTCGAGGCGTTGGTCCGCGTGTGGAAACGCCCCGTCCTGGTTGCTACCAAGCTCGAGGAGCAGCCCGTGCTGATCCGCTTTGACGGCAAGGATCACTCGCGCGTCGAGGGGCAGCCTTGAGGGCGCGCAGGGCGCTTGCTCTGCTTTCGATTCCCGTTCTTGCCGCTTGGTCCACTGGCTGTGGCGCCCGTCAGAGCGCTGGCGAACACGGCGTCACCACGCGCTTGGGGCTGCCCGAACAAGCGACGCTAGGTGCCAAGACACCTTCTGACGCCTCCCCGCGAGCCGCACGAACGGGGGCTGGCGGCCAAGCGGCGCCGCCACGCGCGGCCGGAATCGCACCTGCGACTCGGCCGCTACCCCTGGTCGAACGGCCGCTGTGCACGGATACGACCGCGTATTGCCGAGAAGTGCTGGCGGGTGACTTTGCCGCTGCGCTCGGGCGGGAGCCCGCGCGCTTCGAGGCTCACGTGGGGCTCGGTCGTGCCGCCGCCCAGAACGAATCGATGTCCTATGGCGCAGGCGGCGCTGCTGCCACCCAGGCGCGCCAGCATTTTCAGGATGCGCTCTGGCGCGCGCCGACGTCCCCCGTCGTTCAGCTGGAGCTCGCTCGCATCGAACTCTCGCTCGGCCACGGAGAGGTCGCTCGTACCTCTTTGGAGGCGCTCGCGTTGGGTCAACCGAGCGACGCCGAGGTGCAGGCCGCTCTCGGCATCGCGCGTCTTTCGACGGGCGCCGTCAGTGAAAGCGTGGGTCCTTTGCGCCGCGCCCAGGAACTCGATCCTCAGCGCATCGAGCGCTATTTGACGCTCGGCACGGCCCTGATGCTCAATGATCGACCCGAGGAAGCGGAGCGCACCTACCGGGGCGCCATCGCCCTCGATTCGAGTAGCGCCGATGCGCACGGCAACCTCGGGGCGCTGCTCTTGGTGCTGGGGCGCCTGCCGGAGGCGCGAGCGCACTTGGAGCGCGCCCTGGTTCTCGCGCCCAAGCGGGCGACGTTCGTCTCCAATCTGTCTTATCTGGCCCTGCTCGAAGGCGACTTCGTTCGTGCCGAGAGCGAGGCAGAGCGAGCAATTGCCCTCGACGCCACATTGGGATCGGCTTGGCTCAACCTGGGCCTCGCCCAAGTACGGCAAAAAAAGTACGTCGACGGCAAGAAGTCGTTCGAGCGAGCTCAAACGCTCGATCCGACGGATCCTCGACCGCAAGACAACTTGAAAGAACTCGCCGAACTCGCCCCCGGGACGCGCTGACTCAGGGTTTGGTCGAGACGTGGAAGCCCGTGCTGTGCGCTTCCTTCTTGTCACCGCGCACGACGAAGCGCGCTGGACGTTCGGTCGAGACGTCGCCCGTGAAGGCAGAAAACCCATGAGCGCTACCGTCGTCACGTGCCTCGAAGCGGGCGCTCACCGCGTAAGTGCCCGGAGCGCTGAACGTGGTCGGCGGGCAAGCTTCGGCGAGCCGCGTCGTCAACGTTCGGCTGCCCCCGGCCCCCAAGGTCTCGAAGCTAGCGGCGTCGGGCGCGCGCGCAGATGGATACATGCGGCAAGTACTGGAGCCGCGCGGCCCGAGTAGTTCGTAGACGACCAGCTCGCGCCGGAGGAAGAGCATGCGGCCCTTTTTGCCCTGATTCTTGAGAGTAAAGGTGACGGTCGTTTCATCGACCTCGTCGGCCGAGCCGAGCGGACTCACGCTGAGTGTTAGCTCGGGCAGGGGGCGTTGGCCGCTGGGCGGGGTGCTGCCGGCCCGAGCGGGCGCATCTGGATCGACGGGCGCATTCGGATCGAGGGGGGCACTCGGATCGCTCCCAGTTTCGGGGACGTCTGCCTGGGCATGCACGGCTTCCAGCGGATAGGTCTCGTCGAGCTCGAAGAGAGGCGCGACCAGCAACTTGGGGGGCAGAGGCGTTTGGGGCAACTGCTCCTTGGGGCGGGAGACGAACGGAGCCTTGTCGAGCAGGACTTCCTCGCGCGCCTTGCCCTTCGTCCACACCTTCTTGGTTTCCGGTGTAAAGCCGTAGCGAGCTGCGATCTTGACGCCGTTTTTCAAGGTTCCGGGATCCGCGCACAAGGCACGCGGATCGAAGTTGTAAGTCAGGACGTCGCCAGGTCCGAGCTCGAGCCACGCATCATCGGCGACGCTCTTGGGCGCCTGCGCCGGGCCACAGATCACGGGTTTTGGTACAGGTGTGACCTTGGGCTTGGCGATGGTCTTACCGGGCGTCGTCGGCGCGATTGCTTCGACGACTGGAGCAGGCTCGGGCACTACCTCGAAGCTGAGCAGGAGCGGATCGCCGGCGACCGACAGCGGCACCGCACTTCGATTTTCGATAGCGAGAGTCCACGGCAGATCGGACGCGCGCTGGCCCAGCACGAACACGAGCCCCGCGCTGCCTTCGGGCGTCGCGACGTCCCGGAGCAGCTGACGCGCGAACTCGGCCTCTTTCTCGGCAGCAGCTGCATCCCGCTTGGCTGCCTCGACCGCTGGGTCGGGCAGGACGAACGCGATGGACTTGGGTGGCTGGTTCGTCGTCCCTCCAGATGCGGGGGGAGTCACGCGCCCTTCGCCGCTTTCGCCGCTTTCGCCGCTTTCGCCGCCTTGTCCTTGTTCGTCTGGAGTCTCGTCCTCGTCGAAGCGCGAGATGCCGATCGGCGAGGTTTGCGCGTTCTTCTTGGGCCCGCACGAAACGGCAACGAGGCCGAGGGCGCCGAGGGTCGTGAGAAGAGACCAGGTGCGACGAGAAACGAGAACCATGCCTGGCGGAAGTTACACGGCTCTTGCGGCTTGTCGAAGCCAGATCCAGGCTAAGCGCTGCTTTTTTTCGGGCTGGAATAGCGGGGCGCGGAGCAGCGTTGGGCCCGGGGGCGCGTGGCGCTCGGGACCTTGCTACACCCCGGAGGCATGCAGTCTTCAGGCGACAAGCGGGCTCTCGGGCGGAGTTCGCGCGCAGGCCTCTACGCCATCGTCGACGTCGATGCAGCCGAGGCGCGACATTTGGATTGGTTCGCGGTTGCCGAGCGCATCGTGGGGGCGGGCGCGCCGATCGTGCAGTTTCGTGCGAAGGGCAGGCCCGATGCCTTCGTGCTCGATAGCCTGCGACGCTTGCACGCGTTGGTGCGGAGCGAGGGCGAGTGTCTGCTGTTCGCGAACGATCGCCCCGATCTCGCCGAGCTGAGCGGCGCGGACGGTGTCCATCTGGGTCAAGACGATCTACCGGCGGCTCGCGTCAGCGTGCACTACCCAAAGCTGGCCATTGGGTTGTCCACCCACGACGCCGCGCAGTTTCGCGCAGGCCTCGAGCTCCAGGTCGACTACCTAGCGCTCGGTCCGATTTTCCGGACCTCTTCCAAGAGCAACCCCGAACCCACGGTCGGTCTCGACGTTCTCTCCGAGCTGAGCAAAGAAGCGCGCGAGCTGGGCATGCCGGTCGTCGCCATTGGCGGAATCGGTTTGAACCAGCTCGCCGAGGTGCGTGTGCATGCGCCGTGGGTTGCGGCCATCTCGGCTCTCTTGCCGCCGCCGGATTTTGCGGGCGACGCCTACGCCGAGGTCGAGCGCCTCAGCCGACAGTTCGTGCGCGCAGCCCATCTGGGTTGAAGGGTGGGGCGGATTCGTTGGTGGCTCAGGGCAAAAACGACGTTTTGCGCTGTGCGCGCGGCAACTTGCGCAAGCGCAGGATCAGCGCTTCGAGCACGAGGGCGGCCGAACCGTTTCGCTCGATCTCGCTTGCTGCGCGCGAGACTTCGAAAAAGTGCTCTGCCCACAGCGGCGCTTCGTGTGGCTCCGCAGCGCGCCCTTCCAGCGCGCATGACGAAGCCAAGTGCCCGAGATGGAGCAGCACGGCGTCGCGCCCCTCGGGACGGGCGGCTGCAAACTCGAGTGCTCCGTCCGAGTGCGGAGCTTGCACGGCGGCGTCGGCGCCCCGCACGAAATCCGCAAGCGAATCCTGGGTCTCGGGCTGACCCAGCGCGCGAGCGCGCGTCAGGCTGCCCTGGGCGAGCACCGCTAGCTCGGGCGACAAGCCTTCTCGCTCCAACAGTTGTCGCACGACCGTTTCGGGCAGCGGAGCGAAGCGTACGGCCAGAGTCCGTGAGCGGATCGTATCGAGCAACTTGCCCGGGCGACTCGACATCAAAATGAAATACGTGTCGGCAGGGGGTTCTTCGAGCGTCTTGAGCAGAGCGCTTTCGGCGGCATGGGTGAGTTCATCGGCGTCGAAGATGACGACGACCAGGGCGCGCCCTTCGTGTGGCCTAAAGCCGAGCCTGCCCAGCACGATGCGCCGAATCTGCTCGACGCTGATACCGGTCGCCTCGGCCTTCCCCAGAACGCTCTCGGGGTACAGACCACGACCTACGAACAGTACGTCCGGATGCTGAGGCACCTCGGGCGCGTCGGGACTGAGCGTGATGGCTCGCTTGCAGGCCGAGCATTGACCACAACCGCGTCGACCATTTTCGCACACCAACGCTTGGGCCAAGAGCATTGCGGCCGTCGTCTTGCCGACGCCGGGAGGACCTTCGAAACGGTAGGCGTGATGCACGCGATCCTTTTCGAGAGCCCGTTGCAGCGTACGGCGCGCGGCTGGTTGCCCCAAGAGTTGGTCCAGTGCCATCTCGCGCGACGCTAGCAGCAGCCGAGCGGCGGCGTCGACGGCCGCCCCCGCTCAGCGGCCATCGAGCAAGGACAGCTCAGCGGCGCTCGAGCAAGGAAAGGAACGTCTCGAAGGCGCGCTCGGCGCGCTCGTCCGAACCTTCGCGGTCGGCAAGGACCGTGAGCCCGTCCAGCACCGCCAAGGTCAAAACTGCAAGGTCGTTTGCCTGTGCCGCAGTCACACCCTTGTGACCGGTCAAGTGGTCGGCGAGCAAACGCCGGCCCTCGTCCTGCAGCGTTCCGGCGCGCGCGGCCAGCTCTGGATCGCGACGACCCTCGCTCCACAGCTCGATGTTGAGGCTGCGGAGAGCCTTGCCGTCGCGAAGGCTGCGCCACAGACCCTTGAGACCGCCTTGGGCCCGGGACTCTTCGGACAGACCCTGACGCAGCGCGTCGAGGTAGCGGCCGTAAGCAAAGCTCTGCACCTCGTGCACCAGAGCCGCTTTGCTGGCGAAGTAGTAGTGGACGATGCTCTTGCGGAGCCCCAGCTCGCGGCCGATGTCCGCCAAAGTGGTGGCCGTGAAGCCGCCCTTGGAGAAGCAGGCGGCTGCAGTCTCGAGGATTGCCGACACCCTTGGGTTTGCCCAGTTGACGGAGCGGGGAAATTCACCGCTTTCAGCGGGCTGGGAGTCAGCGGTTTCGCTGACGGGTGGTTGGCTATGGGCTGAGGCTTCTGGCGACATGGTGTGGAAACAATCCCTGCTAGCGTTCGTGGTGCGTCGGCCACCACGGGGCGTCAACCCCTACATGGGTTCTGTAGGTAAGTAGACCGGTCGCGTCGTCATGGAAGCGCCAGCATAGCCCGCAACCTAAAATTTGGCTCGTCCTGGAGTGCGTTGATTTATGACCGACCGGAAGGCTCAGGCCACCCTGCGGGCCTCTCGGGTCGGGTGAAGACCCCCGAAGGGGTGCCTGTACCCGTCCCAAAACGAGCAGAGACTCGCGCTGCGCGCTGACGCGCTGACGTCATCGCCGAGCTGCGCCCAGAAAGCGATTTGGCCGACCGATCGTCCGGAAAATTTAGCGATTCTTTTCTGCTGCGCAGCTGAAGGTACCAAAAATAAGGCCGTCCAGGGGGGAGACAGGGTCCCCAACACCCGGACCTTGCCTCGATCGTCTCCGGCAACGTGCTGTCTCAGCGCGTTGAACCTGAAACGGGCATTTTCATCATCCCAGCGGGGAGCATTTCGTGCATCGCGAATTCCGAGCCAAATCCAAAGCTGTCCCTATCGCATTTCTTTTATCGCTCTCCGCGACGTCACGCGCGCAAACGTCGGAAGGTTTTGCGGTCAATCGCTTCGAGCCTTCGGAACGAGGGAGCGAATGGTTTGCGACCGACAGCCTCGACTTTCGTCCTGATGGTCTGAGCGCTACCGGAGTCGTGATGGACTGGGGCCATCGCCCTCTCGTCTTTCGCGCTGACGACGGGACGACGACCCCCCTCATTTCGGACCAGGTTTACGCTCACGCCGGCGCGAGTTTCGTCTTTTGGCACCGTCTTCGGCTGGCCACGTCGCTTCCACTCGCGATGCACCAGACCGGACAGACCGTCGTCGTCGACGGCGTGACCTACCCCGAACCGCAGCGCACTGCGGTCGGAGACCTCCGGCTTTCGGCGGACTATCGCTTGTTGGGCAATTATCGCGAAGCCTTCACCCTCGCCGCTGGCGCACGCGCCTGGCTGCCAACGGGCGATCGCGCAGGCTACGCCGGAGATGACACCCTGCGCGTCGGCGCTCAGCTGCTGGGCTCGGGCGAGCTAGGTCCATTCGCCTACGCCGCGCGGCTCGGGCTCAACTATCGAGGCCTGGAAGACACATTCGGGAACTCGTCGCTCGGAAGCGATGTTGTTTTCGCGGTTTCCGCAGGTATTCGTGCTCTCTCCGGAGCGCTGCTTGTCGGTCCCGAACTCACCGGCAGCACGGTGGTTACCGGAGGCCTGGCGTTCTCGTCAGCAGCAACCCCAGTCGAGCTTCTTTTTGGGGGCCACTACACTCACGAGCACTGGCGTTTCGGGGCCGGTGTCGGTCCGGGCTTGAGTCGTGGCTTCGGTGCCCCCGAAGTGCGAACGCTTCTCTCTGCGGAGTACGTGTTCGGCGCGCCTGCGGAGCCGCATCAGGCGCCGCGGGTCGCCGACTGCCCGCCGCCAAGAGACAGCGACGCCGACGGCGTTGTTGACGTCGTTGATGCGTGTCCGGCTGAGGGCGGACCGTCCTCTAGTGAACCATTCAAGAACGGCTGTCCGCTTCCTCCAGACAGCGATGGAGATGGCGTGGGCGATGTTGCTGATGCGTGCCTGAACGAAGCAGGCGCGATGTCCGCTGAGCCTGACAAAAATGGCTGTCCTGCTGCGACCGACCTCGATGCCGACGGCATCACCGACGCGCAAGACGCTTGCCCCAACCAAGCAGGCGCGCCGTCGGCGAGCCAATCCGAAAACGGCTGTCCGCGCGCAAAGCTCGTCGGCGCAAACCTCGAGGTGAGTAGCACCGTCGAGTTTGAGCCAGGAAGTGCCGAACTCACGGCGCGCGGAAAAGAGCTTCTTTCGGACGTCGCGCGAGTCATCGCCGGGCTTGCACCGACGGCGCACGTCGCCGTGCACGGGCATACGGACAGCAAGGGTCAACCCGCGAAGAATCTCAAGCTGAGCGAAGACAGGGCTCAGGCTGTCGTTCGCTGGCTCGCAACGGAAGGCAAGATCCCCGCGGAGCGGCTCTCCGCCAAAGGTTTCGGTGACACGGTGCCTGTCGCAAGCAACGACACGGACCAAGGGCGGCAGAAGAACCGTCGCGTCGAGTTCAACATCGAGGGCGCAAACGCGTCGGGCTCAGCAGAAGAAGGTAGCAAATGAATCGTTCATGGCGAAGTCTTGCATTGGTTGCGCTGGCTCTGACTGGCTGCAGTACCGCGGAACCGAACGATCACGAGCACCTCGGTACCCGGAGTCAGGCAGCGTTCCTCAACGGGAGCTTCGAGTCCGGGACGCAGGGTGTGGCGCCACCCAATTGGACCGTTTCTTCCTACGCCAATCCGGGGGTCACTTACCCGCCCACCAGCCGAACAGACCTGAATCTCAGTTCTGGCGGCAGTCTTGCAACAATTACCATGGTTACCGCGAACGGTGTCGAGAGTGAGTACGATCCGAACCTCGGAGTCGGGTCCACTCTGCGCTGGCCCAAATACGGGACCTCGGCTGCCCTGGTGAACAACACGACTTCAGGCGCCGTAGCGAACGGGATGCTGCAGGCCATGACGTTGACGACGGGTGATATCGACCCAGTGGACGGAAAGCCCCACGTGCGGTTCACGGTCGCGCCCGTTCTTCAGAATCCGGGCCACCCCCCAGCGCAGCAGCCCTACTACTTCGTGCAGCTCCGCAACGTGACGAAGAGCTCGGTTCTCTACCAGGACTACAACGCGAGCGCTCAGCCGGGCATCCCTTGGAAGGTCGTCGGCTCAATCAACTACACCGACTGGCAGCTCGTCGATATCGCTCCAGGTGAAGCAGCGATGGGCGTCGGTGATCAGATCGAACTCGAAGTGATCGCCTCACGTTGCTCGCCCAGCGGCCACTTTGGGCGCGTTTACGTCGACGGCGTTGGCTCCTCGATTCCGGGGCTCTTCGTGAGCGGAAGCGGTCCTAGCGGCGCGAATCGCGGGACGGACGTCAAGTACACCCTCAACTTCAGCAACGGCGGCACTGGTGCGGCCGGAAACGTACTCGTCGAGTTTACGGTTCCTACCGACACGACCTGGGTCGGGCTGTCGGCACCGGGCTACACCTGTACTCAGCCTGCAGTTGGCGCAACAGGTCTGGTCAGCTGCAACGTCGGGTTGGTTTCGCCCGGAGCGAGTGGCTCGATCGACGTGACGGTGAAGATCGATTCCGGGTCGTCCACGAATCTAATTACAGCTGGCAACTATCAGATCAGCGCGACGGCGGTGAATCCCCTGCTGGGACCGAAGATGTATACCAACGTGACCACCGCCGTCGCATACACCGATCTTACGATCACGAAGACCAATCACCTGGGTGGTGTCGGTTGGGGTCAACAGGTGACCTACGATATTGTCGTGACGAACGCGGGACCAAGTGCGGTCAGCGGAGCCACGGTGACGGACAATTTCCCGGCTCAGCTCACGGGAGCAACCTGGACCTGTCTTGCTGCTGGTGGAGGCGCGTGCGGCGCGGCGAGTGGTTCATCCAACATATTGACCACCGTCGATCTTCCGGTTGGCGCGACAGCAACCTTTCAGGTTCTGGGGAACGTCGTTTCCGGTTCAGGCTCGGGCACCATCTCCAACACAGCAACAGTTGCTGTTCCGGGTGGTGTGAGCGACACGAACGGAACGAACAACGCAGCGGTCGATAGCGATCCGATCGGGACCCTGGCCACCCTCACAGTGCGAAAGTACGGCAACGCGGGCGTTGTCGCATCTGTTCCCTCGGCAATTTCTTGCGGCGCCGCGTGTACGACAGCCACAGGCTCGTTCGTCTCTGGGACCACCGTGACCATCAACGCCGTTCCCGGACCGGGCGAAACGTTCCTGGGCTGGGGCGGTAGCTGTTCCGGCACGTCGACGGCCTGCACGTTTACCGTGGGGGGTAGCGCGGATATCTTCGCGATCTTCGAAGCCGACCCAAGAACGAACGGACAGAGTTGCACGGCGACCTCTCAGTGCGCGTCGGGACAATGTGTAGACGGCGTCTGCTGCAACACCGCTTGCGGTGGCGGCGGCAGCGACTGCCAGTCGTGCGCCCTGCCGGGCAGCGTGGGCACCTGTAGCTTGTCTGACGCAGGAACGGTCTGCGCCGCCGCTTCGTGTACGAACGGCGTCTCGACTCCGGCGTCCACTTGCGACGGCAGTAGCTCGAACTGCGCCTCGGCCGCTGCGGTTTCCTGCGGGGGTCTGGTCTGCTCGGGCCCCGCATGTCTCTCCAACTGCGCGAGCAACGGGGACTGCGTGACTGGGAACTACTGCAGCGTCTCGGACGGTTTGTGTAAGCCTCTTGCTCAACCTGGCACAAGTTGCGCCTCGGCTGTCGAGTGCGGCTCGGGTCAATGCGTCGATGGAGTTTGTTGCAACGTGGCGTGCGCGGGTCAGTGTGAGGCGTGCAACCTCGTGGCTGCTCCGGGCGTCTGTTTGCCGGTCGCTGGAGCCCCGGTGGGAGGTCGGGCGGCGTGCGAGACGGACGGTTCGCTATGCGGCGGGACCTGCGACGGAACTCTCCGAACGGCCTGTGCTTACGAGACGAACACGACGACTTGTGTCGCGGCCTCGTGTGCCGCAGGAGAAGCGACCCTTCGCACGGGTTGCGACGGAGTCGGCCACTGTCCGGCGGCGGCGACTCAGGACTGCGGAAGCTACGTCTGCGGAGGCACGGCCTGCCTCGGCGACTGCACGGTCGATGGCGAATGTTCGATCGGAAAGTTCTGCTCGGGCGGCGTTTGCGTCGACGAGCGCGCGCTCGGACAGAGCTGCGATCGCGAGGGGGAGTGCGGTTCTGGCAACTGCGTCGATGGTGTGTGCTGTGACACTGCCTGCGAAGGTCAGTGCGAAGCCTGCGGCGTCGAAGGCAGTGAGGGAACGTGCTCGGCCGTCACCGGCAGTCCTTTTGGGGCCAGAACAGCGTGCGTCGGCGACGGCTCGGCCTGCGCCGGTGCCTGCGACGGAACGGAACGCGAGGCTTGCTCCTACCCAGCTTCGGACGTCGCATGTCGCTCTGCGAGCTGCACGAACGACGTCGCAAGCCTTGCGGCCGAGTGTAACGGCTCCGGAACGTGTCCTGCTCTGCAAACCCAGAACTGCGGGGCCTTCATCTGCGGAGTCACCGCTTGTGATGGAGACTGCGTGGTGGATGGCGATTGCGCAACTGGCAGCTACTGTTCAGGAGGGATCTGTCAGGTTCAGCTGGCGCTGGGCGTCAGCTGCGGCGGAGACGAGCAGTGTCAAAATGGACTCTGTGTCGACGGCGTGTGCTGCGATGCAGCTTGCAGCGGCCAGTGTGAGGCTTGCAACGTGACCGGTAGCGAAGGGACCTGCTCCGCCGTCAGCGGAGCGCCCCACGGTTCGCGTACTGCGTGCGATACCGACGGCTCGACTTGCGGTGGAACCTGCGACGGCGAAACTCGCGATTCCTGCGCATTCCCGACGGAAACGACCAGTTGCCGTACGCCATCGTGCTCCGATGACGTCGCTACGCTAGCGGCGGGATGTGACGGCCAGGGCAGCTGTCCCGCGGTGCAGACACAAGCTTGCGGAGACTTTGTCTGCGGACTCACGGCCTGCCGTGGTGACTGCGCGCGTACGGCTGACTGCGCTGTTGGTAGCTTCTGCTCTGCAGGTGTTTGTGTTGCTCATCGCGAAGCAGGCGCTGCCTGTTCCGCAACGGAGCAGTGCGAGTCCGGAAACTGTGTCGATGGCGTTTGCTGTGACACCGCCTGCGATGGTCAGTGTGCAGCATGTGATGTGCAGGGTTCGGTCGGAACCTGCGCCGCGGTGAAGGGCGCTCCGCACGCGGGCCGGGCCGCCTGTCTGGGTGTCGGTGACTGCCGCGGAAGCTGTGACGGTGTCGTGGCGTCGGCCTGCTCATTCCCCGGGGCTAGTGTGTCTTGTTCGGAAGCCAGCTGTGGAGCTGGCTTCGAAATGGCGCCAGGTAGCTGCGATGGTTCTGGACTGTGCGAGCGGGGGGAGCCAACAAGCTGCGGAAACTACGGATGCAACGGGAGTGCCTGCGCAACCCAGTGCAAGAAGGCCGCTGACTGCGCGTCGGGCAATTCGTGCGTCAACGGCGCGTGCGAAGCACCTTCGCCAGCGCCGCCCGTACCCAGCCGCAGTGGCGCGATCACTGGCGGAGGCTGCTCCGTCAGCTCGAACGGAGCAAACTCCCCCACCGGCGCGCTCACTCTGGGAGCCTTGGTGGTAGCACTCGGTCTGGCGCGCCGTCGCCGGCTCTTCGGCCGAGCCGCCTGAAGCGGCGCTATTGCGGACGGCGCGAGATCACCAGCGCCGAGCGAGAGACGATCGGTCCGATGCACGGGACCGATCGTTCTGCGCGCGCAAGTGGCATGCTACCGCTGCCGCATGGGACGGGTGCGCTCTCGAATTTTAGCGTTGGCCTTGTTCGGGCTGAGCGGCGCTTGCGGAGTGACGGAGAATCAAGGACTGGTCGCCGAGAAGGCGCGGTCCAAGGCAGGCATCGAAGGGGACGGCCATGCCCTGGTGGATGCAGCCTTCGGCAAGGGGCAGGGGATCCCACTCCTAGCGTTCAACAGCCTGCAAACCGAATCGGAACGCAGTGAGCACCAGGGGCTGATGAGCCTCATGAAGGGCACGTTCAGCGCGTTTCGGAACCCCGGAGCCCACGAGCCCAAGATGAAGTGGGAGGTCACCGAACAGGACGCCCTCGAACTGATGGCCCTTGTTTCGATGCTTCATCG
>JBBQHO010000082.1:0-15861 GCA_038324055.1 Polyangiales bacterium | reverse complement strand
GATTGCCGCACTTTCCGACTCGGACGAGCTGCCCGCTTTGCTACTGGTCGCATTCTTGTTCGTGCTCTCGCCGGCTCCCTCCGCTGCGTGGCAGTTGCCGCCACTCGCCTGGCTGGCCGTGACGTTGCTCTTGGGGGTGGTCCTCGGGCTCATCTGCGTCGCACTAATCGGTGACCAATTGCACCGCGGCGAGGCGCTCAGCTTCTTGCTTGGCGCTACCCTGCTCGGTACCGGCGTGTGCGTGCAGCTCGGTCTGGCCGGCATTACGGCACTGTTCGTGTTCGGAATCACGCTGTCCGGCACCTCACGGCACCGCACACAGTTGCGGGTGTTGCTGCAAAAAAGTGAAGCGCCCGTCATGCTGCCGGTGCTGCTTCTGGCAGGGGCTCACATTGATCTCGACGGCGCGCCGTCCACGCTCTGGATCGTAGCTGCTGCGCTGGCAGCCCGTCTGCTGGCCAAGTGGGCGAGTGGGCTGTTCCTCTTGGCCGTGCCGGCGGCGCGACCTGCTGGCCCCTTGCTCGGCCTGGGGCTCTTGTCGTCGGGGGTCGTCACCATCTGCATCGGCGTGGCGCTGCTCCTGCGCATCCGAGGAACCCTAGGCGGCCTGGCGCTCACCTTGGCGGCGGCCACGGCGCTGTTTGGAGAAGCGCTGGGCCCCCTGTTCCTCAAGCGCGCGCTGGGGCGCGCCGGAGAGCTTCGTCCGCCGAGTTCCGGAAAGAGAACGAGCCTGCTGCCGACTGCACCAGTCGGCGAGGGCCATTCATGAGCGGAGCAAGCAAGCCCAAAGGCTGGGGCGTGCGGCTGATCCAGGCCGCAGCGCTGCTGTTGGTCTTTGGCGTGATGGCGGGCGCGCGCGAACTCCTGCCCGAAGTCGGCGCCGGTTCCAACATCGCCGCGGTGGGCTTTCTGTTGCTCTCCGGCGTCTTGGCGAGCGAGCTGTGCGAAATCGTCGGTCTGCCGCATCTCACCGGATACCTGCTGGCCGGCATCGTCGCTGGACCCCACGTACTGCACCTGCTGCATCACGAAACCATCGTGGCGCTGGCCCCTGTGAATGCCTTGGCATTGGCACTGATTGCCCTGGCCGGCGGCGCCGAGCTGCGCATCAGCGATTTGCGTGCCGGGCTCAAGAGCCTCGCCTGGTCGACTCTGCTCCAGTCGACGCTCGTCCTGATCGCCTGCGCTGCCGCGTTCTTGGTTGGGGCGCGCTACTTGCCGTTCATGCGCGTCCTTCCCGAGCGGGCCATTTGGGGCGGCGCGATTCTCTGGGGCGTCATGTCGATCACCCGCAGTCCCGCGGCGCTCTTGGGTATCCTTTCCCAGACGCGCGCGCAGGGTCCGGTGACCCGCTTTGGCTTGAACTTCGTCATGTCCTCCGACGTCGTCGTGATCGTGCTCTTGGCTCTGGCCTTCATGGTCGCCGGCCCACTGATCGTGCCGGGAAGCGAATTTTCCTGGTCCGATTTGCGCGAGGTCGGCCACGAAGTGTTCGGCAGTATCGCCATCGGAACGACGTTCGGGCTGGTCCTTTCGGCCTACTTCAAGCTGGTCGGCCGCGCGCTGTTGGTGGTGTTGGTCGGACTGGGCTTTGGCCTCACCGACATCCTCAAGTACATGCATTTCGATCCGCTGCTCGTCTTCATCATCGGCGGCATGGTGGTGCAGAACCTTTCCAAGCAAGGCGACAAGTTGCTGCACGCGGTCGAGGAAACCGGCAGCATCGTCTACGTCGTCTTCTTTGCCACGGCAGGCGCGCACCTCGACATCCCGCTGCTGCAGCAGCTCTGGCCGGTTGCGCTGGGGCTCGCCGCTGCGCGCGGCTTATTCACCTACGGCGTGCACCGTTGGAGCTGTCACTTGGCAAACGACCCACCGACGGTGCGCATGTACGGCTGGGCTCCGCTCGTCTCGCAGGCGGGACTCGCGCTCGGTCTGGCCTTGGTGGTCGCCAACGAGTACCCAAGCTTCGGCGCCGGGTTTCAGTCGCTTGCCGTTGCGATGGTGGCCATCAACGAGATGGTCGGCCCAGTACTCTTCAAATGGGCTCTCGATCGCGCGGGTGAAACGCGCACGGACAACGATGCGAATTCGGGGCCCATCGAACCTGTTATTGGGCCGGAGACCGCTTGATCATGGCGAGCAAGAAACGGCACAGGCTCCGCAAGTTTTTCTGGGCGTTGCTGATCCTGCTGCTCGGGGGCACGGGCTATCTGTACGTCGACTCCTACTCACCCACCGGTCACAACCCATCTGACCTAGCCCTCGATCGCGCGCAGCAGAGCCCGCAATACGGCGATGGCCGCTTCGTGAATCGGCTGCCCACCAACCAACCCCAGCTCGGCCCGATCATGAAGGCCTACTGGTACAACCAGGCCGTCACCGAGCCCACGCGCGATCTGCCCGTGCTGTTTCGAAGCAAGCGCGACTTCCCCGTGCAGGCGCCCGAACTCCGTGTCACCTGGCTTGGACATTCCACGTTGCTGATCGAGATCGACGGACACCGCTTGTTGACGGACCCGGTTTGGGGCGAGCGCGCGTCACCGTTCACACACCTGGGCCCTGAGCGCTTTCATCCGCCGCCACTGCCACTGCGCGAGTTGCCCCAGCTCGACGGCGTACTCATCTCGCACGACCACTACGATCACCTCGACTATCCCACCATCCAGGCCCTGCAGGACACGGGCGTGCATTTCTACGTACCAATCGGCGTCGGCTCCCACCTGGAGTACTGGGGCGTGCCCCAGAACCGGATCACCGAGCTGGACTGGTGGCAATCGATCCAACTGGGCGATCTCGAGCTGGTTTCTACCCCGGCTCGCCACTTTTCGGGACGCGGCTTCAAGCGCGATCAGACGCTGTGGACGAGCTGGGCGATCTTGGGACCCAGGCACCGCGTCTACTTCAGCGGCGATACTTCAATGCAGCCCGAGTTCCGTGAGATCGGCGAACGACTCGGTCCATTCGACATCACCATGCTCGAGGCCGGCGCCTACAATCCGCTTTGGGCCGATGTCCACTTGGGGCCCGAACAAGCGGTCCACGCGCACCAGCTGCTCCGCGGCAAGCGCATGCTCCCCGTGCACTGGGGCACGTTCAGCTTGGCGCTGCATGCTTGGACCGAACCGCCGGAACGCATTCGCGTCGCGGCCAAGAAAGCCGGCGTCGACGTCGTCATTCCGCGGCCGGGCGAGAGCTTCACGCTCGAGAGCGCAAGCCCGGACACCTGGTGGCCGAAGGGTCCATGGCAGAGCGTGGCAGAGACGCCGGTCTTCTCTTCGCACCTGCCACCGGGGCTCTGAAGCCCCGCGACTGGTGGCGGGGTGCCGCGCGACGATTGCGGAGCATGGCTGTGCGATTGAGCGCAACGCCGCTGCGTCGGGGCCGAAGTCCCCAAGATGCCCCAGCTCTCGATTAGCCAAAAAGCGGTGCGAACAGGTATCTTACTGTGCGGGCTCCGCGATCGGCGCATCGCCGCCTACCTCGCGCGCTTCGGTTTGACCGAAGCCGACCTGCAGGAGGGCTGGGAACTCTACCTTCGAGCGATACACCTTGCCGATCACGAAGTTCCTCTGACACTGGAAGACAACCCGGAACGGGTACGGCAGCTCGAACTGTTTGCTTCGCGGTGGTTTCCCGTTGCGGATCTCAGCCTTCGCGAGCACTCCCCCGAACTGGCGCACCACCTGTTTCTCCACCTCGACCCGGGCGATCAGCAGCACATTGCCTGGACGGTCGCCTATTTCTTGCAGCGGCTGCGGGCCATGGCCGAAGGCGCAAAGCCTTTCGGCCCGGCCGGACGCGTTGCCTGGTCGCTCTTGGGTCGACAAGGGCTTGGATTCCCGGAGCTCCAAGCTGGCGAGCGAATGCTGGAACAGCTCCAGTCTTTGACGCCCATGGCGGAACTCGAAGCCGGGGGCGGCCGCGCGCGACTCGCGGCCGCCGAGGAGATGTGGAAGTGGTACTCGGCTTGGAGTCGGCTCGCCCTCGAGGTGATCGACGATGAGAGCCTGCTGCGGGTGCTCGGCTTTCACAAACCCCGCGCTGGCGACGCCGTTCTGCCGGAAGACGACGAAGATCTGACGTCCCCACCGGCTGGCACCACCCCCCCGCCGCTTGCCGGCTAGGTCGACTCGGCGCTAGACCTCGCCCCGTGCAAACGAGCCCCGAGAGTCGTGAAAACCAGACGCCCGACATCACCGCGGCCATGGCTGCGCTGGTGACGCCCGGCGGGCGCTACGTCGGTTCCAAAGATGCTCTGGCTACGCTGGCCGGCGTGCCAGACGCCGGTTTAGCCGAGCTGACGTCGTTGCCACTCGGCGACCACGGACAGCGCCTCGTCTCACTCCGCTATTTCATCGTCAATGGCGCAACCTGGTTTCGTCACTTTTCGTGGGAGGGCCCGCTCGCCAAGCAGTCGCCGACCGGGCCTTCGCGAATCAAAGCGCTCTGGGCGCACGTCGAGGAACTGCAGCGCAATTTACCGAGCGTCGAGGAACTGACGGCCACCTTTGCAGCGCGCTCACTGGTGAGCCTGTCCGAAGACCTCGAGCACCTCACGCTCGACACCGACGCTGGTCTGGAGCTCTTGGTCACGCTCAACGCCCACGATGCGCTGCGCGAAGAACTCAAAGCCCGCCTCCACCGCGAGGCGCACGAGCTGTTGGCACACAGCCATCGTGCGGCCGACTTGGTCTACTTGGCCACCTACGATTTGCGCCGTTTTCCGGCCACGACCGTCGGCGAAGGTACGCTCCGCAACGTCATCGTCGCCGATAAGGGTGAGATGGGCGTGCGCGCCGTGCGCGAGACCATCGCCCTCGGCCTGCGACCTATCGTGCTCTACAGCGAGCAAGACGACGCTGATTCGTTGCAGGTGCGCGTTGCGGATGCTGCCGGCGGCTTCGGCATTGCGCTGCAAGGAAGTTTTCGCGAGAGCTATGCCAGCTACCAGCAGATCGCTCGTCGCGTGCTGGAAGAGTACAGCGCACGCTTCTTGGACGGCGCCAAGGCGGAACTCGCCTGTTCGGCGCTCTACCCCGGCTATGGCCCCTTGGCCGAGAACACGGCCGCCATCGAGCATTTTCGCAAGGCCGGCATCGTCTTCGTCGGTCCCATGCAGGACGTGGTCGAACGGGCAGGCGACAAGCGCAAGTTCCGACTCCTGGCGCAATCGATCGATCAAGATGCAGTCGTGCCCGGCATCGTCATGGACGAAAGCCAGCCCGCCGAGATCATCGCGGCCATCGAGAAAGGCTACGCCGAGAAGCGCTTCAGCTTCCCCGGAAGACTCAAGGCCGCCAATGGCGGCGGTGGTCGAGGCCAGATGGTCATCGCTACTCCCGATTTGATTCACGTCGCCGTGCAGAAGGTCCTGGGCGAAATCCAAGCCAATGGCTGGGATCCTGGCGTCATGTTCGAACAGAACATCCCCGAAACGATCCACCTCGAGGTGCAGGTGCTGCGCGATCGTTACGGCAATACGCGCCATTTTGGCATGCGCGATTGCAGCGAGCAGCGCGCTAGCCAGAAGATTCAAGAAGAGGCCCCACCCGCCTTGTTGCGGTTTTTCCCCGGCTTGGAAGAGCGGATCTGCCAAGTGGCGGTGCGCATCGCCGACGCGGTCGGCTACTGCGGCGCTTGCACCGTGGAGCTCATGTTCAAGGGCGGCCATTTCTACCTGCTCGAGATGAACACCCGCATTCAGGTGGAGCATCCGGTGACCGAGGCCGCGCATCGCATTCGCCGCGGTGACCAGCTCCTGCCTCTCAATCTCGTTCAGCTGCAGCTGGCCGTCGCCCGCGGCGCCGCGATCGATTTTGCGCAAAGGGAGGTCGTCCAAACGCACGTCGCCCGGGAGTTCCGCATCAACGCCGAATCGTGGCGCGCCGACGTGAAGGATTCGCGCGACGGCCAAAAAGGGCTGTTCCTACCCAATGGCGGCACCTTCGACACGATCGAAATCCCCGACACGTCCGACGTTCTGACCGCGCTCGAGCGGGACGGCGCCAAGGGCATCGTCGATCTGCAGGTGCGCCTCGATTCAGGCTTCGAGGTCGGCGACAAGCTGATCAACAAGGACCCGACCTTCGCCAAGCTGATTGTCTCGGTCCAAACCGATGCCGAGCACCACGCGGACAGCTACGAGCTCTTGCGCCTGGCCAGCATCGAGGTGCTCCGCGCGACACGCATCGAAGGACGACAAGCTCTGCCCACGGGCGCGATTCTGCAAGACCAGCCGTTCCAAACGAACCTGCGAGACCATGTACGGGTCCTCGACTCGGCGCTCCTGCGCGCCCACTCGAAAGAGGCCGTCGCCGGCCGCCACGTCAACTGGGTCGTGGATTTGCTGCGCCAAGGCACGTAATCCCGACACCGACATCGGACGGGCCTTGGTTTTTGCGCTGCCCCGCGTCGGCGTGGCCAGTTTGCCGACAATTCGGCTAGACTCCCGCGTCGTAGGATGGCTGTTGAAGCGACGGTTCTGTTGGTCTCGCGTCGAGACCTGCCCAAGGCTCTGGTGACTCAGCTGGAAGCCGCGGGCGTCTTCGTCGAGGCCACACGTCCAGACGAACTGTCGCAAGTGTTCGCCGTCGTCAGCCCGGACTTGGTCGTGCATTTTGGTGCCGAGCACGCGGAAGACGTAGCGACATTGGTGGCCGCGGGCCCCGACGCGCGGCGTGTGCGCCTCGTATTGGTGGTCGAGCGTGAAGCCGTGGCGGAGCTGCGCAAGACCAACCGCAGCGTCGTTGCCTCGATCTTGTCCAGCGACATGCCCGAGACGACCCTCGTCGACCGCGTCGTCGCATTGGCCCAAAAAAGCGCTCAAGGCGCTCAGGCCGCCAAGCTTTCGCTCGCACCTCCGAGCCCGGTCGGGGCAGTCACGCCTTCCCCTGTTCCGACGTTGAGCCGCTCGCCTGTCCCGCGGCCGCTCACGTCGCGCGCCCCGCTCGCCCCGCGAGCAGCCTCGCGGGTGCCGACGCTCGATGGCCCGGCCGGAGTCGCATCCGGTCCGCGTGTCGTGCCGGCCGCTGCCACACCCATCGCCAAGGTCTCGCCTCTCGCGAATCCCGCACCCGGGGCGGTCTCACCGCGCCCGCATTTAGCTGCTCCGGCTCTCCCGGCCGTCGCCGTGCCCGCGGCTTCGGCCTTTCATGTCGCTCCCCCCCCTGCAGTCAAACCCCCTCCAGCGCCTACGCCTCCTCCCTCATCGGATCGTGGCGGTTCCCCAAAGAACGGGGGACAGACCCCGAGCACGACCCCGCGGCTGGTGCTCGTCGACGACGACGTCACGCGCGGCGACGCCGTTGCGGCCGCGTTGCGCGTTCTCGGCTTTTCCGTCCAGCTCTCCCCCTCGGATCCAGCGCGAACGCGTTGGGCCGTCCTGCGCAAGTTCGGCCCCACCACCATCATCACCGACGGCAGTGCTGCGCCCCAGCCCGTCTGGATGGAGCTGCTCCGCGCCGACGCCCACCTTCGCAAAGCGGAGGTCATCACCGCGCCGTATCGCCGCCTCTACGAAGACAACACCGGCGCCCTGAACCTCCAGCCACTCTTGGCCCGACTCGGCGGACAACTCGACTCCCTGTCGCTTCCCGAGCAGGAGCTGAGCGCGAACGACGTTGAGCTGGAAGACGAGAGCGACGATGACGACGATCGACCAACGCTCGTGGTCGACGAACCCACCGAGAGCGCGCATCTCGCTGTGACGACGCAGAACGCGAGGAGTCCCTTCGCGGCCGACACCATTGCACCCGGCGAGCCCACGGTCGTTATTCCCGATGTCGACGACGACGAACCCACCAAGCGACACGACCTCTTGGATTTCCAGGCGCTGGCGAGCCATAAGCAGAGCATCCCTCCGCCCGCCAACGGGTCGACGGACGGCGCGAACGACAGCGCGCTCAGTGCAGCCGCCGTGACGATGACCGGGCGCCCCGCGCCCAAGAAGAAGAGTCGCGCGCTACCGCTCTCGCTGGGCTTGGTCGGCGTCCTGGCCCTCGGCGGAGGCTATTTTTACAGCCAAAAACCCACGAGAGCGCCGAACGCAACCGTCGCCCCGCGTCCCATTGCGGACGCGAGCCGCGCCCCTGCGTCGAAAGCGCCTGGCGAAGCGGCGACCACTGCAGCCACGAAAGAAGCCGAGACGCTGGCCGCTGCGCCGTCGACGACAGCCGCCGTCGATCTGTGGAAAGCCAGCGACGACGGGTCCGTGCCCGACTGCGACACGCTGGTGACCAACCAGGACGAGCTTCGCAAAGGCGACGTGGCGCAGTCGGGGTTGTTCTGGGACAAGGCGAGGAGCGCGCTGGTGCTCGGCGATTTCAGGCAAGCCCAGGCTCACTTGTGTCGTGCCGTGTTCATCTACGGTCAAAGCCTGGCAGTCGAAGCACTAGCCGAGAACTACCTCGGACAGCACGCGCTCACGCAGGCCAAGAACTGGGTCGAGGTAGCCCTCGTCAATCGTCCCGGTCGCCCCAAGGCCCTGGAGCTGCTGGGCGACATCGAGAGCCAGCGTGGCAACGCAACGGAGGCCAAGAAGGCCTGGGCCGGGGCGTTGCAGGTGGACGAGACGGACCAGAAGACGCTCGATGCCGTCGCCAAACAGCAGATTTTCGAGGCGAATCAGGCCATCAAGGCCAGCAACCTCGGTCGAGCCGAAATCGTTTTGCGCCGCGCCGCGACACTGAGTCCAACAAGCAGCGACGCTGCCGATGGTTTGTCTCGCGTCTACACGGCGCAGAAGGACGACGCCCGCGCGGCCCTCTGGTCCGAAGAAGCGAAAAGGCGCGGCGCCCCCTGAGTGCGCTTTGCTGGCGTTTTCTCAGCGACGCGCGCCAGCGAGCACGACGGCAATCTCGCTGCGATTGCTCGGCAGCTGCATGGCGCGTGGTTGCCCGAGCTTGAGCGCCGCAAGGCGCTGCAGTAGCGAACCGATCGCCGACACCGCCCGCGCGTCATTCATTTTCAAAGTGATCACGGCGCCGCGCAGGCTCTTGCGCGTGAGGCCTACGGCGCGCTCGACCGCGCGTACGGCCACTTGCGGGGCGAGATTCATGTCCACGAGCAGCCAATCGATGGGCTGCTGCAGATCGGCGGCGACGAGCGCGCCGGCCGGCTTTTCGAGGTGCGTGAGCGCTCGACCCAGCTCGAACGCGCGTGCGACAACCGAGGGATCGAGCGCGCCGGGGTCGAGTGCGACCACGTCGAGACCACGCTCGAGCAGGGCCAGCACCGCCCCTCCTGGCGCTGCACCAAGCTCGAGCGCCCGTTGTCCAGGCAGCAGCGGCAGACTCTGCCACGCAATGGCTTCCTCGATTTTGCTGTACGCGCGCGACGGCGAAGCCTCAGGAGCAGGCACGGCGTGGGGGCCGCCGGCGTGCGGCGATCGTCCGCTCTCGTGCTGGTGGACGCCGACGAGCCAGGCTGCGTCGTCGAGCCCGGCTGTCTCTTCGGGCCGGGTATGCCCGACGATTACGTCGAGAACCCACTCACCGGGCCGCGGCTCTCGCGCCTCGACGTTCGGACCGCAAGCTTCGACCAGCTCCGCCTCGAGTTCGGCGGCATTGCGCGCGGGTACTTCGCTGCTCACCTCGGGCAGCGGCGGCGAGCAGACTTGCACGACCAGGTGATCGAAGGGCAGCGCGTCTGCCAGCGCTTTCACTTCGAGCGCGGTCCGCGCCAGGCCGAGCGAAAAGCCCCAGTGGCGGGCAAACGCGGCTTCGCACCGAAAGCTGACCGCCAGCGGCGCCTGGGCTTTGAAGGTCACCAGACCGGGCCGGTTGTAGGCGAAGCGCAACTCGGGATGGCGCTCCGCCATTTCCTGTTTGAGCCACTTTTGACAGGCGGGCTGGCAGAGCGCGAATACGAAACCAAACGGGGGCACAGACACGCGCCGAGTATGCACTCGAAGACAGCGATGGCGACAGCTGCATTGGACCGAGGTGCACTGGCGGTGCCATCATGCGGCGCATGGGCCGCGAGACCAAAGCAGTCGAGCCATCGCTGATCGAATTCATTGCTCTCCCCGAAGGTTGAAACGCATGCCGGGCTTGTTCGACGGGATGGCGGCCGCGCTCCGCGGCGCCTGGACCGCGCAGCGCCACCGCGCCGTGCGCAGGGCCTACTTTTGGCTGATTTTCGCCATGTTCGCACTCGGACTCGCGGCCAGCGCGCTGGGCCTTTACGCCTTGTTCGAGTGGACGGATCCGGCGGCGGCCAGCGGCTGGAGCAGTGCAGGCTGGTGGACCTTGCGCATCTTGGGCAGCCTCGTGGTGCTGGTGGTCGCGCCGCTACTCGGCGTGTTCATTGCCAACGTCTGCTTTCCGCTGTTCGCAGAGTTGCCGTTCATGGCAGCGCTCGGCGCGCTGCGGCCCGAGCGCGCGCGTGAGCTAGCTGCACTCCCTGGCCTTGCGTGGCATGTGGCGCTCGGCATCAACCTGCGGCGTCTGTGCGTATTCGTGCTGCTCTCGAGTGGCTGTTTCGCGCTCGGCTTCGTGCCCTTCGTCGGCCCATTCGTCGCCTTGCCGCTGTCGTTCGTGGTCGCTGCTCGCTCGCTGGGGTGGGAACTCCTCGATCCGTATCTGAGCCGACGCGGCCTCGGCCTCGGGCAGCAGAAGGCCTACCTAAAGCAGCATTTTTGGCCCATTTTCGGCTTTGGCCTCGTCGCAGCAGCGGCGCTCGCGGTTCCTCTCGTCGGGCCGCTGTTCTTTGGCGTGCTCCAAGCTGCCGCGGCCGAATTGGTCGTAGGTGTTTTGGAGCCCGCGCCAGATCATGAGCGCTGAATTGCTCGAACGCCGTCAGCTGGTGTGGCCGCGGAATGAGCCAGGCAGCTTGGCTTCGAGCGCAGTTTCGAGCGCCTCGAAATCGTACTCGTCCGGTCGATGCCCACCCGGCAACGCAGCGATGTCGTACGTCGCCGAGCGAGCTGCGTCGCGACGCAACTTCTCGAGCCCGAGCAGATCACCAAGCTCCTTGAGCTGCGCGAGTTCTTCGCTGTTGATGATGCCATCGGCCTTGGCGATCCAAACCGCGAAAGCGTAGGTGAGCGCGCCCTGCCACTTGCTCAGTTCAGGCAATGCTATCGAAGCGAGCGTGATGCCCTCCGCTCCCTGCTGTTCGATAGTGGCGATGGCTGCGTCGTCGAGACCGTAGGTCTTGGCGGCGCGACGAAAGCCCTGGAGCTCGTTGTCGCGCACGCGCCCGTCGGCGTAGATGATGCTAGCGAGGGCGAGGAAGCATTCGGCGGGGAGCTGAGTCGACATGGGCCGTGAGAGTAATCCGACTCCCGGAGCCTCGTCACCTCAAAGCTCGGGATCGTGTGCAGGCCGAATGCCACCCGCCATATGCTGCACAGGCTTGCCCACCGTGTGGCGAATGGGAGGAAGGGGTTTCTTGACCGGCCGCGCGGGCGGCGTCGCACTCCGCGTGGTCTCCGTGGCCGAAGGCCAAGGCTGCGAGCCGTTCGAGTGGTATTCAGGAGCAGATGTAGGTGTGGGCGCCGTTTGCTCGGGCCCGGGCTGCTCAGCCACCTGCTCCAGAGGCGAAAGCTCGGTTTCAGCCGGGGCTGGCGACGGCTGCGCGGCTGGGTTGCAGGCCGCCAGAAATGCAGAAAGAGCAATGGCCACGGTCCCCCCAACCCGACGCCCCGAGCGGAACAAGAGGCTCCCGTCCTCCGCGAAGGCGTAGCTGACGCAGGTGGACGGCGGAGCCGTCTGCGCGACCTGGATGGCCTCGGCTGGCGTCAGCCGGCTCATGTCGACGACGGTCTTGTGACAGCTCGCGCAATGGTGACCGGCTGGGCGCTCCGGCATGCGTGTCACGTCCTCCGGACAGGCGAAACGAAACAGACGGGATGCAGGAATCAGCGCGGATGAGGCCATGTTCGGCTAGACGCACCGCGGCCCACAAAGTTTTGCCCCAGACGCTCAAAACGTGGACGCCACGGGCCAGCCGGAGCAACCTCCAGGGATGGAGCACTTCGACCCTTCGACCGAGGAACGCGAAGCCGCCAGCGACTTGGTCGTGCGGCGCGCCGTCTCGCATCTGAGGAACGAGCCCGCCAAGCGCTGGACTGTCGAGCTGCTGGCCAAGTCGGTGGGTGTGTCGCGACCGGTGTTGGCGCGGCGGTTCGTCGAAAGCACGGGCGTTTCGCCTCTGCGTTCGCTGACGCGTTTGCGCATGGTGCTCGCGGCCGAGCTGCTGGGCGTGTCGGACGGTGGCTTGGCCGAGATCGCTAGCTTGGTCGGCTACGACTCGGAGTTCGCGTTCAGTCGAGCTTTCCGTCGCCACCACGGCATGCCGCCCGGCGCGTTTCGTCGACAGCATCGCGTGGGCACGAGCGCTTCGCTCAGTTCTGCGGGTTGAGCGTCGCAGTTCTGGATGCGCCTAGCGCGCCTGGCAGCCGCCGTCACTTTGATGCGACCCTTGGAGTCGCTTAAGGATGCGCCTAGCGCGCCTGGCAGCCGCAACGTTCATTCGGCGACGTGACTCACAACTGAATCACAACTCGACCCGGCGCCCAGCGGAATGACGCTGCGGCGTCCCGCGACGCGAGCGGCAGAGCTGGATTGCGCTGTGGATTGATTGCGTCTCGCGCGTCGATCCGGCAGCGCTCCCAGGCATTTCTGGATTGTTTCGAGGTCCGCAAGGGTCGGATTGGGCACTACCAAAAAGCGCTAACAGCCATCCCTCGAATTGAGCGAACCCTTTGAAAAGCTAGTGTTTGGGTGTGACGGCCTACCGATTCTTGTACGTGCTGGTGGCGATCCCACTCCCCTCTTGTCTTGTCTACGACGAGTCCATGTTTGGCGACGATGACGCCAACGCTGGTGTTGGTGGATCGGCGCAAGGCGATGGCTCAGGCACGGGTGGTGATGGGTTAGGGAGCGGCGGCGCTGGTGGCACCCTGCCCACGACCGGCGGTAGCGGCTCGTCCACCGGAGGGGAAATGTCCGCGGGCGGCACGCCGTCCACCGGGGGTAGTGCGGGCGCCTGTGATCCCGAGGCGGGCGACATGTCGATGCCGATTACGCCGCTGCCGACCACAACCCAGGTCATCGAAAACTTCAACCTGAGCGGCTCAGCGGTCCTGGCTGGCGGCAGCTCTGCTGGCATCACCGGCTCTTGGTATCAACCCGCAACGACCACCACGCCCAACAATGTAAGTTGGCTTTACGAACGCGATCCTTGCATTGCGCCACCGAACAAGCAGATGCGCGTTCAAGGTACGCCCGAGGAGACCTATGGCGTCAGCTTCGACGCGACGCTCGATCTGAATGCGCTGACCATCGACGCCTCTGCGTTCGAGGGCGTGATGTACTGGGCTCGCACGAACACGGCCACGCCTCAGACCCTGCGCATTGCCTTCCGCGATGATGACGCGTCGTCGGTGGAAACGTCTCAGGTCGTCGTCGGCCAGGCGTGGACGCAGCGCAAGGTCGCTTGGCCGGTCGGCATCGACCCCGCCAAGCTCAAGCTGGTGCAGATCGTTGCCTACGGTAGTGGACCCTACGACTTCTGGGTCGACGACCTCGTCTTTTACAAGGACTGAGTCACCAACCGAAGCGAACCGCCACCCAGAGCGCTGCGCAAAGCACGAGGGCGATGCCGGCCGTCCACCACAGGTTGGGCGCAAAGTACGGAAAGACCATGAGCACGAGGCCAACGCCGGTTTGCGGCGGACGCTTCATGCTGCGGCCGTACGAGAACAACACGAAGCCGACCGCGCCTACGATCAACGACACGACGAGCGCGGGCAGATCGATTTCCATCCGAGAAGCTCAGTGTGCGAGGGCTTTTTCGATCGCCGAGGTGAGCTCGGCGCTCATCGGTTCGACCTTGGATTCGTAGTGCTCGACAAGCTTGCCGTGGCGGTCGACCAAAAACTTGTTGAAGTTCCACGTGACCTCGCCCTTTTGCGTTGTCAGCCAGCCGTAGAGCGGCACCTGGCCTGGGCCTTTGACGACCACCTTCTCGGTGAGCGGGAAAGTGACTTGGAACTTGGATTCGCAGAAGGTGCGGATCTCTTCGTTGGTACCGGGCTCTTGGCCCCCGAACTCGTTGGCTGGAATGCCCAGGACGACCAAGCCTTGGGATTGGTACTTCTGATGGAGTTCCTCGAGGCCTGCGTACTGGCGCGTGAAGCCGCACTCGCTGGCGACGTTGACCAAGAGAAGCACCTTGCCTTTGTGTCGCGAGAGGGGCTCGGCCTTGCCGTCGATGGTCTTGAGTTCGAATGCGTAGACGTCGGGTGCGAGGGTCAAGGTGGACTCCTTTTGGGGTTTCGACTGGCAGGCCAGGACGCCAAGGGCGACAAGGGCGGGCGCGAGGTTCCGGAATGAGCAGAGCATCGAGAACGTCGAGATTGCCGCATTCATTCCGAAGTGGCCACTCCAGTGACCAGGTCGGGGCCTCTGGAACTGCAGAAAGGCCGAATTCCGGGCTGGTAGCGCTTGGCACAATCCTGGCAATACTTGGGTTGGTGCGCCTTTCTACCTTTCTTCGACTCGCCGTCGCGACGGCCCCGGCGTTGGCCAGTGGCTGCAGCAACATGCTCGGCCTCGATGGCCTGAGCTACGACAAGAAGAGCGACGAAGTGAACCAAGGCACGGGTGGTGGTGCCGGCGACGAAGCTACCGGCTTGCTCGACGACGCTGCGTCCGGAGGAACCGGACCCATCGAGGCGGCCCAGGTCCTGCAGCTCGGGACCGACGCTCACGTCGTCGCATCCGTCAGCGAAGCCACCTTCCATGTCTATCATCGATCCTCGGGTCAACTGGTCAGCTACCTCGCGACGGACGCTGGACTGGTCGCGACCCAACGCGCTTGGCGTGCCGGCTGGACCCACGTCGTCGAGAAACCCACTCCTCCAAGCTCGGCCCTGCTCGGCTACGAGTCGGGTCAGTTCCAATTGGTCGAAGGCTGGCTCGAGCAGGACGTCCTCACGGCCGCGCTGCAGCCGGGCAACACTGGCTGGACGTCGATCGTCGCCTACGTCGATGCAGGCGTGGGAGGGCTGCTCAGCTACGACGCGGACGAAGGTGACTACCGCTTTGGCGACGACACCACCACGGTTGGCATGCTGCAGCCGGGCTTCGACCAGATCGTCGCTTGCCCAAGCCTCGACGACCCGACCTTCGTCGCTTACGCGACGGCGACCAACTCGCTAGCTCTACTTGGCATCACCCCTACCGGCGACGCGTTGGAAGTTCGGGCTCGAGACGATTGGGGAACGGCATCGGCTGTCGACTGGGAACTCGTCAGCTGCGTGGGTCCGGCGAGCGCGCCGCGTCTCATCCGCTACGACACCGATTTGGGGATGGTCCAGGTGGGCAAGCTCTCGTCCAACGCAGCGACCGAGGGGAAGGGCTCGCAGCTCGTGTTCACGACCGACGACGAGGGCGTTTGGCCCCAGCACTACGTCTCGCTGACTCCGGTCGTCGTGGACGGCCACATCGGCATCGTCGGGTACGACGACCAAAGCGGGTTGGCCGGACTTTTCGGCCTGGACCCGCTCGAGACGGGCAGCCAAGTGGTCAAGTGAACTCTAGCCAAGCGAGCCAGAAAGCGACCATGCTAAGGTGGCCTTGGTGTCCCAGGAGCCCGGCCAGCTCGTTGCGAGCAAGTACCGACTGATCCGTCCGCTCGGGCGCGGCGGCATGGGCACCGTTTGGGCCGCAAGTCACGTCGAACTCGACGTCGACGTCGCGCTGAAGGTCCTGCTGGCCGGTGGCGCGCTCGACGCGGGTGCGGAGCGGCGCTTCAAGCGCGAGGCCCAGGCTGCGGCCCGCCTCAAAAGTCCGCACGTGGTGCACATCCACGACTACGGCATCGATCATGGAGCGCCCTACATTGCCATGG
>JBBQHO010000081.1:0-15911 GCA_038324055.1 Polyangiales bacterium | reverse complement strand
GTCGCTCGCCAGCTTGATGACCTGGAAGACGGCCGTGGTCGGCGTGCCCTTTGGCGGTGCCAAGGGCGGCATTCAGTGCGATCCTTCCAAGTTGTCGCCGCGCGAATTGCAGCGTCTCACGCGGCGCTTCGTCGACGCCATCGGTGGTGTGATCGGACCACACACCGACATTCCTGCGCCTGACATGAACACGAACGGCCAGGTGATGAGCTGGATTTTCGATCAGTACAGCAAGCGCTTCGGCTTTAGCCCGGCCGTCGTCACGGGCAAGCCCGTGCACCTGCACGGCTCGCTGGGTCGCGATGCGGCCACGGGGCGCGGCTGCATGATCGTCCTGCGCGAAGTGCTCAAGGCCGACGGCAAGCAGCTCGCCGGCACGCGCGTGGCCATTCAGGGCTTCGGCAACGTGGGCAGTTGGCTCGCCCGCTTGCTCCACGAGCAGGGCGCCAAGGTCGTTGCGGTCAGTGACGTCAATGGCGGCATCTTCAACGGCGACGGCCTGGACATCCCCCAGGTGCTCGAGCACGTGGCCGAAACGCGTCGCGTGCCGGGTTTCGCCGGCGCTCAGCACTTGAATCCCGGCGAACTCTTGACCGTCGATTGCGACGTATTGGTTCCTGCGGCTCTGGGTCACGTGCTCGACCAGACCACGGCGCGCAACGTTCGAGCCAAGTACGTGCTCGAAGGTGCGAACGGGCCTTGCACCATCGAGGGCGATCAGGTGCTGCAGGAGCGTGGCATCGTCGCCATTCCGGACATCCTGACCAATGCGGGCGGCGTGACGGTGAGCTACTTCGAGTGGACGCAGAACATCCAGCAGCACGCCTGGTCCGAAGCCGACGTGAACTCGCGCTTGGAGGCCTACATGGTCGCGGCGCACGATGCCGTGCAGAAAGTGCGTCGCGAGTACGGCTGTACGCTCCGCACGGCGGCGTTCATCCTGGGCATCTCGCGAGTCAAAGAAGCCACCGACGCCCGCGGCATGGATTGAGCTGTATTTTACGGCTCCTTATCGGTCACGACGAGGAGCCGTACGGCCATCCATGGAGCCCGAGCGCCTACTGGTCTTCAACAGTCACGAGGCCTGGGTGCACCAGCTCGAGGGCATTGGATGGCCCCTGGACATCGTGGTCGGGCTGCCGGGCAGGGTCACGCGCGGTTGGGATACGCGCATGCGACCACTGCCGGCGGGGGCCCGCTTGGTCGAGCTGACCCAACTGCCCGCGAGTTCCGCCACCTATGTAGCCGCCATCACCCACGGCACCACTGACTTGCTGGACGTGAAGCAGCTCGACGTCCCCAAGCTGGTCGTGCTGCACACGACGATCGAAGGGCGCATCCTGGAATCGGGCGCCTGGGCCGACGCGAGTGAAATGGGGGCGCTGCTGCGGCAGTTGCTCAGCCTGATTGGCGGTCACGCCATGGCCGTCTCGGAGCTCAAGGGTCGCTCGTGGGGCCTCACCGACGACGTCGTGCCGTTCGCCGTGGACGTCGATGCCTACGAGCCGTCCACACTCGAGCTGCCAGAGGGCCTGCGTATTTCGAATCTGTTCAACAAGCGACGCAAGATCCTGCTCGGTGACTTCCACGACCGCGCCTTCGGTGGCCTGCCGCTGCTCTTGGTCGGCCACAATCCCGACGTGCCCGCGTCGCGAACCGTTTCGAGCTGGGACGAGCTGAAATCAGTGATGCACCAGCGCCGCTTCTTCGTGCATACGGCCGACCCACAGCTCGAGGACGGCTACAACATGGCCACACTCGAGGCCATGGCGGCAGGACTACCCATCTTGGGCAATCGTCATCCGACGTCGCCGGTCCAGCACGGCATTTCGGGCTTTCTCTCGGACGATCCCAGCGAGCTGCGCGCGTGCGCCGAACGGCTTTTGGCCGATCGCGGCTTGGCGCGCAGATGGGGCGCGCGAGCGCGCGAAACGGTCGCCGCCGATTTTCGCATGGACTCGATGCACGTGCGGCTCCGATCGAGCATCGAGCAGGCGCGCCAGAATCACCGTTTTTTGCGCGCTGGCTGACTCACTGCAGCGCTACGCCGGTGGGCGACGCGAGCGGGGGCAGGCGCTCCAAGATTTCCAGCGCCACGGCGCGCAAGTGCGACTTGATGGTCGTACTCGAAACGACGAGCTCCAGATCGTCACGTGGACACACCGAGATCAGGGGCAGTGCGATGCCGTGCGGGCAACCCGGATTCAAGATCAGCGTGAGTCGAATGCGCCGGCGTGCCATCCAACGGAAAGAAGAGACCAAAGTTTCGAGAGCCAGTACACGAGCGGGACGCTGCGCCGCCATGCGAATGACGTCGTCCTCGGTCAATTGGGTGCACACCAGCAGCTGACGAAGCACCAGCGGATCGGGGTCGAACAGCATCTTGCCGACTTCCAGGCGCGTAGGTCGGCGAGCGAGCGAGCGACGCTCACCGAGCGTCAGCTCGCGGCCCTTGTGGTAGATCGGCACCCGCGCTTCACCTTCGAACTCGGGCGTCTCGTCGGGGCCTTCGCGCACGAGCCGATCGAGATTGAGCAAAGCGCCGCGGCGCGCCTGTTCGCGCAGGCGTGGCAAGAGGCTACTCTCGCGCTCGAGCACGAGCCCGAGGGCGACGGCCAGGAGCGCCTCGCGCGCGCGGGTGTCGGCGAGTTGGCCCCGTTCGGCGATGCGCTCCAGAACGAGGGCGAGTTCGGCGATGGGCTCTTGCTGCCAGCGTTCGCGGAGCCACGGCACGCGCAGACCCAATTCGGCCAAGCCGAGCAGTCCGCGTATCGCCAGCTCGGCGGGGTCGTCCTCCGGCTGGCGTGGGTCTCCGAAGGGCTCGCCTGGCTGCATCCAGCCCCATTGTAGCCAGGCCACGTGGACAAAGCCCGAAGCCCGAGGGCCCCGGGATTCATCTCGGGTCGGAAAGAGCTAGGCTCGCGCGGGTGAGTTCCCGTGTCGATCCGCGTGTTCGCGTAGCCGAGCAGGTTGCCGTTTATCGGAGACGACTTCGGTTTCCTTCTTTTTGGTTGGTCCTGCTGTTTCTCTCGGCGTCGACGAGCGCGTGGTTGCTCGTTGCGCGCTGGGGCAGCACGGGGGGTCGCATCGCGGGCGCGTCCGGCATTGCGGCCTCGTTCTTGGGGGTAGCGATCTGGTCGCTGCTCGACGGGCGGCGCTGGCGTCGCCCCGAGATGGCACTGGGGCGCATCTGGCGGACTGTCGATCGCGAGCAGGCAGCGCGCGCCGTACGCGCTTACGGCCTGTTCGAGCAGACCGAGCAGCGGCCTGCCAGTGGCTCGCCGGAGTTGGCGGAACTGCATCTCTCGCGAGTACTCGATGGCTTACCCGAAGGCGGCTTGAAGCGATCGCTCACGCGTCGGGTGCGGAGGACGGTCTGGCTTACCTTTGGCTTGAGCGCGTTTCTTCTGGGGCTCTGGCTCGGACAGGGTCTGGCGATCGTCGAAGGTGGCTTGGTGCTGGGCGCAACGCGGGGTGTTGCGCGCTCGCGCCTGCCGTACCTGACCGACACGCAGGTGCTGGCGGAAGGTCCTGCTTATCTGCAGGAGGAGGGCAAGGCGCGGCTGCTCTACGGCGACACGGCCAGCGTCCCGCAAGGCAGCGTCATCACTTTTCGGATCTTGCCTCGCGCGATTGCGCGCCAATGGGTGCTGAGCGATGGCCTGCGCGAGGTCCCGTTCGTCAGTGAAGGCTCGGGGACCTGGGTCGCGCGACTGACCGTCACTGACCCGGTGGATTTGCAAGTGGGCGCGCGCCACGGTGACGTCGTCATTCTCGACCCGTTCCAGATGCACGTCGAGACGACGGTCGATCGGCCCCCGTCGGTCGTACTCGATCGCGCTCCCCGCGACGTCCCTCTCGAAGAACTCGAACGGCTCGAACTCGACTACGTGGCCTACGACGATCACGGCTTGGTCGAGATCGAGCTGGTGCTCGAGACGGGTGGTCGGGTGCAGCGCACTGAACTCGCGCGTTTCGACGGCAAGCTACGCAGTTATCGCGGGGGTCATGCCATCGAGCGCAACCATCCGCTCTTGGCCCACGCTTTTTTGCCCGTTCGCGTCCACATCGAGGCGCGCGACGCGGATTCGGTGACGGGCCCGCACTGGGGCAAGAGTCAGGTCATCACGCTTCTCCCGCCTGCGCTCGGCGCCGACGCCGCGAAACGCTACCTGGCGTTCAAGGAGTTCCGCGCCTTGCTCGTGTCCGACTTGGCGACCGAGATTGGATTCGTACGAGTCGGAGCAAGCGACGCGCTTTCCGCGCGCAAGAAGTGGCGCGAGGCTTTGATTCCGGCGCTCGCGGCGTTGAAGAAGACCGTGACGGCTTTGCCTGATCCGCCTCAGGGGTCACTGCGGTTTCTGGAAGCTCAAGTCGAGACGCTCACCGACCCCGCTTCATCGCCCAGCACGCTCGAATCGGTGGTGCTCGCGACCGATGTGCTCTTGCGCAACTGGTCCAAGAGCCAAGCCGAGGATACGGCGGAAGACCTCGCTCAGGCGCTCGACGAAGTCGCCGTTGGGGCTCGGCAGCGACGCGAAAGCGCAGAGAGCAGCGTCGATCAGCGTTTGCTGGATCAGCTCGCGCTGGCGGAACAAGGGGCTCTTGAACTGCGCAAAATCGGCATTCTGGGGGCTGATTTGGGTTCGGTGGCGCAAGCCGATCTGGGCCGTGCCCAAAGCGCCTTCCAAGAAAAATCCTACGATCGACTCGAACGGGTTGCGGTGCATTTGGCGGCGCGCCTCCGCCGCGGCACACCCAGCTTTGGTTCACGTGGTTCGGGTGGCGTCGAATCGGGGACGCCGAGCAGTGGTGGCGAGCCGGGCCCAGGCGAGGGGTCGGAGTCCGGCGCGCCGGGCGCATACGATCAGCTGGCCCAGAAAGCGAAAGAGTTGGCGGACGCCCACGCGCGTTCGCTGAGCGAACTCGACAGGCTTTTGAACGAAGCGGCGCGGGCCGCTCAGGCGGATCGCGGCCGCGATCCGCGTTGGCAGCAGCAAGCCGAAGCTCTGCGGCGGGCGCTCGCTGGTCTGCCCGAGGTGGGTGCGGCGCCGGGTACGGCCAGCTCGGAAGCTGCGCTGGGCAAGAACCAAGGTGAGGCGATGGCGGACGCACTGGAAGCCGCGGATCTCGGAGCCGCGCTGGCCCGGGGGCGCGACGCGCAGGCAGCCATCGAACGCGCGCAGCGCATCAGCCGGGAGCGCGGGTCTTCACTCGACCCAACCGAACTCGAAGCTGCCAAAAGCCAGATTGAGCGCGCCTTGCGCGAAGCAGCGAGCGCCGAGTCGAGCGGGGCTCGGGATCCGAACAGCCTGGCGGAAGCTGCTGCGCGCGAGCGAGCCTTGGCGGACCAGACAGAGAAACTGGGACGCGACGCGAAGGGTGGGGTGGCGCCGTTGCCGCGCGCAGCCCGCGAGGCACTCGAGCGAGCTGGTCGGCAAATGCGCGCGGCGGCCGACGCCATGGCCGAGGGTCGCGGCGACGAAGGGCGCCGTCTGGCCGAGGAGGCACAGCGCGAGCTCGAACGAGCGCAGCCCGAAAGTTCTGGCGGAAAGGAGGCCGAAGCTCCCGCCGCAGGTGACGACGCACAGCGCTTTCAATCGCACGGCGAAGTGCCTGGCGAACGAAAGGACCGCGGGCGCCGTTTTCGCGAGCGGGTGCAGCGCGGGCTCGGTCAGCCGAGTGGCACGCTGTCGCCGGCCGTCGAGCGCTACGCGGAAGGCCTACAATGAGGAGTCGCCTGCTCGGAATCGCCGCACTGCTTGGCGTCGTTGCAGTGGCCGCGTTCGCTCTGACGCGCCGGCTCGGAGCGTCGGTCCCCGGGGCGCCCCAGCGCGTCTCGTCGGCTCCCCTGAGCGCCACGGCGGTCGAGCGGGCCGAAGCGGCCATCACGCGCATGGATTTGGACGAGGCTCAAAAGATCCTCGAGAGCTCCTCGGGTGCCGAAGCCAGCCGTGCCCGCGCTCGCTTGGCGATCTATCGGGCCGACTGCGAGGGCGCCGCGGCACTTTTGGGGACGTCGCAATCGAGCAGTGCAGTCGGCGCTCGTGAACTGAGCGCTTTCGCCGAGCGCTGCGCTGGAGCGACCGTCGGTGGGCAGGTTGTCGAAGATCGAACGCGCGGCGTTTGGATTCGTTTTCAGGATCGCGCCGACGAGGTGCTAGCGCCGTTGCTGTTCGATGCGGTCGCACGCGCGCGCCTCGTCATCGAGGCCGATCTGGGCGCGAGCTTGCCTCGTCCGCTTCGCATCGATCTCGTTCGCGATCTGTTCTCGCTGGCTGCCGTCTCGGGCTTGCCACTCGAAGCGGCCGAGACGACAGGCACGGTAGCGGTGGCGCGCTGGGGCCGTGTCACCATGATTTCGCCGCGCGCCATGCTGCGCGGCTACCCGTGGCAAGACACGATGGCTCACGAGATCACGCATCTCGTGCTTGCTCGCGCGACTGCGGACCGCGCCCCGCTCTGGTTGCAGGAGGGCGTCGCCAAACGCGAAGAAACACGCTGGCGCGCGCCGCGCCCGTTCGATCGCGACCCCGAGCCCGCACTGGCGGCCTACCGCGCGCAAGAGAGCGGAAACGCCGTGGGCGTCGACCGGCTGGGTCCGTCGATCGCCATGCTACCGAGCGCTGATGCCGCGAGTATCGCGTTTGCCGAGGTCACGAGCTTCGTCGAGTACTGGCTGGAAAGGAACGGCCCCGCAGCCTTGCCGGCTCTGCTGCGCGACATGCGCTTCGCGCCCGATACCGAAAGAGCCCTGACGAGCACCAGCGGTCTCGGCTTGAGCGACTGGCAGGTGCTGTGGCGCCATGCGCTCGAGGAACGCTTTGGAAAGACGCCGACCACGCCCGACTCGGGTTCCGCGGACGTAGACACGGACCCGCGCCGCGTCGCGCAGATTCAGCGCCTCGTCGAGCTGCTGTTCGTGGGCGGGTTTCCAGGCGAAGCGCGGCTGCGCGGCGCGCCCGAACTCGAAGGTGCACCGCATGCGGCAGCTCTGAGCTTCTTGGTGGCCCGGTCGGCCTACGCGGCGGGTGACGGCGACGCGGCTTTGCTCCTCCGGCCTCTGTCCGGACTGGACGGCGCGCACGGAGGCTTCTTGGCGCTGCGCGGTCGGAGCGTGCGCGAGGGCGCTCCCGCGGTCGAGGTGTCCGTCGGTGATCCGGCGAGCGTTTCGACGCCCGTGCCGACTCCGGGCTCCAAAGTGGATGCCGAGGCCTACGAGGCGCACGCCCTGGCGCTCGACCCGCTACTTCCTGAAGTGGCATGCGGAGGAGAGCCGTGGCCGATTGGCAAAGGCAAGTTCGCCCCGCCGGGGCAAGCCCCTTCGCAACCCGCACGAAACAAGCTTTGCGAGCACACGCGAAGTTTACCGGTGCGCGGCGCCGAGTAACTCGAGCGCGCGTGCTGGGTCCCCAGATCTCGTGCGATGCCGCGTATTTGACCCGCTCTCGGCCCCGCGCCTACCATCCCGATTCAAGCGCGGCTGCTTTCTGGCCGAGCCCGTCTGGAACCGATCCGGTGAGCGTCACAACCTTTGCAGCAGCTCAACTCATTCGAGCGCTCCCCCGCGTCCGCCTCAGTCGAGTCGTGGGTCGTCTGTGTGAACAGAGCTTGCCCGGCTCCGTTTCGAGTCTCGTCCAGCAGGCCTACTGCAAAGCGTATCCGGTCGATCTCAGTGAAGCGTCCGAGTCCGGACCTTTCCCGAGTTTCGACGCCTTTTTCACTCGCTCGCTCCGGCCTGGCCTCCGACCTATCGCGGACGATCACATCGTTTCCCCAGCCGATGGAAAGCTCTCCGCGGTCGGACCGATCGATGGCGGCGGTCGCATCATGGTTAAACGTCAAGCCTATGACGTGGCCGAACTGATTGGTGATGCCAGTGATGCTGCGCGTTACCGCGGTGGTGAATTCTGTGTCGTGTACCTCGCGCCGAGTGACTACCACCGTGTGCATTGTCCGGCCGATGGAACGATTGGCGTCATCCGAGGAATTCCCGGTGACCTCTATCCGGTGAATTCCATCGGTGAAGCGCATATCGAGGGGCTTTTCGTGCGCAACAATCGGGTCTGCTTCTGTGTCGACACGCAGCATCACGGGCGCGTGAGCATCATCATGGTGGGCGCGACCATCGTCGGCCGGATCAGTGCCAGCTTCATTCCCGAGCCCTCTGTGCCGCCGGGCGTTTCTCGACTCCAGCCGCCGGAGCCAGTTGAGCGGGGTGATGAACTCGGCATGTTCCACCTGGGCTCGACGGCGGTCGTCTTGCTCGAGCCGGGCGTTCCCCTCGGTCGTTCGACGGGGGTCGTTCGTTACGGACAGTCGCTCTTGAGGAACACATGAGTGAAGGGCCCGAGCACAGCCGGGAGTCTTCGCCGCCCGCAGCCGCGGAGCCTCTGCAGCAGGAAGCTCCCGCCCCTGCGATCGTGCCGATGCGCGCGATGCGCGTGATGCCCGTCGGAAACGAGGGTGCGAGTGAGCCGGACGGTCCGAGTGAGGAAGAGCTGGGAGAAGAGGAGTTCGAGGAAGACGAGCCGACGCCTGCAGCGCTGTCGGACGAAGATCTCGAGGACTCGCACTCCGAAGAACCACCGCCCGTCGTCGAAGAATCCGAGCCCACCCCTCTACCCTTGGTGACCAAATCGGTGCGCCCGCCCGCGCCCGCGCCCGAGCCGCAAGCTGATGCACCGGAGCTCGCTGCTCCGCCCGTAGCCAGCGACCGCAAACCGCCAAATCCGCCGCAACGCTCCGCCAAGCCTGCTCTGCCTTCGGCCAAGGCGCGCCGCAAACCGTGGTGGGAGGAAGTTTTCGGCGACGACTTTTCGCGAGCCCACAAGGCCCTGTCGGAGGCGCAGGTCGGTCGCGAGGCGGACTTCATCGCCGGGACGCTCGAGCTCGGTAAGGGTGCAGTCGTCTTGGACCTGTGTTGCGGTCAGGGCCAGCACGCGGTCGAGCTGAGCCGACGTGGTTTTCCGGTCGTGGGCTACGATCTGTCGGTGTTCCAGCTGGCCGTCGCCGCTGACTATGCCCAGACGGCGCGCCAGAAGATCAACTTCCTGCAAGGCGACATGCGCGAAATGGCATTCGACGCCATGTTCAGCGCCATCGTCTGTTGGGATACGTCGTTCGGCTACTTCGAAGAAGAGAAGAACGTCGACGTCGCCAAGCGCATGTTCGCAGCCCTCAAGCCGGGTGGCAGCTTGCTGCTCGACATCATGAATCGCGACTATGCGGCCCGCGAAGCGCCCAGCAATCACTGGTTCGAAGGTGATGGCTGCATCTGCATGGATGACATGAGCCTCGACTGGATCACGAGCCGCCTCAAGGTGAAGCGCTCCGTCATTTTGGATGACGGTCGCAGCAAAGAACTCACTTACTCGATTCGTCTCTACAATCTGTCCGAGATCGGCAAGATCCTCCACGACGTGGGCTTCCGCGTCACCTCGGTCAGCGGACACACCTCGACCCCCGGCGCGTTCCTCGGTTCTCGCTCGCCGCGCATCATCATTCGGGCCGAACGCCCCGAGTGACGGCACCCATTCAGTTGGGGCAAGCGACGGTCGGACCCGTGGCGCTGTCTGTGCACGAGCATTTGCCGCCGAGCGCCTTGTTCACGCACGCGCAGCTTGGCTTGTCGGGGCACTCGGGGACCCAGGCGCAGGCTGGTCCGTCCGGAGCGCCCGAGTCGCAGTAGGCTCCCAACGGGCAAATCCCCTGGCCACACGACAGGCAGCTCTGATCGTCGCAGCTTGGTGCAGCTGGGGCCTCCGGTTCGTTGGGCTCAGCTGCTTCGACTTCGGTCGTCGTGGACTCGTTGGACGTCGGGATTTCGGCTGGTGCCGACGCCCCTCCACAAGCAACAGCCAGTAGACCCAGAGCGAGCAGTCCGACAGCGAGCCGACCGACGCGGAGCAACCAGGAGCCGAACGAACGAGGCATATGCGGCGCCTTATACACCGGTCGGATCGAGTCCGGCGAGGGCACTTTCGACCAGGCGCCTGTCGCGCGCGCTCACTTCTCCGCGTCCCGCGCGGGCCAGGGCATAGCGAAGGGCGGCGGCCTCGAGCAGCGTCAGCATCACCGAGCGCGTGTAGTCGAACTCGTCGACTCGGTAGATCAGCTGGACGCCGTCCGGCGTCTCGAACTCGTCGATCATCGTGGCCTCGGGTGCCAACCGCGCACCAGCCTCGGCGCTCCGCATTTCGGGCCACGGCTCGGTCAATTCCTTGAGCACGCTGCGCACCACCTGCGCGCGACGACGCACGCGTTGGGTGACTTCGTTCTGGAACAGCGCGAAGTATTTGTTGCGCGAGTAGGTTCCCGGCGCCAGCACGAGCGCCACCAACAGCCCGTCTGCATCCGGCAAGGCCGGTGCAGTGTCGCTTCGTGTCGAGGCTGGGTTCATGGGATCAGTGGGCCCCGCTCCGTGCGAGCAACTCCGCTTGGTGGAAGGCTACCACTGCGCCGACGAGCTCGGCGAGGTCTCCCTCGATGATCCGATCCAATTTGTAGAGAGTGAGGCCGATGCGGTGATCGGTGAGCCGATTTTGGGGAAAGCTGTAGGTGCGAATCTTCTCGGACCTGTCGCCTGCGCCCACTTGGCTGCGTCGCTCGTCGCGGATGGCGTCTTCCTGTCGACTGGTCTCGATGTCGAGCAGGCGACTGCGGAGGATCTTGAGCGCTTTGGCTTTGTTCTTGATCTGGCTGCGCTCGGCCATGCAGCGAACGGACAGACCGCTGGGCAAGTGTGTCACTTGAACGGCGCTGTTCGTCGTGTTGACGCCCTGCCCTCCGGGCCCGCTGGCTGCAGCGATGTCGAAGCGCAGATCCTTGTCCTCGAGGACCAGGTCCACCTCGTCGACTTCGGGCAGAACCGCGACGGTAGCTGTCGAGGTGTGCACACGGCCCTGCGTTTCGGTGGCCGGGACGCGCTGCACACGATGCACACCGCTCTCGAACTTCAGTTTCGAGTAGACATTGTCGCCTGAAATCAGCGCGATCACTTCCTTGAGCCCGCCGGCGCTCGCTTCGCTCTGGCTCAGCAACTCCACCTTCCAACCGACCTGCTCCGCGTAGCGGCAGTACATGCGGAACAAGTCTGCCGCGAACAACGCGGCTTCCTCACCACCGGTGCCGCCTCGAATCTCGAGCACCGTGTTCTTTTCGTCGTTTGGATCTCGCGGCAGCAGCAGGATCTGAATCTCGCGTTCCAGCTCGATCAGCTCCGCCTCGAGGGCTGGCAATTCTTCTTTGACCAGCACGCCAAGCTCGGGGTCGTTGAGCATCTCGCGGTCGTCACGAATTTGCCGTTCCACGCTTTGATGTCGGGTGAACGCCGAGGCGATGGGCTCCAGTCGGCGATGCTCCCGGTTCAGCTCGTTCAGTCGACGGGTATCGGCGAGCACCAGCGGCTCGCAGAGGAGCTCACCGACCTCTTCGAGGCGGCGTACGAATTGTTGGAGCCTGTCGACGGGAATCACGGGAGCCCAGCCGGACGTTCCCAGAAGCGCCCGGCCCGAGCAACGCGAGCGGAGCCGGCTGGCCAGGCCGGGGCACCGGTTTCGGTTGCCAGGGCCCTGTTTGGGCCTGGGTTTGAGTCGCCAGTGAGCGGGTTCGGCCTTTCTTCGGGGGATCCTCTTGCCCTCGGGCAGCTCAGGGACCGATGATGCTCAGGTGGCCGTACAAGTCGCAGAACCTCGCGAGAAGGCTGGCAAAGTTGCTGCCTGGTTGATTGAAAAGGGTCGTCCGGACGAGGCAGTGGGCTTGCTTGCGGCTTGGGCCGTTTCGGGGGGCAACGACAGTGCCGGTCAGAGCTTGCTGGCCGAGGCTCTTCGCGTCGATCCGAGTGCGAAAATCGCGCAGCAAGCGTTCGAACGCATGGAGGGGATCACGGGTGACCACTCCATCCTCGACCAAGCTATCGCGACCTACAGCGCCGATTACGTCTCCAAGATCGAGTCGGAGATGCGCAAGCCGAGTTTTCGGCGTGCGCAGATGGGCTTCAACAACAACATCAAGTTCAGGGATGCGGTCTTCCACGTGCAAACGGAAGACAGCGGCCTCGACGCGCCTCACATCATTACCCACCTGTTCGCCGACGGCGGCCGGGTCATCAAGAGTCACAAGCGCAGCTACGAGCGTGAGGTGAGCCGCCCGGACGTGGCCGAGTTCGTGCGGGCGCTGATGAAGAGTCAGCACCTCGAAATGGTGATGAAGTTGCGCGACGGCAGCTTCGACCAGATCATCTTGGGTAAGGAAATTGGCGGACTGACGCTGCTCACCGAGCCGCCCAACGTCGACATTCTCAAGCTGAAGAAGAAGACCGGCGAGCAGCAAGCCGCGCCGGCGGCTCCGGCACCCACGACGGCCGAGATCCTGTTCAAGCTGCACGTGCTGCGCAGCCTGAGTGGGGGTCCCGAAAGCTATGGTGTCCCGGGAGAGCGCGCAGTCCTCGGCACCAAGGGTGGGATCGCCCTCGAAGGCGAGCGCTTCTGCCACCCCGAGGAAGCCGTGCTGCTCTACCGCGAGGGCGGGCTGTTCCTCGAAGATCTCGACGGGGGCAACGGCGTGTTCTTGCGCGTGCGCGGCAGCGTGGAGCTGGAGCTGGGCGACGAATTCGTCGTTGGCGATCAGCTGCTACGCGTCGAGAAGAACCCGATTGCCGACGACGGTCCCGATCCCGATCCGACGTACTTCTACTCATCCCCCAAGTGGCCTTCGTCGTTTCGCGTCGTCCAGCAGTTCGAGGGTGGGGCACGCGGCGCTGCTGCTGTCGCGCGCGGTAACGCGCTCCAGGTGGGTTCGGCCGTCGGTGACCTGGTGTTCCCCGACGATCCACTGGTCTCCGAGCAGCACTGTTTGATCGAAGAACAGGCGGGCACGGTCGTGCTCACTGACCTGGGTTCACGTACTGGCATCTTCGTACGCGTTCGCGGTCAGCAGGCTCTGCTCCATGGCGACGAGCTGCTGGTTGGGCGCACGCGCCTGTCGGTCGAGCTCACGCCGCCTGCAGCCTGATTGCCGAGGCTGGTGGCGAGCCACGGATTCACTTGGGCCGGGGCCACAAAAGCGAAAGGCCGAAGCGAGCGAACTCGCCTCGGCCTTCACTGAGCTGCGACTCTACTTCCCGAAGGACGTGGTTCCCGAGAGAACTCGAGTCGCGCGGCTCGAATCCGACTCACGGAGCAGCGGGTGCTGCTTCTGCAGCGGGCTCAGCGGGCGTCTCTGCGGGCGTCTCTGCAGCGGGAGCTGCGTCGCCAGCTGCCTCGGTTGCCTCAGCAGCCTCGGGAGCCTCTGCGGGGGGGGTGCTGCCGCCGCAAGCGAGAGCGAAAGCAACGAACGGAACAGCGAAAACAGAGTTACGGATGATCATTGTGAATTTCTCCCTACGTAGGATCAGCGCCAAGCACCGAATGGGTTCGGACTGAGCGCTCTTAGGACGGACTGGCTAACAAATACGGCTCGCGCCGTCAGCGTTTTTTCGCAGCCTGCGTACGAAATTGATCTAAGATTATGATATCACGAGACTTATGAACGAGCGTGCGGAAAGCACGGCCCACGGGTCGAGGGGCTGTCTTCCAGTGACGCAGCGCTTTCACTCTGTCAGCGCACTGTGAGAGCTGAGTCGCTGGGGGAAACGGCCGTCCACACTGTGTGCATTTGCCCACCTTTTTGGGGGCCGCGAGCCCGCACCGGCAACACCTCGACGTCGAAGCCGGCATGACCCAGACGCCGCGTGAATGCGGAGTCGCCGAACGCCGACCACACCGCAAGTACGCCACCCGGTCGTAGCGCAGCGCGCGCCGCTTCGAGTCCTTGCCACGAGTACAGCCAGTCGTTGCCCGAGTGGCTGATGCCGCGGGGTCCGTTGTCGACATCGAGCAAAATGGCGTCGAAGGGTTCGCGCGGCTGGGCGATGAGGTCGCAGACGTTACCCGCATGAACGGAGGCGCGTGGATCGGCGAGCGGGAAGCCCGCGACCGAGCCGAGCGGCCCGCGATTCCAACGCACGATGCCGGGCACCAGCTCGGCCACGACGATCTGGCCTTCTTCGCCAACGCGTTGGAGCGCGCGCGCCAGCGTGAACCCCATGCCCAAGCCGCCAATCAACACGCGGCTGGTACTGAGGTCGACGAGACGATCGCACGCCAGGTCCGCGAGCGCTTGTTCGGAGAAGGACGCGCCGCTGGCCATCAGCTCGCGACCGTCGACGTGAATGACGAACTCGTGGCCCCTTCGATAAAGATGCATCACGCCGCCCTCGGGGATGGGCGCGCTGTCGATCAAGTCGAGAGGAATCACCCTGCCGCACTTAGCACGGCTCTTCGACTCGGCCCGAGCGCTGCCCTACACTCACCCGGGTGAACGCAGTTCGTAGCTTCCGCAGTGCCTTTTTGCCGCTCTTGGCCGCGGGCTCGCTGCTGCTGTTGGCTTGCGCAATTGGCGTGCACTGGGGCCGCTCCACGGCGCAGCAAGAATCGCCGACCGTGCAGACGATCCTGCGGCCATCCCCCAGCGTGATCGTGGCCATGCGTGAGCTGAGCCGACTCGAAGGGGCAGTCTTTCACATCGAGCGTGTCGTGGACCTCAAGGAGAAACAGTCGCGCTTCTTCGAGCTGTTTCAGGCCCAGGACGCCATTTTGTTGGTGGCCGCTGGAGACGTCGTCGCAGGTGTCGATTTGGCCGAAGTGGCCGAAGGCGACATCCGAGTCGATCGACAGAAGAACGCCGTTGTGGTTCGGCTGCCCGCTGCCCGCGTGCTTTCGCGGCGGCTCGACAACGAGCGCACGTACGTACACACGCGCACCACGGATGTCTTGGCGAAGAAGCAAGAGAACTTGGAGACGCGCGCCCGGCAAGAAGCGGAAGCTTCGCTCGAACAGGCCGCGCTCCAAGGTGGCATCCTGGGACAAGCCGAGAAGAGCGTAGCCCGCACCATCGAGGTGCTGCTCAAATCGTTGGGCTTCGTCGACGTGAGCGTCACATTCGAGAAGCACGACGAGACCGTCGTGCCCGTGCCCGGCTAAACCCGGTTACTGCGCCTCGAGCGCCACTCTCACTTCGCGTGTGGCGTTGCGAATGCGCCCGTCGATGTGAAAGAGGTCACCGACCTTGCGGCAGCGGTTCACTTTGAGCTGAAAATCGCCGACAAAAACCTGGTCTTGCTCGACCGCACATTGGACCGTCGAGCCGGGCGGCGATGGAAGAGGACTGGCCAGCGTGGCCTTGTCGCCTTCGAGCGCGACGAGTTCGACAGGCTCGCCGGTCTTGAGTGCGATCTGCTTCATGCCGTTCAGTAGTCCTTACGACCGCGTTGGACCGCCTGGGCCGCCTCGCGATCGGCATCACGCGCCTTGATAGTGGCGCGCTTGTCGTAGGTCTTCTTGCCACGCGCCACGGCTACTTCGAGCTTGGCTCGGCCGCCCTTGAAGTAGACCTTGGTCGGGACGATGGTCATGCCTTCGCGTTCAACGGCTGCGCGCAGCTTGTCGATCTCGGCGCGATGCATGAGCAGCTTGCGGGGACGCAGCTCGCCGTGACCGAAAGCCGCGTGCTTCATCGGGGCGATGCGCATGCCCATGACCCAGACCTCGCCGTTGCGATCGACGTCGACCCACGACTCGCCCAAGCCTGGAGCGGTCTCGCGCAGCGAGCGCGCTTCACTGCCGATCAAGACGAGGCCGCTCTCGAACTTGTCGCCCAGCTCGTAGTCGAACTTGGCGCGGCGATTCGTCGCCAGTAGGCGATCGCCGGGCGGCGCGGACGCGCCCTTCTTCTCGGCCTTGGCCATGGGACCACGGAAGCTATGCGTCAGGGTCGGGCAAGGCAAGAAGCCGCAAGTTGCGCCAAAGCCATTGTGCGCAATGCTCCGGCCCATGCTGCCGACCCGGCTCCGAGGGGCCAGAATCCACAAC
>JBBQHO010000080.1:0-16120 GCA_038324055.1 Polyangiales bacterium | reverse complement strand
CCGGCCCGGACGGCTGTGGTGGCTGCCTAGTGGTCAAGGGACCCATTCACCCTCGTGGCTACTGCACATCGTGGGTGAAAAAGCAGGGCTAGACCGGGTATTCCATAGCTCGGGCGTAACGAGGCGGATCCCCAACGTGCCCCATTGCTCGGTCTGCGTGAGGTGGTCCGCGGAGGCGATCTGAGTCAACGTCGAGCCGAAGGTGCTATCCATCTGGACGTGGTCGCTGAAAATATAGCGGGCCCCAACCTGTGATGCCGGAAAGGTGAAACCCGCGTCGTATGGATCGCCATAGTAGATTTCAGCGATGCCGTGGAGGCCGCCCGCCACTCGAATTTGCGTACCTAGGCCGAGCGTGATGGTGCCTTGAAGACCGCCCGCCGCGGGCCCGCCAATGCCGCTGCCACTCGAACGCGGTTCAGCCACCGCCACGCCCACGTTGGCATGGATGAGGATCGCTTCCTCGTTCAAGGATTCGGTCAGCGCCAAGTAGCCAAAGGCGCCCCAACCGGGCGGGGTGAGTGGGCCGCCTCCGTAGGGAGCGAGCGCGCCACCTGCGACGGCCAGACCTGGCAGGCCGTTGTTCGCGGTCGGCAACAGCAGTGCCTTGGCCTGAACGATGGGACCCGTGAACGAATAGTCGCGGTCCGGTCCGCGGTATACGCCGCCATGCACAAAGCCCGCCGTGACCTCGAGCCAGTCAGTAGGACCCAGCGCGAACAGGTTGCTGTGCTCCAGCGCCAAGCGATTGACCAGCACCCAGCTCTCAAGCTGCGCGTAGCCCTGACCGACCACGCGCGCGTCGTCGGTTACGAACGGACGAATGGCCGCCGCCCGTTGGGAAACCAAGAGCAGGGCAGCGCCCAAGCTAAACCTCGACAGAAGCGGATGCACAGCGCCTTGTATCCGACCGACGGAGCTGGGCGTAGGCCAGGGGGGCCAACCCGCCAATTCCCGTTGGCGCCGTAGGCTCCTCGATGGCTAGCTGGGCGGCCGTCTGCTCTGGGTGTTTGTTACGACGAGGTAACGCGCCTCCGAACGACCTCTAGAACTCCGACGAGCTGACGTTGTTCTGTCACCAGGCGTCGCATCTCGCGGAGCGCCAGGGCGCTGAGGCTTGCATCAGAGGTGAGGCGGGCGTTTTCGAAAAGCGTGTCGACGCGATGCCACCCCGTCTGGACGGAGGACATCTTCGCGCGTTCCTCGGGCGCGAAGATTTGTCGCGCAAGATCCCTCTCTGCGGCATCGAGATAGCGAACGAGGCCATTGAGGTCGTGCGAAAACGCCCAGATGCCCTCGAACCAAAAGAGGAGGGACGGCGGCCGAGCCGAGGCCTCGTCGATGGCGAGCTCGAGGCCGTTGAGCCCGAGAGTTTCGGCTTTCGAGCTGAGGTTCTCGATGATCCTGCCAAGCGCCCCGTCGATCGTCACCGAGCTGAGCTTTTCGGTTCGGCCCTCGCTCTCGCACACGATTTGCCCTGGTTTTTGGCCACTCGGCAGGCGACCGGAAAAATACGCCTCCACCTCGCTCCATGGAATTCGGATGAGGCCACTCGTCTGCTCGTAGGCGAGCATTGCGTGTCGGCGTGCGTCCAGACCGACCGCTACGATCGCGTGATAGCTGGGTTCGCCGTCATACTCGCGGCGATGGGGCAAATGCGTGAAGTCGAAATCAAGTAGGACGGGGAGGCCAGACTGAAGTGAGATCGCGATATCGCGAAGCGGCTGATTCAGTTCGCGCCGCGAGAAGGTGATGCCGTAGTAGCGACTGAGATTCTCGCGCTGAATCCGAAAATCGGGAGCTACGTGCGTGAGGGTCGGCACAGAACTCGTGCTCGAGTAGAGAATCGAGTGCTCGCCAAGGAGTCGTGCATGGTCCTGATGGCCCCAGATCGTACGTGCATAGCCCTCGATGATGCTCAGCAGGCACTGGCTATGAAAGCGTTCGAGCCCAGAGAAGGCACACGGTTCGCGCGATCGGGGGGTGCTGTTTCCACCCACAGAGAGCCTGTTCGCGGTGTCGATGAGTCGACGAACCGCGCGTCGAGCCGAATGGGTGGCGAACGCTGGTGCAAGAGTTCCCCGCTCGGCGAACAGCGGGTCGCGTTCCTGGGCGATCTTCAGCTCCGGAAAGTGTTGGAGCGCAAGCTCGCCAAAATCGTCCGAGACCTTGCGTTCGTAGCCCACCGCGGTGTCGTTCCAGCATGCTGGATATTTGACGCTCAGAACGTGGACGTCGCCCACCCGAAAGGCCCGAAGCTCCAGGTTCTCCGTGTCAGTCCCATCGACAGCTGTTGCCAGAAGTAGGTCCTCGAGTTCGGCTTGAGCACTCGCGAGGTCGATGCACTGGAGGTCGACCTTTGGTGTGCGCACGGCCCCCAGCCGAGCCGCAAACAGCTCGCTTGCGGTCTCGCCCAGAGCGGCGAGCAGCGGCCCGCACAGGGCTCCTTGAACGACCAAAAATTGCGCAAAATTTGGCAAATTCTCGAGGGCGTCGAGCTTCGAATCGGCATTCTCGCTTTCCAGCAAGGAGAGGAACTGGGCTTGTCCTGCGAAGCGCGAGTTCTCGAAGAACGACGCGAGACCGGGTTCGATGCCGCACTTCTGTCGAACGAGGCTCGCCAGAGAGACGACGTTCAGCGAGTGACCACCGATCTCGAAGAAATCCGACTCGTCGTCGAAGTCTTCGTGCCCAAGAATTTGCTGCCAGCATTCAGCGAGTTTCACCGAGAAAGACGAACCGCGTTCAGTTTGCCCGGGGCGCGCCTGGGGCGCGCGAGCCCAGTTCAGGAGTGTTTCGCGGTCGAGCTTCCCGGTGGGGGTCAAAGGCAGTTCGGCAACGAGCCGCAACCGCGGGAGCATCTCGACGGGGAGGCGCGAGGAGAGCCAAATGCGTAGACTTTGGAGGTCCAGCAAAGTTCCTGGAACCGGCCTTGCGAATCCCACCAGGTGGACCTCCCCAGCATTGCTGGTCGCGGCGACAGCGGCGTCGGCGACGCCAGGGCCGTCTCTCAGAACGCGTTCGATTTCCTCGAGTTCGATGCGCACGCCGCGGACCTTGAGCTGCGTATCGCGACGTCCGACGAAATAGAGGTGCTCCCCTTCGCGTCGAACGATGTCGCCCGTTCGGTAGAAGCGCATCGTGCCCCCGTCGACCGGCAGTCCGACAAACGACGTATCCTTCGCGGTATCACGGGTGACGTACCCGGAGGTCAAGCAAGGGCCCGCCAGCAGTAGCTCACCTACTCCTTCCTCCAGCACCGGGACTCCGCCGTCCGCAATCACGACCAGGTCGATGTTTGGCAGCGGCGTGCCCAGAGCTACGCGGGTCGAGTTGGGCCTCGCGTGCCACGACGTGACCGAGATGGTCGCCTCGGTGGGGCCATAGCCACTGAAGAGTGCGGCCTGGGGGAGCACCCGGTAGAAGTCGCGCACGAGTTCGATGCCGAAGGCTTCGCCGCCCGTAAAGACGCGACGCAGCGGGAGCTGTGGCGCGCGAGGGTGCTCCAGCAGTTGTTGAAGCTGAACGGGCATGAAAACGGCAGCTGTGACGCCATGCTCCACGATCGCGTCGACCAAATCGTCGAGCTGAGTCGAGCGCTCTCGAGGAAGGATCCGAACGGCCGCGCCGGACAGGAGAGGACCGAGCATCTCGACCAGGGACACGTCGAAGCCGAGTGAAGCCTTCTGGAGGAGAACGTCGCCGGGGCCCAGCTTGTGCTCTTCTGCCATCCAGCGGAGTCGATTCGCGAGCGCTCGGTGCAGAATCGGGACGCCCTTGGGACGTCCCGTCGACCCCGAAGTGAAGAAAACATAGGCCTCGCGGTCGAGGTCCAGATCATGGTGCCCTTCGTCGCGTGCCGCACTGGTCGGGTTCGTTCTGGCCAGGGCTCGTAGCCGCAGCATCTCGGGGAGTGCGAGAATGACCGTGGGGCGAGCGTCGTCGCACATGCCCTGGCGGCGAGCGGGCGGCTGTTCGACAGGGAGAGGGAGGTAGCTTGCCTCTGCTCTCCAAATGGCGAGCAGGCATACCAAATAGCTCACGCTGGCTGGGCCGTGCAGCGCGATACGGGGCGTGTCGCCTCGACCAGACGGCAAACGGTCAATGAGTAATTTGGAAACGCGGTGACTTTCGCAATCGAGTTCGGCGTAGGTCAACGCCTCGTCGGCGTCGATCACGGCTAGAGCCTCGGGCAACCTGCGCGTCGTCGCTCGAAACCGCGACAGGTAGCCACCTGGGGCAATTGCAGCTCGGGCCCCGCTCACGAGATAGGGCCGAAAATCTTCGGGTTTGGCTTCCAATCGGTCGGCACGACTCTCTCATGGCTGCGCTTGCATACCAAGCGTTTTGCCTAGACAGTGCGGCCGGTGAAAGCGACGGCAGCGGCCACGAAAACCGAACCCCCTACCGTCCCGCCCGTCGCTCCTATCGAGCAGGTGGTCACCGTTCGGCCTTCGTTCTGGAAGAGAAATCGTTCGAGACTCACTAAGTCGGCGCTTGGCGTGAGCGTCCTTGGATTCGGCTTGTACCACGCGTACTCAGCGCTCTTCGTTTACGAGAGCTCGACGGCGACAGTCACGAGTACGCTCTCGACCCTGTCCAGCCCCATCAGTGGAGTCGTCCGTCACTCGTTGACAGGACCCGGGGCCCGTATCGAGCACGGCTTCCAGGTTGCTCAGATCGACAATCCCAGGATTGATCGCACACATATCGCGCGCCTTCGGGCCCAACTGCTGGCGCTCGATGGCGAGATTGCATCGCTGACCGATCGGCGATTGGGCTACTCGACCCTTGGGATGAAGTTCGAATCGCGCGGCCGGAAGTATCTCGAACACCGACGCGAGCAGCTCGCGTTCGAAGTGAGTCAGGCGACCGCGAACGTCGACTCCGCGCGCGCGTTAGAGGCGGCGGCCAGGGCCGAGCTGATGCGCCAAATGTCTCTACGCAAAGAAGGGGTTTCTTCCGAGCAAGCGCTGGAAGCGGCTACCAGCGCCCATGCCGTTGCCGAGCAAGCGCGGCTCGTTGCAGAGAAAGAAAAGGAAAGCAAAGTCGCAGCGATTGATGGAACACGCGCTGGCTTCACGCTCGACAGTAGCTCTCCAACGGACCGCACCTACTCCGGACAGCGCGCCGACGACGTCGAGCTGCGACTCGCCGAACTGGATGCCTTGGCTTCGGAAAAGCTCGTGCAACGAAGGGCGGTACAAGCCGAGCTGGACGAAGCTCTGGTGCAGCTCGAGCTCATGAGCCAAGTCATGCTCCGGGCGCCGGGAGTGCATCGCGTTTGGGACGTTCTCGTCGCGGACGGTGAGTTCGTCTACGCGGGTCGGCCGATTTTGAACTGGCTCGAGTGCAACAAAATCCACGTCGTTGCCTACGTGAGCGCGGAAGTGTTCGAGCGTCTGCAGCTCGGCACGCGCGCGTCGATCCGGTTTCCGCATCGCAAGGGGGACTACGAGGGAACGATTAGCCTTCTTCCGGGACAAAACGAACACTCGGAGCGCTCGAAACAGGCCCTTCTCGGCAAAGGTGCGGTGGGGATGGGCCACGCCGTGCTCGTTGCATCGAGTGCTCTCGCGTCTGCGCTCTCTGCGACATGCGAAGTCGGTCAGGCCGTCGAAGTGCGATTTTTCCCCTGAAGCCTACGTCCCATAGGCCGCAATGACTTCGAAGGAGCACCTCGCTGCGTTCGCGATCCTCTCCACGGTGGGGCTACTTGCGCTCGCTTTACCCTGGCTCGAGCGAACGGACACGCGAGTGCGGCGCACGTTCCTGCTCGTGTTTTGTGTTCTGAAGTGCATCTATTTCTACTACCGGGTCGCGTTCACGCTGCCCGCGCCGACGCTCGCCTGGACGACTCTCTACGCGTACGTCTTCTTTCTACTCGAGGTTCAGGTCACGGTCGCTCTTTACCGATGGCTCTCGGGGCTGATGCACCATCGCGAGCGCTCGTCAGAAGCCGATGCTCATGCTGACTGGTATCGCGCGCGCGACGCCCTGCCGTCAGTCGACATCCTCATCCCCACCTACAACGAGTCGTGGAGCGTTCTGGAGAAGACCTTCGTCGGAGCGCTGGGGCAGACTTACGGAAAATGTCGCGTTTGGGTGCTCGATGATGGGCGCCGAGACTGGCTGCGCAGCGCATCGGCAGAACTTGGTGTTCGGTACCTGACCCGCGAGGGGAACACGCACGCCAAGGCGGGAAATCTCAACGCCGGCCTAGCGCAAATCCGAGAAATTTCTCCGGGCGCAGAGTTCGTCGCAGTCCTAGACGCCGACTTCATTGCGCGACCGCTGTTCGTCGAGCGCGCGCTCGCGCTGATGCATGACCCGAAGGTCGGTATCGTTCAGACGCCGCAGTACCACCACAACCCCGACCCGTTTCAGAGGAAATTTCGTGCGACCAAGGGCTGGCCGGACACCCAACGGTTTGCTTTCAGTTGCTTTCTCCCGGCGCGAGATGCCGAAGGGGGCGCATATTGTTGCGGGACTTCATTTCTCGCGCGCACTGCGGCGCTCGATACCATCGGCGGATTTCCGACCGAGTCGGTGACCGAAGACGTTCTGACTTCGGTCAAAATGGGGATGAATGGGTACAAAACCGTTTTTCTTGGCGAGTTGCTTTCGACCGGTCTCGCCGCAGAAGGACTTCACGAATACCTCACACAGAGAGGACGGTGGTGTCTCGGCACCGTTCAGCTGGGCCTGTGGCTCTTCGATCTCAACAAGGAAGAAAGAAGCGTTTGGAATCGATTCTGGGGAAGTGAGGGCTGCTTTCGCTGGGGCTACACCTCTCTCTTTCGCCTCGTTTTCTTGTGCGTTCCGCCCATCTACTGGTTCACCGGAGTGGCGCCCTTTCAAGCCACCACCAGCGATGTGCTGCTCTACGCCGTTCCGGTGATGATTCTTCAGCGTGTATTCATTGCCTGGGTGAGTCAGGGAACGCAGCTCCCCTTGATCTATGAGGCGTCCAGTCTGCTCGCGAACTTCGTGGTCGTTCGCGCCTTGTTCAAAGGAGTCTTCGATCGACGGAGCCACACGTTTGCGGTCACCGACAAAGGCGTCAAAAGTGATGCGCTCGTGATCCATTGGGGGACTTTACGCTGGTTTTTTGGCTATGCGGCGCTGCTCCTCGGGAGCGTGGTGTATGCGTACTGCGCGACAGACGGTGCGGCGCGCTCGGATGGGTTTCAGGGCGTCACCCTTCTTTGGTCACTGATCAACCTGGCTCTCGTGGCCCTCGCCGCGGCGCCCTGTTTCGAGGAGCCGCGAAGACGCGCCGAAGAGCGCTATCCAACCCGTGAGTCGGTGCAGCTCCGTTCGAGCGCAGGTGGCCACGAGAGAGTGTTGACCGGGCGCTTGCAGGACATCTCCGTGTCTGGATGCCTCGTTGTGTCGATGGAAGAGCTAGCCCTGGGTGAGCGACTTCGCGTCGAGTTGGTGGGTCTCCCTCCGTTCGAAGCGACAGTTTCTCGCGTTGGCCAGAGCGGCCAGCGAGGCCTCGCTTTCCGCCTGAGTGCGGTGGAACGACGGCTTCTCGTCCGGCGAATTTTTTGCACCACCGCCTACGTCGTCCCGGACGAAATCGGCGACGCCGGGCTCACCATCCTAGCAGTGGCGAAGACCGCATTTCGCTGACACCTGGATAGGCGAGCTAGTCTTGGGGCGAGAGAGCTACCGCCCCGCGTTGGGTTCGCCTATCGTCTTGCTCAGGCACACCCAATGAAGCCAGCTCCCGTCCCCGCGAACGACCCTGAGCGTCTCAGCAAGTTGGCGGAGTACGGGGTGCTCGACACCCCGGCAGATGCCGACTTCGACGCGCTCACCGAGCTGGCTGCGAGTCTGCTGGGGGTACCCATCGCCTTGGTGTCGCTGATCGACGCGGACCGTCAATGGTTCAAGGCCCGCTATGGTTTGGAGGCCCCCGAGACACCGCGTGACGTCAGCTTCTGCGGTCACGTGGTCGCAGCCGAAGCGCCGCTGGTCGTAGATGACGCCTGGACCGACGAGCGCTTCGCCGACAATCCGTTGGTGACTGGCGAGCCTCGCGTCCGCTTCTACGCGGCCATGCCGCTCCGCACTGCGGATGGGTTCGTGCTTGGAACCTTGTGTGCGATTGACCACGAGCCGCGCACCTTGAGTCCAGCTCAAGAACGGATACTGAAGGCTCTGGCGGCGCAGGTCGTTTCACTGCTGGAGCTGCGACGCCAGGCGCGCGAGCTGAAGGAGCAACGCCAGGCACTAGCTATATTTACGCGCTTTTTCGAGCTTAGCCCCGATCTGTGCTGTACGGCGGACTCGTCGCTGCACTTCCGTGAGCTCAATCCAGCTGCTAGCCGCGTGCTCGGCTGGAGCCACGAAGAGCTCCGCGCACGTCCGTTCACCGAGTTCGTGCACCCCGACGACCTGGCCCTGACGCAAGCCGAGGCTGCGCGCCTGTTGCGCGATGAAGCCAGCACCACCACTTTCGAAAACCGTTACTTGCATCGCGAGGGGCACTGGGTCCCGTTGGCTTGGACGGCGCGAGTCGCCGAGGGAGTCTTCTTCGCATCCGCTCACGACCAAACGGAGCGGCGCGCTCGCGAAGAAGTCCTGGCGGAGCGCGATGCGGCGCTCGCAGAGAGCGAGGCAGGGCTGCGCGCGCTGTTCGACGCCATGGGCGAGGGCGTCGTGATGCAGGCGCGCGACGGGGTGATCGCCGCGTACAACCCGGCCGCCGCTAGGATCTTGGGTCTTTCAGGGGATCAACTGGCAGGTCGTTCCTCCGTGGATCCTCGTTGGCGCGCGGTACGTGAAGACGGCTCGGCCTTCCCGGGCACCGAGCACCCGGCGATGGAGACCCTTCGCTCGGGCCAGCCGCTGACCGACGTGATCATGGGGGTTCACAAGCCCAGCGCGGAGCTGACTTGGATCAGCATCAACACCCGGGGACTCCGCAAGAGCGAGCAGGCGCTTCCTCACGCCGTAGTAACGACGTTTCGGGACGTGACGCGCGAGCGAGCTCAGGCAGCCCAGGCTCAGCGCTTGGCCCGACAGGAGAGGCTGGTGACGACCGGAACCCTGGCTGCAGGCGTGGGGCACGAGATCAACAACCCGTTGAGCTATGTGCTCAGCAACATCGAGTTTTCGCTCGAGGAGGTGCGGGCGATCGCAGGCGGCTCCCCAGCAGGGCGTTTGAAGGACCTGGTCGAAGTGCTGCTGGAGGCTCGCACCGGCGCCGAGCGCGTGCGGAGAATCGTGCGCGGCCTTCGAGCCCTGGCGCGTGATGATGGCCCACCCGTTCCAACGGACGTGAACGCAGCGACCGAGGTGGCCGTGAACATGGCGATGCACGAGCTGCGGCAACGCGCAACCGTGGTCGTGAACCTGCCGCCGCTGCCTCCGGCACTCGCCGATGAATCACGGCTGACGCAAGTGCTCGTCAACCTGCTGATGAACGCCGCGCAGGCCTTCACCAGCTCCAATCCCGAGGTGAATCGCGTCACCGTCGGTGGCAGCAGCACGGCTGAACTCGTAGTCATCTCCGTGGCCGACAACGGCCCCGGTATCCCGCCTGACACCCTGGCACGCATCTTTGACCCGTTCTTCACCACCAAGCCGATCGGCCAGGGGACTGGGCTGGGCCTTTCGATCTCACAGTCGATCGTGACGGCGCTGGGCGGCGAGCTCCGCTGTGACACCGCGCCCGATCAAGGAACGACGTTCACGGTCCAACTGCCAATTGCAGCTCCTCAGAGCCGTTCGAACGAAGCCGCATCCAACCGTCCCCCAGGTTCGGGCGGACGCGTGCTGCTCATCGACGACAACGAGCTCGTGTTGAAAGCCCTGGAACGATTTCTGCGGAAAGACCACGACGTAACCGCTGAGAGCGATCCGCGGATGGCGCTCCAGCGCCTCAGGTCCGGCGAGCGCTTCGACGTCATTTTTTGCGATTTGATGATGCCGCACTTGTCCGGCAAGGACGTGTTCGAGCAGGCCACCAAGTTCGATCCAGAGCTAGCAAGCCGGTTCGTCTTCATCACGGGCGGCGTCGTGCGCGACGATCTCGATGAGTTCTTGGCAGAGATACCCAACGAGCGGCTCGAAAAGCCGATCGCGCTCCAAAACCTGCGCAGCACCGTGCGTCGCTTTCTCGGTCAAGACAGCGGCACACTGCCGCCGCCCCGCGAGGTTTGACGAGCCCAGTTTTGGCACGGACGCGCGTTCGAAACGCGCATCAACGCAGCGCGTGAAAGAGTGGTAGATCTGCTGCAGCGGGAAAGAACGCGATGCGGTTGGCGTAGCCGATCGCGTCACTTGCGATGACCGTAGAGGGGATCGTGGGGTCACCAGCGTTGGTGCTCACAGTGAGCTGCTCGGGACTCAGCCGTCCAAAGTGTCCGGTATTCAATGCGAGCCACAGGCCGCCGCTCTCATCGAATGCGGGGCGTTCGAGCAACGCGGCGACACCAATGGTGACCGTGACTTCCGCGGCGACCGTGACATCGCCCACTTGATCGAGCTCGGCCGCTGGGACCGAGAGCAGCTCGTTGCCACCAAAGTCGACGACCCACAGTCGCCCATCGGCGTCGAAAGCCAGGTTCGACGCGACGGCGCCGTCCACCGTCAAACGCAGATCCGGCGCGGCACTGGTAGAAGCCTCGAGCCGACTCGCGTCGTAGCGCACGATCTGACCATCGCTCGCCACCCACAGGTTCCCGGCGGAGTCGAACGCCAGATCGCCATTGTCGGCGATTTCGCTCAACACGATCGCGGGTTCCACCTCGGCCGATCGGCTGAGATCTGCGGCCGAAAGGCGCACCACCTCGCCACCGCACGTACTAGCCCAGAGCCCGCCCTGCGGATCGAACGCCAGACCGCGCATGGCTGGAATGCAAGCCAAGTCGCGGATGAAGATCTCTCGATCAGGTTCCAGCGCCCCGGACACGCCCAGGCTCGCAGCGGGGTAGCGCAACACGTTCGCGTCGGCCAAAGTCCCTCCCACCGACCACAGGTTGCCATCGCGGTCGAACGCTACCTCGTTGCCCGCACCAGACTCGATACCGACAGTCGGCTCGACCGTGGCGCTTTCGCCCAGCAAGTCCGAAGAAAAGCCGAGTAATGCGGCGTCGGCGTTGGAATTGTTGGTCCACAGCTTGTTGCTCGCAGGGTGAGCTGCGTACGTCACGATCACCGTCTTGGATTCGCCATCTGCGAGACAGACGTCGCTGGGCGTGATCGTTGCGCGGAACAACGTGCGGACAATCGGATCCTCGTCGAGGACGTCGGTCGCTTCGACCTGAAACGAACCGGCACGCACGTCGGAGAACTGGGTGGACTCCGCGAGCGATTCGGAAACGCCGGGCCCGGTCAGCTCGACGACGGGTACCAAGTCCGCGGGAAGGCCCTGGATCTCGACGTTCACGGTGCCGCTGCCTTCCGAGGAGCAGCTCTCGCCGCCAGCTGCCCCGCCAGCACCCCCAGGACCTCCGCCAGCGCTGTCGCCTGTTTCTCCGCCACCGTCGCAAGCGCCCAACGCGCCGGCAAACCCACAAGCCAAAAGCGAGAACCCGATGCGATTGCGTAGTGTCATGTTCCTCGAAGCTCCAGCGCACTGCGCGCGAGCCCGAGCCTAGTCGATGAGGGGCGGCCCATGGATAGCATCGGAATGCTTGACTACACCTGGCTCGAGTCGAACGCTGAGTTCAGTAACATTCGAGCGGCTCGACTGGTTGGTTTGACTGGTTGATTCGACTGGTTGGTTTGACTGGTTGGTTCGACTGGTTGGTTCGACTGGTTGGTTCGACTGGTTGGTTCGACTGGTTGGTTCGACTGGTTGGTTTGACTGGTTGGTTTGACTGGTTGGTTCGACTTCAGATTGTGCGCACGTGGTAATAGCTGCGGATGCGAGTCCGCACGGCCAGGCCCACGAATTCCCTCGGTCCACTCCGCCGCTTCTACGTCGATGGTGCAGGTCTGCCCGAGCGCAGCACGTTCACCGGGCACGACGGGTTTGATGGCATCATTCTCGCGGTGGGCGACGCAGAGTTGGAGTTCGTCGTCGAGGCCGGCCTTGTCGCTCCTCGGGCGCCGACCGTGGAACATATTCTGGTGCTCTACCTTGCCGCGGATGAAGTGGAACGTCGCGCTGCCCGGCTCGACTCGCTGGGCTTCCGTCGCGTCAAGGCGAACAACCCCTGGTGGGAGGGACGTGGCATCACCTTCGAAGATCCCGATGGGTACCACTTCGTGCTCGCGCGCGACGGCTGACGGGCTCGGCCATCGCAGACATCTGCGGCGCGCTACACCGGACATTCGACGCCTCCCCCGATGTGCGGGGCCGACGCAGTTCAGATAGCATCCTAGCGATGCTGATTTCGAGGCTCGGTCCTGGGGACGAATCGATTGCCCGCGAGATGTGCGCGATGATGCAGCGCGTCTTCGCAGAAGACGACGCCGTAGCCGACGACCTTCCAATTCCTGAAGAGGCCTACCTCTTACGCCTTCTGGAGAACTCTGACTTTTGGGCTGTCGTTGCTCGGGAGGGCGACTTGGTCGTAGGCGCTGTGACGGCGCACACCCTCCCGATGACGCGGAGTCCGTCCAGCGAGCTGTTCATCTACGATCTCGGGGTCCGCGCGGATCGCCAACGCCGGGGCATTGGGCGCGCGCTCGTGACCGAACTACTTCGCTTGGCTGGTGCCGCCGGGATCCAGCTGAGCTTCGTCCCCGCTGACAACGAAGACACCCATGCGCTCGACTTCTACAGCGCGCTGGGGGGCGAGGCGTCAGAGGTCACGCTTTTCGTTTTCTCGCGCTAGTGGTTCGATTCTCGCGCTAGCCCTTCTGCAGCGCATGCCTGGCTCCCGTACCGGCGCCGGTGGGCGAATGGCAATCTCAGGCTCTCCATTTTCCGATGCAGCTCGCGGACACGCGCTCGACGTCCGTGACGTCCGTGACGTCCTTGACGACCGTGACGTCCTTCATGCAGACGAAGCGGCGCTCCGAGATCCTGGCGTCATCGTCGCTATCTCGACCCAGTTCACGCAGCAGGACCGAATGGCCGTTGTTGGGCGGGCGCTCGTGGCGCGTTGGATCCCGGACGCGGCAATGGGTCAGGGTCGACATTCGGCTCGAGCCTCACGCTGAATGCGCTGCAAGCACGGCATTGAGGGAGCACGATCCGCGCCGGCGCGGGCGCGGGACGGTTTTGTAGGCGCATCTGGAGTCCGTCGAAGGCGCAGCATTGAGCAAACGCAACCCGCGCCGGCGCGGGTTGCGGGACGGTCTTGTAGGCGCATCTGGAGTCCGTCGAAGGCGCTGCATTGAGGCAAGACGATGCGCGCGGCGCGGGTTGCGGGACGGTTTTGTAGGTGCAGCATTGAGGGAACACGATCCGCGCCGGCGCGGGCTAGCCCGCAAGCGGCGCGGGCGTAGGTTGAGGCTGGACGGGTGCGGCGAGTGCATTCGGGCCGGGGCACCAACCCAACGTCTCTTCGCGTTCGCGCGTTGCTGCGAAGAAGTTGGACCGTTCGTTCTTTGGTGGTCGTCTTCGAGGGCAAACTCGCGATTTTCGCGCCGCGGACACTGTCCGACCGAACGCTTTGCGACGCGCAACTTTTGACCAACTAGACGCTTTGCGCCGCGCGCAATTTTCGACCAAACGCTGCGCAGCGCGCATTTTTCAGTCGATTTCCGCGATTTCTCTTGACGGCGATTCGCGGCAGCGTCGCCGACGTGTCAGCGCCCAGAGAAAAGGTCCAGCGTGAAGACGTCGAGCGGGCGCGCGCGCGCGCGAGCGGGCGATCAGATGAGTTTCAAGCTGTTCGGTCGCGCGTTCGTGTGCTGATGCGCCGTCGGCGAGGCTCGAAAAGCAGGGTGCAAGCTAGCGACCATGAATGACCTGCGAACGCTTTCGGATGCGGAGTTGGTCGAGTCGTTGCGAGCGCTCGAGGCCCAGCAGCGCGGGACGATGGCTGCGATTGTTGGCCATCTGATCGAGATCGAAGAGCGCCGATTGCACCTGCGGCTGGGCTACTCTTCGCTGTTCGACTACTGTCAACGCGCGCTAGGGCTGAGCGAAGACGAAGCCTATCGACGTATGACGGTTGCGCGGCTCGCCAGCAAGTGGCCGGCGATTGTCGACGGGCTTGCAGATGGCAGCTTGCACTTGAGCGGCGTGGCGCTGTTGAAGTCGCACCTGCGCGTCGACAATTGCGGCGAGCTTTTGGAGATGGCGCGCGGCGCGAGTCGGCGGCAACTGGAGCGGCGGCTGGCAGCGCGCTTTCCGCAGTCTGATTCGGCTGAATTTCTGCGCGCGCAGAAGGTGAAGCCACTTTCGGCGGAGCGCATCGCGTTGCAGCTGACCATCGGCGAGGCGACGCGCGTCCGGTTGGAGCGCGCGCTGGATTTGATGAGCCACGTGAATCCTTCGCGGAGTTTGGAGGCGGTGCTCGACCGTGCACTGGAGGTTCTGGTGCAAGATTTGGAGCGTTCGAAGCTCGCGAAAACGAAGCTCGCGAAGCTGGAGCGACCTAAACTGGCAGAGCCGAGGCCCGCGAAGGCGGCCAAACTGAAAGCGAGCGCGACGAACGCCAACGTGCCTTCGGCCCAGCGCGACGGAGCGCCATCACTCGCCCGCGCCGGCGCGGGTTATTCGGCCCAGCGCGACGGAGCGCCATCACTCGCCCGCGCCGGCGCGGGTCGTTCGATTGAGCGCGCAGCAAACCCGGGCGCCACCAGAACGCGCGCCATCCCCAGGCCGATTCGACGGCAAGTCTTCGAGCGCGACGGCACGCGATGCAGCTTCGTTGCCGAGAACGGCGAGCGATGCGGCTGCCGCACCCGCCTCGAACTCGATCACATCGAGCCATGGGCCGTCGGCGGCCCGAGCGACCCCGCGAATTTGCGAGTGCTTTGTCGCGCGCACAATCGGCTCGCGGCCGAGGAATGGTTCGGCAAAGAGCGCATCCAAGGCGCAAAGATCGCGGGAGGCGGCGGTTGAGGGCGCTGGATTGGGACGGCGCGCGTACGCAACGCGAACGCGCCGACGCGAGTACTCGAGTGCGCCAACGCGAACGCGAACGCGCCGACGCGACTACTCGAGCGCGAACGCGCCGACGCCACTACTCGAGTGCGCGAACGCGAACGCGCCCGCGCCGACGCGACTACTCGAGTGCGACTACTCGAGCGCGTCAACCCGTCAGCGCGAGTACCGAACGCGAACGCGCCAGCGCGAGTACTCGAGCGCGCCAACGCCAACGCGCCAGCGCCAGTACTGCACGCTAGCGCAATCACCAGCGCGAGTCGGACGGCCAAAGATGCTAGCCGGCGCTCAAGACTCATCGCCCTCGGCTCGCTTGCGCGGGCGCGGCAGGGCAAAGCTTTCGAGACGGTTGATGAGCGTGCGCCTCGAGACGCGTAGGATTGCGGCGCGGCGCGGCGGGGCGGAGAGCGGAGCGGCGGGGCGGAGAGCCGCGCGGCAAGAAATAGGTGCTTGCCGCGTGGCTGCGTTGGGCGAAGGGGCTCAGCCCAGCGCGGGGTAGTCGATGTAGCCGCGTTCTTCGCCTTGGTAGAACGTCGCTTGATCGGGCGCGTTGAGCGCCGCGCCTTGCGCGAAGCGCCGGGGCAAGTCCGGGTTGGCCAGGAAGGACCTGCCGAACGACGCCAGATCTGCCTCGCCCGCGCCGATCAACTCGGCGGCGCGCTCCTGCGTGAGCCCACCGTTGATGGCGATGGCGCCGGGGAAGACCTTCTTGAGCGTCGGCAACAAACGATCATTCGTCACCATCTCGTTGATCTCGAGCAAGCCGAGGTGCAGCTTGCCCAGCTCCGTCACCAGTGCACCATAGGTAGCCGCCGGAGCGGAATCCTTGCCGCCGCCGTTTGCGCCCCACGGCGATATCTTGTAGCCGACGCGCCCTGCTCCCCAAACGTCGATGACGGCACGTGCGACTTCGAGTGGGAATCGCAGGCGGTTCTCGAGGCTGCCGCCGTAGCTGTCAGTGCGCACGTTGACCTGGTCGCTGACGAACTGATCGAGCAAGTAGCCGTTGGCGCCGTGCAGTTCCACGCCATCGAAGCCGGCCTCTTTCGCGCAGCGTGCGCCCTGCACGAATTGCTCGACGACGCCTGCAATTTC
>JBBQHO010000079.1:0-16331 GCA_038324055.1 Polyangiales bacterium | reverse complement strand
GCCCATTTGGAAAAGCGTTTGACTGACGGCGGCGCTCGCCCCCAGCGCGGCGCCGACATGCGCGCTCCGGAGCCGCGACAGGTCGATCCGCCACGACCCGCGCACGACGGCCGAGAACGCAGCCCCCGCAGCCCGCGCTCGAGCGGCAGCGGAGACGAGTCGTCTGGCGACGACGGTCCACCTGCGCCTGCGCCGAGCCCTGCGCCGAGCCCTGCGCCTGCGCCGAGCCCTGCCCCTGCCCCTGCCCCTGCTGCGCGTCCGCAGCCCGCCGAGCCGCAGCAACCCGGCGTCTCGCCCCAAGAGGGCGCGCTGCTGGACCGCCTCTTTCCCATCGCTGAGCGCATTCGCGAAACCAACATCGAGCTTGCGGCCATGTTCGAGCAGACAGTGCCGCTCTTGCTCGAAGGCGCCGCCCTCGAGCTCGGCCTCGAACCCGGGTTCTTGTTCGAAAAGCAATTGACGCACAAAGACGCCATCACGGTCGTCGAGACCGCGCTCCGCGCCGAATGGGGTGAGACTGCGAGCCTGCGCATCACGCTCAGCTCGCGCGATGCCAAGCCGCATCTCACTCTGGCGGCCGAGCGGGTACGCAAGCGCAAGGCGCGTCACGACGCAGCCGTCGAAGACGTCAAGCAAAACCCCAAGGTCCGCGAAGCCATGCGCATCTTGGGCGCCGAGATCAGAGCCGTGCGAGTTCCGGAGGTATGAAGTGCTGCCCGAAAGCCTGCGTCGCGTGATCGTGCTGTTGAGCCGCCTCCCTGGAGTCGGAGAGAAGACGGCTCAGCGATTTGCGCTCAATTTCATGCAGGACGAAGAGCTGGCCCAGGCGCTAGGCCATGAGCTGAGTGACCTCGCCCAGCGCCTGCGCCCCTGCGAACGCTGCGCCAATTTGGCTGAGGTAGACGCCGAGGGCCACGCGATCTGTGGTATCTGTCGGGACCATCGCCGCGATCCGCAGCTCCTGTGTGTCGTGGGTCGGATTCAAGATCTCTTGGCCATCGAACGCAGCAGCTCGATGCGCGGACGCTACTTCGTGCTCGGCCGACTGTTGTCGCCGCTCGACGGCGTGGGACCGGACGAGCTGCCTCTCACCGCACTCTTGCGGCGTATCGACGAGGGAGTGACGGAGGTGATCTTGGCCACTCCGCCGAGCGTCGATGGCGAGGCCACCGCACTCTTTCTGCTGCGCGAACTCGCGAGTCGGGGCCTGCGCGTTTCTCGCATTGCCAGTGGCGTGCCTCACGGCGGCGATCTCGAATTCGCTGACCAAATCACTTTGGGACGCGCCATCGAAGGGCGCCGCAACTTACGATGAAACAAGAACTTCCCGGACATACAGTGACCCTCACGCTCCACGAGCTGATCCCCATTCTGCAACTGTCCGTGGGACCCGTGATGCTGATAGGAGCGTTGACGCTCTTTCTGCTCGAACTGAATCAGTCGCTTCGGACGCTGTGGCTCGAATTGCCGAAGGCTTGAGTGAGAGCCAGCCGAGGCTCAGCCGAGTTGTGCAAAGGCCCGCCGTCGAAATGCTGCGTGCAGCTTGCGGGTGATCGGGCCCGGCGTGCCTTTTCCGATGGCTTGGTCGTCGATCTTCACGACGCCTAGCACTTCGCGGATACTCGAGGACACGAACACTTCTTGGGCCTGCACCAGTTCGACCAGTCGCGGCAGCCGAGACTCGACGGCGATGCTCAGCTCGCTGGCGCATTCGAGCAGCTCGGCGCGCGTGATGCCCGCCAAAATACCGGCTTCGAGCGGCGGGGTGCAGAGCTTACCGTCCTCGACCCAGAACACGTTCGACGTCGAGCCCTCCGAGACAAAGCCTGCCTGGTCGACGATCAGCGACTCCTGGGCGCCGCTCTTTCTCGCCTCCGCCGCAGCCAAAACGGCAACCAAATAGTTACCAATCTTGGCGCCCGCCGCCGAGGTTGCATCGCCGTGACGCGCTGTAACGAAGCTGACGACACTGATGCCGGCCTCGTACGTGCTCGGGCTCGGGACCTCGAGCGGCCCGACTAGAAGCACGCGCACCGGACGCTCTGCGCTTGCTGGATCGAGGCCAAGTGCGCCCGTGCCGCGCGTGATCATCAAACGCACGTAGCTCTCGGTATGACCTGCCCCGACGACCGCCGCCGTTAGCTCGTCCGCCAGCTGAGGGAGCGGCACGGGCAGGGAGATCAGGACGCGACGCGCGCTCTCGGCCAGACGCTCGAGATGGGCATCCAACGCAAAGATGCGCCCACCGTAAGTGCGCAGTGTCTCGAAAACAGAGTCCCCGTACAGAAACCCTCGATCAAAGACGCTGATCCGTGCGCCGTCGGGGCCGGCCAAGACCCCGTCGATCCACACGGAGATATCAGCGCTGTTCACAGTCCTGCCAAAGCGTCCTGAGCCGGAGTGAAGTTGGGATCCGCCTGGATGGCGCGCTCGAACATCTGCTTGGCCTTGGGCGCTTCGTCGATGGCTTGGTGGATCTGGCCTAGACGCCAGAACACCTCGGCCTTGGTGATGACGAGACCGTCATCCAAGCGCTGCAACAAAAGCGCGCGAAACATTTGCATCGCCTTCTTGTGGTCGCCCATGTCGAGCGCCACTTCACCCAGGTGTTTGAGGATGGCGATATTGCCAGGCTCGATGCGGAATGCCTTGTCCAGCTCCTCCACGGCGCGAGCCGAGTCGTTCATCGACAGGTACGCCGTAGCCAAGCGGCTGTGGATCTCGGCCAGTTCCTTGACGCGCTTGCCACCGTAGCCGTCGACGATCTTTTGCAGCACCAGAGCGGCTTCCGCGCCGCGCCCCGACTCGCTGTAGGCGTCGCAGAGTTCGAGCGAAAGCGACCTATCGTCGGGCGCCAGCGCCGCCCCCCGGCTCAGTAGCTCCGCCGCCGCGCCCGGATCGTTCTGCTTCTTCCAGAAGATGCCCGCCGCTTCGCGCAGCAGATCGACCTGGGCGTTCTTGGCCTTGGCTCTGTCGGCGTCTCCGACGATCAGTCGCGCAACCTCGGACCACGACTCAGCAGTCTCGTACTCTTGGCGCAGCCGCTTGCGCAGATCGGTCCGCTCCGGATCGAGTGCGACCACCGCTTCGAGTGCGGAGAGCGCGCGGCCATCCTCGCCGAGCTTCTTGTAAAGCTCAACCAGTTCCAGTCGCGTTTCTAGCGCAGCCGAGCCGCTCGACTTTTCACAAATCTGCTCGAGGACCTCGGCCGCCTTGTGCTGCTCGCCCGCCGACAACAAGAGAGCGTAAAGCGCCTGGAGTGCCTCGATCTTGCCCGTGCGGTCGAAGATTATTTGCCACGTCGAAACGGCATCGTCGGGTCGACCCAGCTGCTTTTCTTGCAAGCCGGCCAGCTTTTCGAGCAGCCCTACCGCGCCGGCCGCGTCCCCTGACGCATGCGTCGCATTGGCTTGGCGCTCAATCAGCGATGCCAGTTCGTCGTTCTTGCCTGCCTTTTCGTAAAGAGCAGTCAGCTGCGCGCAGGCCTCGGCATCGAGCGGGTGATCGGCGACCACCTCTTCGAGCAGGTCGGCGGCGCGACTCGTGTCGTCGAAGCGATCCAGGTGGAGGCGCGCCAGCGAGATCTTGAGATCCTTGGCTTCGGACGGGTCGCGGGCCGCGTCCATCAGTCGCTCGATCAATCGCCCCAGGTCCTCGAAGCGACCAGCGCTTTCGTACGCTTGGCGCAAACCGAGCGCGACGCGCGTGTCGTCTGGTTCATCGTCGAACAGCTGCTCGAGCAGCTGGATGGCCTCGGGAACGCGTTTGAGCTTGTCCCGCGCCAGTTCGGCCGCTTCGAAGCGCAGCGTGCGTACTTTGTCGCCGTCTGCCTCGACGTCGGCCCGCTTGACCAACAATTCGAACGTCTCGGCGTCGTCACCGGCCGCTCGACGCAAGAAGCTCAAGCCCTCGAGCGCCTCCAGATCCGAATCGTCGAGTTCGAGCACCTGACGAAGGAGCTTTTCGGCCACGTCGCGGCGCTCGAGCTTGTCCGCCAGTTGCTTGGCGCGCTTGAGTATTTCGATGCGTGTACCGTCGTCGAGCGCGAGGGGCGCGCGCTTCTGGAGCGTCGCCAACAGATCCGATTCGCGACCCGGAGCACTTTGCAAACCCTCGAGCTGCTCGAGCAAATCGTCCGCGTCGGGCACGAACTGGAGGCCCAGAGCTAGCGCCTTCTCTGTGCCTGCCAAATCCCCGACGTTGTTTTGCAACCAACCCGCAGCCTTCTGGCTGAGCTCGCGCGCCACCTGGGCGTCGAGCTTCTTTGCGGAACCCACCACGGCCAAGAGCGCCTGAGCGGCCTCGCCGTGTGCATTCGTGATCGCCAACAAGCGCTCCACCTCGTCCAGCAGTCCTCCGTCGCTGGGATCGTCGGTCAAACCTTCGGTGAGCACGCGCTGGGCCGCCAACGGATCTTGCGTGTCCTCTTCGAGGACGCGAGCAAGCGAGCGGCGCATGTCGATGCGTTCGCCGGGCGTGGTGGCGCGCGCAACGCGTCGTTCGTGCAGCGCCGCCAACGACTTCCCGTCAGGCCGCTCGCGGTAGACGCTGTCCAACACTTCGAAGGCCTCGTCGAAATAGTCGGGAGTATCGAGCAGCCGAGCCAAGACTGTGCTGGCCTCGAAGTTCTGCACGTCGCGTTCGAGAGCTTGGCGGAGCGAGGCCAGCGCTTCGCCGGGGCGCTTTTGCTGATCCAGCTGCAACTGGCCCTGTCGGGTGAGCAACTTGGACTGGGCTTCGTCCGAGTCGGCAAGAGCCATGCGTCGTTCGAGCAGTTCGACCACTTGCGCTGTTTCGCCGAGCTCCGTGTAAAGGCGGTCGAGCGCTTCGAGCAGCTCGAGCTGGTCGCCGACCTGCTCTGTGGCTTTCTGGTAGGCGTTGACGGCCTCGGCTTTCTTGCCGAGCTGCGTCTCCAAAATCCCGGCGAGTCGCACCCAAAGGTCGCGGGCCAGCTCGGGCTCGTAGCTCTCCTCGGCGCGCTGACGCAAAGCCGCGGCTGCGGCTTTCCAACCGTCGACGCGAGGCGCCAAGCGCTCGATCTCTACGTACAGATCGACCGCCTCCGGCGTTTCGACGATGGCGAGCAGGAAAGCCTCGAACGCCTGCTGGGGATCGGCGAGTTCGTGCTCCTGCACCTGAGCGATGGCGCGCAGGGTGGCCGCGCGCTCGGCGGCCTCGGTTTCGACGCTCAGCCGCAGCTCGAGGGCGCGAACCAGCCGCGGCTTGTGGCTGGACTGCCGGAGTGCTGGCACGAGCAAGTCGGCAGCCTGCTGACGCAAATGCTCCTCGCGATCGGCCAGAGCAAACACCGCATCGAGCGCCTCCACGTCGGCCGGCGTCTCGGCCAAGATGGCGCCATACGATTCTAGCGCTTCCTCGAAGGACTCGAGCTTCTCGGCCAGAATCCGCGAAATCTCATGACGAATCGCCAACCGACGCTCGGCGGTCTCGGCAGTACTAGCGTCGAGTCGCAGGTTGTCCAGCAACTCGGGCCACATCTGCTCTTCGCGGTAGAGCCGATTCAGCTCGGCGATGGCCTTGCCGTCACCTGGGCGCGCGCTCAGAGCCGAGTCGAGCGACTCGATGGCACGCGCCCTGTCCGACAGACTTTTCTCGAACAGCTGGGCTGCCTGCATCAGCAAGCCGTAGGACAACTCCGAGTCCTGACTCAGCTCGACGCGCGCCAAGTACAGCTCGACCAAGCGACCTGCGTTGTCGCCCCCCTCATACAGTGAGATCAGGCGATCGGCGACGTCGGCATTTTCCGCATTGACCTCGAAAGCACGCTCGTAAGCCTCCACCGCGCCGGGTGCGTCGTCCAAGATGCGCTGACGTAGAGCGCCCAGACGAACGAGCACGCCGCATCGTTCGTCGTCGTCGAATACCAGATCGGCATGGGCAATCAGGCCCTTTTCGAGCACTCGCCAATCGGCCAAGAGCAACGCCAAGCGCTCCATCGCCACCACGGCCTCCAGATCGGAACTGTCCAACTCGAACAACTCGGTGAAGCGATCCAGCGCCGCTCGCGGATCGTCGAGCCGGTCGTCGAACAGCTCGGCCAAACGCGCGACGATCTCGCGACGCGTGCTGAGGTTGGGGTGTTCTTCGAGAACGCCGCCGTAGAGTTCTGCCAAAATCGGCCACTCATGGGTGATGCCGACCAAGCGCTCGATCTCTTCGCGAACCTCTTCGTCTTCGGGCAGGAGCTTGAAGGCTTCGGAAAGCACACGGCGAGCGCGATCGCTGGCGTCTCCGCGCGTCTCCCAGAGGCGCGCCGTTTCTCGAAGGATGGCGACGCGATCGTGGGGATCGCTGGCCAGCGCAAACCGGTCCTCGTTCAGCTTGATCAGCCTCTTCCAGTCGTCGGCGGCCTCGTACAGCGGTCGCAGGATTTCAACCGCGCGTTCTTTCAGGCCATCCGAGCCCCGCAGCGCTTCGATACGCGCAATCGCCTCTGGATGATCGGGCGTCTCGCGCACGATCTCTTCCAGCTGGTCGAGCCCTGCATCCGGACGACCCAATTCGCGGTCGTAAAGCGAAGCCAGAGCGAGCCGGTACTGTGCCCGCGTCGAACCCGACGCGTCGTCGGCGCGCGCCTGGTAGAGTTCGGCCAGTTCGTTCCAACGCTCGGTCTGGCGGTAGAGCCTCGTGAGCGCGTCGAGCGAGACCGTGTCCCGTTCGTCCGCCTCCAGCGCTTGCTGGTAGGCAACGATGGCCGACTCGACCTGTCCGAGCGCCCGCTCTTCGAGCTCGGCCACGACGTGAAGCAGCGGCAAGCGCTCACCCGGATCGAACTTTTGCTCGAGGGCGGCGCGATACAGCGTGACGCGCTTCTCAGGCGTGCCAGCCAAGGTGAGGACTCGGTCGACCGCTCGGAAAAGCTCGTCGTTTTCGGGCGTGAAGGCCAGCGCCTGTTCGAGCAGCGGCAAAGCTTCGCGGTTCTTGCCACGAGCGGCGAAAATCTCTCCCGCGCGACGCGCCAGGGCCGCGCTCGAATCGTCCACGACGCCAGTCTTTTCGACCTGCGCCGACAACAGTTCAGCCAGACGGAGCTCCGCTCCCGCAACCTTGGCGAGGCGTTCCATCTCGCCGAGGCTCGCGCTGTCGTCCGGATCTTCGGCCAAGAGCAGCGCCGTGGTCTCGAGCGCGGCAGCGTAATCGTCGCGTTGTTCCTCGTGGATCTGCGCGATGCGAGTGATGAACTCGCGCCTTTCGATCGGATCTTCGGAGCCGGCGCGGCGCATCTCCAGCGCCGACAGCACTGCGACGTAGTCGCCGCGCGTCATGTAGACCGGCTCGAGCAAGCCGGCCGCACGCCCCTTGAGGTTCGCGTCGAGCGCCGAGCCGCGCGTCAGCTCTTCGAGCAGCGCGATGGCTTGCGAATTCTGGCTCTCTTCGCCAAGAGCCTCGCCGAGTTCGTCGAGAGCGCGCTCGTATTCTTTTTGGTGCTCGGCCAGGACGCGCGCGAGCTTCACTCGCAAAAGCACGCGATTCTCGCGACCCTCGTCGAGCCGCCGCTGAATCAGCGCGACCCAATCATCGTAGCGTTCCGCGGTGGCGTAGAGGCGCTCGAGCGCCGAAATGGCGCTCGGATCGAGTTCCAGGTCGAGGATCGACTCGTAGGTTTCGATCGCGCGAGCCGGCTCCGACAAGCTGCTTGCCAACAAGGAGGCGCGACGGAACAAGAGCTGCTTGCGCTCGCCGTCGTCGCTGGCGCCTTCCTCGCGCCGTTCGAGAATCGACAGCAGATCGCGGTGGTTGTCAGCCTGTTCGTAGAGTTCCTCGAGCGCGATCAACGACTCACGGTCGTCAGCGCGCAACTCGAGCGCCTTGTTGTAGCTGAGCACCGCCGCATCGGTGTCACCCAGCTCGGTGCGCTGCAAGCCAGCGACGCGCTTCTGTACCTCGAGCTGCTGATCGGCATCGAACAACTCGGGCGCGATGCTTTCCAGGATCTCGACCTGGGCGCGGCGCGCGTTGGCGAGCGGCGCCAAACGCTCCAAAGCCTCGAGCCAAGGGCGAACGTCCCCCTGGCCGGCCGCCAGGCGCGTGCCGCGCAAAGCGTAGCCGAGCGCACGCTTGGGGTCGCTGAGCTGGCGCTCGGCGATCTCGACCGCCATCGTCAGACGCTCGGTCTGGAAGGCAGGGTCGTCGCTGGACTGGGCCTGCACCTCGAGCACGCCGAGCAAGCCCTCGTGGTTGCCTTCGGCTTCGAGGATCGGCTGGAGAATTTCCGCCGCTTCGAGGCGCGTGACGACGTCCTCGTGGTTCAAGAGCAACTCCAGGGCCGCGCGGCTCTCCGGCTGGTCCATGTCGAGCGCGAGGGAACGGCGGTAGGCCTCGAGCGCGCCGGGCAAATCGCCAAGATGAGTCGAACGCACGCGTCCGAGGTTGGCCAACGCCGCTAGACGATCGCTCTCTTGCTCGAGTACTTCGGACTGGCGCTCGTAGACTTCGGCCAACTCGTGGTGACGCTCTGCTTTGAGGTAAAGGCGCGACAGCGCCGCCAGAATCTCGGGGTCAGGGCCCACCTCGTCGGAAATGGATTGGTAAGAGTCGATGGCCAGTGAGGTCTCGCCCAACCGCAGCTCTTGGATTTCCGCTAGCTTGCGCGAGAGGTTGAGTCGGTCGGCGTCACGCACCGCTGCGTCACGGCGGTCGGAGACGACGCGTGCCAAATCTTGGTAGCGCCCGGCCTGCTCGTAGAGATCAGTGAGCGCGAGCAACGCAGCTGGGTCGTCGGCGGTTTCTTCGAGTCGTGCTTCCCAGGCCGTGATGGCGCCCACTGCATCGCCGAGCACATCGGATGACAGGTGCGCCAAACGCCCAAGCAGATCGCGCTTGCGATCGAAATCGGGCTCGATGGAGATCTGGAACTGGAGATTGATGGCCAGCTCGTTGTTCCGACGCTCGGCGACGTACAGCGTTTCCAGAGCGCGAGCGGCGGTCAGCGCCAAGTCGGGTTCTTCAGCCGAAAGCTCGAGAACGGAGGCGTAAGTGGCCTCAGCCGCCGGCTGATCATTCAAGATACCCGCCTGAATCGTGGCAGCTTGCATGAGGATCTCGCCACGCAGGGCCGGGTGCTCCGCTTGCTTGGCCGCGGCCAACAGGACTTCGACCACCCGCGCGCTCTTACCCAGGCGACGACCGGAATCAATCAGGCGATCACGCAGATCCCCATCGAGCGGATCGAGCGGGGCCAGTTCGGCGAACACGTCGAACGAACCTTCGTCGTCGTGAAGCCGATCGTTACGTAAGGTGGCAATGCGACGCAGCAAATCGCGCCGCTCTTCCTCGCTCTCTTTGTCCTCGACTGCGCCTTCTTCGCTCGGTCGCAGGCCCTCGACGCGCACGCCCAAGACGCGCACCAAATCGCGGATCTCGTCGCGAGCTTCATATACGGACTCCAGAGCGCGGGCCGCTCGCATGCGAACACCGCCGATTTTGAGTAGTTCTTCGGCAACGTCGCGCGCCTCGTAGCTGGTCGGGTCTTCGACCAAGACGCGCTCGATGGCGGTGATGCTACGTTCGGGATCGTGCAGCCCGAGAGCGAGCTGACCGATCCGCACCAAGAAAGCCCCTTGCTCGGAACCGACCGAGAACTCCACGCGCTTGTCGAGCAAATCGACCAGTTCCGGGCCCTTGTTCAGCCGCGTGTAGAGGCGATCCAAGGCCTCCAGCGACAGCGAGAGAACCGGATCGAGTTCGAGGATGCGGCGATGGTAGGTCACGGCGCGTTCCGCGTCGCCCATGATTTCTTCGGCCAAGAGCGCCACTTCGGCTAGCATCTCAACGCGTCGACCGTCGTCGTCGAGACGCTGGATCTCTTTGTCGTACAGCTCTTCGAGCTCACGCCAGCGCTCGGCGCCGGTGAGGATCTGCTTGAGACGCTGGAAGGCCGCGTCGTCGTCGGGCTCGAGAGAAAGCAACTTCTCGAAGTAGGGAACAGCGCCGGCCGAATCACCAAGCACCGCTTCGTGGTGGTGCGCAGCCCGACGGCACAGGTCGGCCGCGAAATCGGCGTGCAACTCGGCGCGCAACGCGCTCTTGAAGGCTTCGGCCAGGTCCGTCGGTCGGCCCGAACTCTGCGCGAGCTTTTCGGCGCGATCCCACAGCTCGGCGCGAGCCGGAAAACTCTTGAGCGCCTCCAGAATCACGGAAAGCGCGCCGCCAGGCTCGGTGAGCTTGTCCTCGTAGACCGAGGACAAACGCTCGTAGAGCGCAGCACGCTCATCGGCGTCCGCTGTCTCCGAGATCAAGGCACGCAATGCGTCGGCTTCTTGCCGCGAGTTGCCGCCGGCCTGGTACTGTTCGCTCAAGATACGCGCAGCTTCGCCGCGCACCTCGGGCACCTCGACTAGACGCGACAGCACCGGGATGACGCGACCCGGCTCGACCCCTTCGCCCAGCGCCCGTTGCGCCGCCGCTAGGGCATCGGCGTGGCGGCCCAAATGATCGGCGTACAGCTCCGCCAGCGTAGCTTCCTTCGACGCGCGTTCGGCACCAAATGACAGATCGCGATGACGCTCGAGCGCGTCGGCAGCGACATCGGCTTCACCTTCGGACAAGCCGAGACGCGCGAGCGCCTCGAGAACGACGATTTGCTCGGCATTTTGGGCAAGCGACAGCTTGTAGAGGCCCAGAGCGCGCGCCCGATCACCCGTTGTGCTCTCTTCGTAAGCGGCCGCCGCGGCCAAGACCTCGCCTTTTTCTGCGGGATTTGCCGCAAACTCGGCCCGATGAACGTAGAGCCAGCGCACGTCATCGGGGCGATTCTCACGGCCCAATAGGTTCTGGAATACGCCCAGTATTTCAGGATCGTTCGGATGCACGACGCCCAACGCCTTGAGCCGTTCGAGAGCCGGCGCGACCTGGCCCAGTTCCTCACCGAGCACGCGAGCAAGCCGCAAACGCACCGCGCGCCGCTCCGCCGACTGACCGGACTCCTCGCTCACGCGCTCGGCCGGCGGCAGTGCGGGCGTTTCGGTGGGTTCGACGCTCCCAATGCCCTTCTTGCCGCGCTTCTTCTTCTTGCCCGTGCTGGTCTGGGGCTCCTCAAAAGCCGGCGGCTGCGCGCTGCCGCGCTCGGGCGATGGCGAGTCACCCAAGGTAACGAGACGCTTTTCGAGTGCCTGGACCATTTCGTCCCAACTCCCGGCGTTGCGCGAGGTCGCGTCGAGCAACTCGATGGCGCGCGGATCTTGGGGAGCGATTTCGAAGGCGCGACGGGCATGGGCCGTGGCGTTGCGCTTGTCGGCCAAGCGCTGACCGGTCACGTCGACGAGGCGACCGAGCACGGTCACCTTCTCCTCTGGCGTCGCGGAGAGCTCGACCAGCGTCTCGAGTAGCACAGGCACGCGCGCCCACTTTTCTTCCTGTTCGTAGAGAGGCAGCAGCCGTTCGATCGCGCGAGCATCGCGCGCTTCGAGCGACAAAATGCGCTCATAAGAGCGGATTGCCCGCGCAGCTTGGCCCAGCTTTTCCTCGTAGACGCGGGCCGCTCGGTAGCTCAGATCGATCTTGGCCTTGGGATCGGCAGCGCGATCGGCGGCTGTGCTCAGCACCTCGGCCAAGCCCTCCAAATCACCTTGCGCGCTGTACAGATCTTCGAGTTCGTCGAAGCGATCGGCCTTGAGGTAGGTGTCGCGCAGCACTCGCATGGCGCGGGCGTTGCCCGGCTGGGCATCGACGACCCGCCGCCACGTGCCGATAGCGCGTTCGGCGTCGTCGAGCTGGTCGGCGTACACCGAGCCCAGCTTCTGCAGTACCGGCAGACGCGTCTCGTCTTCAGGCATCTGGGACAGGCGCTTTTCGAGCACCTCAGCCAAGACACTCCAACTCTTGGCGCGCTCCGCATGCTTCTCCATGCGGTCCAGGACGTCTGCGCGGCTCGGATCGATCTCGAGGATCTCACGATACAGTAGCAGTGCGTCGTCGATGCGACCGAGGCGTTCCGCGGCCAGCTGGGCCATTTCGCGAAGGATCGGCACGCGTGCCTGGCCCTGCTTGGCCTGCAGCTGCTCCTCGTAGAGGCTGTAGAGTTCCTTCCAAGCGCGACGCTTGCGGTACAGCTCGTCGAGACGTTCGATGGCCTCCTGGTCCGTCGGATCCAGTTCGTGGAGCGCGGCATAGGCTTCCATCGCATGCTGCACGTTCGAGAACTGATCGAGCCACAGACGGCCAATCTGACGGTAGAGCGCCTTCTTCTCGTCGACGTCCGGCACGATCTCGGCCAGCAGCTTCTTGCTGGCCAAAAGATCGCGGTGCCGACCGAGACGCTCGTACAGGCCTACGAGTTCGCGCACCTCGCCGACGTCGTGCTCGTCCAGCTTGCCGTCCAGCTGCACAATCTGGTTGAGGACCCCCACCAAAGCGGTCTCACTCTTGAGGTACTCGCGGTAGACCGAAGCAATCTCGCGCAGAATCTGTAGACGCTTCTCGAGGTCCGCCTCGGCGGTGCGCTCGAGATCCTGGCGCAACAACTCGACCAGCGCGTTGTGACCGAGCGTTTGCTTGTAGAGGGATTTGAGCTGCGTACGAGCTTCGACGTTCTCGGCGTCGGCGCGCAACACGCTCTTGTATTGCTCGATCGCGCGGTGCGCGTTGGCCTGGGACTCGGCGTAACGTGCCAAGTCCGTGGCGATTTCGGCGGCACGCGAGTCACCCTCTGGCAGCGCGCGCTGCGCGTCCTGGAGCACGAGGACCAGACCGGCATCGTCCTCGAGAGCGGCCTTGTAGCTTCGGTAGAAGGCCAAAACGCCGTCGTGTGCGGGGTCGAGTTTTCGAATGCGCGCAAACCACGGCTCGGCATCCGCTGGCACCTCGCGCTTTTTCCAGTGCAGCATCGCCACTTGCAGCATGTCGCCCAGGCGGTTGACGTCGGTCACCGCCGTCTTGAGCGGCCGCTCATAGACACGGACCAGGTCATCCCAGCGTTCGTTTTGCGCGTAATAGTCCGTCACGAACTCCATCGCGTCGGGTTGACTCGGAGAGATCTCGAGCACTCGATCGTAGGCGGCGGCAGCACGAGCTTCGTCACCCAACCGGTATTGAGCCAGACGTGCCAGACGCACGCCCGCCGTGACCCGCGCATCGGTATCGGCCGCGCGTTCCGAAACGCGCTCCAGCGTCCGCGCTGCATCCTCGAAACGCCCCTCACGCCGAAAGACGACTTCGAGCAGCTTTGCGGCTAGCAAGTTACCCGGATCGAGGCGCACCGCACGCTCCAGGTTCTCGATCACCGAGCCAAGACGCGGCTCTTGAGAGAAGCTCACCTCGACTTCGGCGGCACGCATCAGCATGGCGCTCTGGTAAGCGTCGTCGCTGGCCGCTTCGGCTTCGCTGATGTACGTCGCGGCTTGCTCGGAGTAGCGCGCACCTTTTGCCTGGAGCGCGTCCAACTCTTCCTGGTACTCGCCAGCCCCAGCTGCTGCCGCTGCCGCGCGAGTCAGCGCACGCATCGCGCCCGTCGAATCGAACAAGTCTTCGAGCAGCACGCGCGAAAGCTCGCGCAGGAACCGCGGCTCCTCGGTGGTGCCGACGGACAGCTCGATGCTGAACTCGAGCAAGCGCGCTACGGCTTCGGCTTCGCCGCGCGAGTTGTGACGTTCGCGCGCCGCCTGCAGGAGGCGTAGGGCGTCGGCCGGATCCAGATCACCGTCACCGAGGCTCAGGCCTGCGCGTAGATTCTCCCATGCCTCCGCGGCATCGGGGTTCGTTTGCAGAGTACCGAGCGCCGTCCGGACCGTTTGTGCATCCATGCTTGTTTCCCACGAGCCCCACTGCCCCTTCAGCACGAAGGGGATCCGTCTGAGGCGGAGGGAGAGTAGCCCCCGGGAAAAGGCCCAAACAACCCTTTAATTTCATTGAGGTACGCGGCGTCTCCCCAGGCGCTCCGACGGGCTGACTCGGCCTGCGGATTCGAGAGCACCTACTTGGCCGTTTGTGTAAAAGAATCGGGTTCAGACGCGGGCGGTCGGGATCTGCCGAACCCTGCTACTTACTACTACGGTGTCTCACACGATGCGCTTTCTCATGAGCGGAGTTCTCCGCGGTTTACTCGCAACGATCGGCGTCGCCGCTCTCGGCCCGCTAACCAGTGGCTGCAGTTGCGAGGACGAGCGCCCGTACACACCTTTTTCGGTCGCGACCGCACTCCCGAACAGCGACCCTGCGCCTACGCAAAAAACAGCGAAGGAAACGGCGGATGAGGCGGCCGAAAAGGCCCTGGTCGTCGCCGCACCGTCCGCGTTGCGCACCTGGACGGTATTCGAGCGCACCTTGAGCGCGCCCCGCGGCGGCACATTCGCCTTGGCTGCCCGACTGCCGGAGCCCGACGCCACCGCGCCGGCCAGCGTCGTCAGCTGGATCCAAGGGCCAAGCGACGTGCACGGACTCTGGTTGCACGGGCTCAACGGTTCGCCCCAGAAGCGCTTGGTCGAGAGCCCGGCGTTCTTGCCGACCGATGCCGATTGCTCCGAGCAAGTCACGCTCGCCTCGAGCGGCCCGGGCGGTGTGACGGTCGACGTCACGCGAAGCTGCGGAGCGCGCCAACTGCCCGGCGCGCCCCATCGCGCGCTACTCGTCGTGCAGACGGCCGCGTCCGTCCCACTGTTGCAGGCTCTACGCGTGGCACCCTTGGCGGTGGGCGAAACGCTCGAACTCGAAGCGCACACCGCGGATCAGGACGGCGACGGCGCGAGCGATGTCAAGGTCACCTTCCGCATGCTCGCTCCGGGTGGAACCCAAGAGAGCTTCGGCGTGCATTGGCTCGCGCGCCCCGCGGGCCCGTCGCGGCAGAAAGACACACCCAGTCGCGCCTTCGTGGCCCGTGCATCCGAACTCGGCATCGCCGCGCAACGCAAGGCCGAACGGGGACGCGTGCCCGCGCAAGTCGACGCGTTGCGGCGCCTGTATGCGGCAGTCTGTTCCGAGGGTGGTGCAAGCCGCGTCAGCCAATGGGACGGTACGCCGTTGTCTTGCGGCAACATGGAAGCGGGCCTGGGTCGCCTTACCTGGGCCGCAGTTCAAGCGCACGTCGGCCTGAATGAGCTGAGTCGCGCGCTGGGCGAATTGGAGCGCGCGGCCTGGTTCGGCGCGGCGCCTGCAGAAAAGGAGCGGCTAGCGCTCGAGAAGCTCGCGCTTGCCAAAGTTTCGGTCGGAACTCCGCGCCGTGTGGCCGACGTGCGTATCACGTTGGGTGACAAGCCTGCAGGCGTACTCCGAAGCCGTCTCGCCTTCGACTCGAAGAACCGTCTCTGGGCGCTGCTTGCGGATCAGACGACACGTCAGCTCTGGCCCGAGCCCGCGGCTGCTGAACCCTTGCCTCCCCCACCGCTGGACGGCGATGGCGGTCTGCCAATCCCGCCGTCCACTGCGCCGGAGTTTCCTGCTTGGCCGCTCGAGCCACGCGGGCCGGGTGACAAGCGAGTGGTAGCCGTGCTGCCCTCGTGCGACCGATCCGAAGTGCAGCTTGCCTTTGCCGCAGCCGACGGCAGCGCCGTGCCCTCGCTCCCGCTCCGTTTGCTCGCTCCGCGGCCCGGCAAGTGCTCGCGCTTTGGTGGCGGCCCCTTGCCGGCTCAACTGCTCGCGTGGGAAGGGCCCGAAGTCATCGTGTCCGTCGGTGGCGAGGTGTGGAAAAGCGATGGCAAACCCGTCACCCACGGCGTCGTCAGCACCAGCCTGGGTCTCTTCGTACACGACGAAGCTCACGGGGCTCTGTGGCGCGACCCCTACTTCCGCTCCGGCTTGGAATGCAGTGCCAGCGACGATCGAAAGCTCGCGGCGTGCCTGGTCAACGGACTGGCCACCGTCTGGGAAAAGCCCCCCGCGCCCTGAGCCTCGCTCGCCTGCCTTCAGCTCGGGGCCTTGGCGCGCTCGGTGTAGCTGCGCGTGCGCGTGTCGATCTTGATCCAATCGCCTTCGTTGATGAAGAGTGGAACCTGGACCTCGGCGCCGGTGCTGATAGTTGCGGCCTTGGTGACGTTGTTGGCCGTATCGCCCTTGACTCCGGGCTCCGTGAAGGTGATCTGCACCAGAATGTGCGAGGGGAGCGTAATGCTCATCGGCTGGCCCTTGTAGATGACGACCGAGACTTCGGCGCCGTCGATCATGAAGCCCGCGTCGTCACCGATGGCCTCGGCTGGCACGCTGACCTGCTCGCCGCTCACGGAGTTCATGAACACGTAGGCGTCGCCTTCCGGGTAGATGTAAGTCATCGAGCGTTCTTCGACGTCGGCAACCTCGAGCTTCTCGCCCGAACGGATGTTGCGCTCCAGGACGTTGCCGGTCAGCAGATTCTTCATGCGCGTGCGCGTGAACGCCTGGCCTTT
>JBBQHO010000078.1:0-16611 GCA_038324055.1 Polyangiales bacterium | reverse complement strand
CGCTCGACGATGGGCGAGGCGTCGCCCTCCCGGGCGAGCAGGCTGGGCATCGGCAGCCGTTCGCTGGGCGAAGGGTCGACGGAAGGAGGATGCACGTTCAGTAGAACGGCAGTTGGGTCGAAATCCTGAGCCAAGCCTGGCTGAGTGGGTTTATGATGCCCAAACCATGGCGATTCAGGCCCCCGAACTGTCTGTGGTCGGCTCATCGAGCGACCGGGCTGACGCCGACGCGGCGACCGAAGAGGAGCACGCGCACCTGGACGAGCTGCCCGAAGGTTCTCGGCAGTGGCGCTCGTACAAGGAGAAGGTCGCGCGCTTGGCGCAACGAGTCGTCGACGCGCAGCGTCCCATTCGCATCCTGGACGGCATCAAATGGGGGCCCGAAGTGCTCGAGGCCTTTCGCGCCTCCGGTTTTCGCCAGTTGCCGCCGATCACCTACCCGCGCTCACCGTTTGACTACGATCCGGTCCTGAAAAAGGACGAGCTCAAGCGTATCGAAGACGACGTGCACGACGAGCTGGGTGAGAGCGACGATATTGCGCGCATCTTGGCCGCGAGCGCGCGCGAGTACCGCAATGTCATCGAGATGCTCGAGGCGCGCGGCACCAAGCGCTTCTACCAGATGTCGCGTTTGCTCTACGGCTCGGCTTCCGACACGTTCGCCGATGGTTCGACGACGGTCAGTGACGTTGCGCACGACATGTACGGCATCCTGACCGAGATCGACGACTCGCTCTTGGGGCCGGTGCAGCAGAAGACCGTCACGGCTCCCGAGGTCGTCGAGATCCTGAACACGCGCTTGCGCGCGGTGTTTGGCGACGGCAAAATTCGTGTGATTTTGGACGACGGAATCGTCGCGGACGCGGCGGCTGGCAGCGACTACGTCAAGGTGCGCAAGGGGGCTTTGTTCAACATGGACGACGTGCGCATCCTCGAGGTGCACGAGGGCTGGGCTCACGTGGGCACCAGTCTGAACGGCCAGCAACAACCGGTGGCGCGCTGGTTGTCCAAAGGGCCGCCGCGCACAGCCGCGACGCAAGAGGGTTTGGCCGCGTTGCTCGAAGTGCTCACCTTTGCCAGCTATCCGGGGCGCGCGCATCGGCTCAACAATCGCGTGCTCGCAGTCGAAAAGGCCGAGGCCGGCGCGAGCTTTTACGACGTCTTCGAGTGGTTTCGGACCGAGGGCTACGAAGAGGACGCATGTTTTTGGGGAACGCAGCGCGTCTTCCGCGGTGGCACGGTCGACGGCGGCGCGCCCTTCACCAAGGACATCGTCTACATGAAAGGCGTCGTGTCGAACTACAACTTCTTGCACGCGGCCATCGCCAAGGGGCGCCCCGAGCTGATTCGTTGGCTGTTCGTGGGCAAGGTCGCGCTCGAGGACATTCCGGCCCTGGCGGAGCGCGCTCACGAAGGCATCGTGCGGCCGCCACGCTACGTACCCGAGATTTTTCAAGACCTACGCGGCCTGGCCATCTGGCTCAGCATCAGCACTTTCTGGGGAAAATTGAACAGCCGCACGGTTTTTCGGCACTACGAGAAGATGTTCGCGCAGAGGTGAAACGCGCTGTGGTTTCGGGCTAGTGGCCAGCGGCGCGCGCCTGTGGCAACACACCGCCCCTATGAGCCGCATCGCCGCGAAATTCGGAGGCACCAGCTGCGCGGAATCCGCGCAAATCCGCAAGGTCAAAGCCATCGTCGAGAGCGATCCGCGACGCCGCGTCGTCGTCGTTTCGGCCCCCGGAAAGCGCGTGAAGACCGAGGCCAAGGTTACCGATCTCCTGTACTTGTGCGCCGAAATGGCTGGCATGAGCACCGATTTCTCCGGACCGTTCTCGACCGTTCGCCAGCGCTTCGTCGAGATCGAGCGCGAGTTGGGGGTGACGCCAGTCGTCGGCCAAGCGCTCGACGCCTTCGCCGAAGAGTTGAAGTCCGGCGTGAGCGCCGACTACGTTGCGTCGCGCGGCGAGTATTTCAACGCGCTGATCATCTCCGAGTTCCTGGGCGCCGAGTTCGTCGATCCGACCGAGACGATCTTCATCCAGAGCAACGGGCTGGTGGACCCGAAGAGTTACGCGCTGCTCGGCGAGCGCCTGGGCAATCCGAACCAACTCTACGTCATCCCCGGCTTCTACGGCCAAGGCCCGGGGGGCAAGTTGAAAACCTTTTCGCGCGGCGGCTCGGACATCAGTGGCGCCATCGCGGCGCGCGCTATTCATGCCGAAGTCTACGAAAACTGGACTGACGTATCCGGTCTGTTGATGGCCGACCCCCGCATTGTCGAAAACCCCGAGCCGATGGTCGAGGTGACCTACCGTGAGCTGCGCGAGCTTTCGTACATGGGCGCCTCCGTGCTCCACGATGAAGCGACCTTGCCCGTGCGCGAAGTGGGCATTCCTATCCAGATCAAGAACACCAACGAGCCCGGCCACCTGGGGACGCGCATCGTGTCGCAGCTCAGCGCCGAAGAGTACAAGGCGACGGCCATCGCCGGCATTGCGGGCAAAGAGCGCTTTTCGATGGTGTGCGTCGAGAAGAGCTTGATGAACAAAGAGGTGGGCTTCGCCCACCGTTTGCTCGGCATCTTCCAGCGCCGTGGCATCAGCGTCGAGCACACGCCATCGAGCATCGACGGCATCAACGTCATCGTCGAACAAGATCAGATCGAGGGTCAGACCGACGACGTACTGGCGGAAATCCAAGGCGCGCTCAGTCCCGACAAGGTCAGTTTGGTGCCCGATTTGGCCCTGATCGCCGTCGTGGGCGAAGGCATGAGCCACTCGGTCGGTATTGCCGCGCGTGTATTCAGTGCGCTCGGCCGAGCCAGCGTGAATGTGCGTGTCATCAATCAGGGCGCCAGCGAAGTGAACATCATCGTTGGCGTCATCCCGGCCGAGTTCAAGCAAGCTGTCCAGGCGCTCTACGCCGAATTCATCGAAACGCAGCGCCGCAGCCCGGCCAGCTGAGGTCGAAGGTAGGGCCGGGCTTGGCGTAGCCCCGTCCCGCCTAGCCTAGCCTAGCGTTTGTCGGAGCGGCGCAGCTGGAGCGCCACCAACACGAGGCAACAGAGAGTCATCGCGGCAAGTACGAGGGCGGCCAAGTAGGGGGTGTCTGCAGTCGAGAAGCCCCACGCGCCCAAGAAATCCTTGCTCTTGAGTTGCGCTTCGGCGCACGAGAAGGCGCCGCCGTTCAAGAAATCGGGCGGGCTGTCGGGTACGCCTTCCAGCGGTATGCGCCACGCCGGGTCGTTTTTTTCGGCCAAGCGCTCGATGCGCACGACGCCTTCGAAGCCCCAGCGCGCCGGAATAGCCAGCATGGGCGCGCCGAGCCAGGCAACGGTCGTGACCGGCACCATCAGGCCGCCAAGCACCACTTGGGGAATGAGCGCGATGGGCGTGAGAGCCATTGCAGCCTCGCTGCTCTGCACGACAGCGCTCAGCAAGAGCCCCAGACCGACGGAGCAGAACGAGGTGAGCATCAGCATGCTCAGGCTGGTCAAAAACCCGAGCGGTCCCCCGTGCAAGCCCAGCGCCCAAAAGACGATCGCCAAGAGTACGGTGCACTGCACGGCAGAAAAGGCACTGAGCACCAGGAATTTCGAGAGAACGTATTCAACGACGCGCAAGTGCACCATGCGCTCGCGGCGGTAGATGCTGCGCTCGCTGACGATCTCGCGCGCAGCGTTGCTCGTGCCGAACCACACCGCCGCGACAACAAGGAAGAAAAGTGCGCCTGCGTGGTCCTGAGCCTCGTGCATGCGCGAAAGCACGCCGTCGGCACCTTTGGCGACTGCCCCGCCGCGGCGCGCCAATTCTTCCAGAGCACCCAGGCACCAGTAGGGGACGGAGGCTTTTTGAGCGCCAAACACCATCGCCAGCAAAATTCCGATGATCGGAGCCTGCAAGAACAAGATCGCAGTGCCCACCCGATCGCGGACCTTTACGCGCATGTAGCGACTGAGCAGGAGCGCCAGCTGTCCGTGGGGGCGCGAGCGGGCCGTCACCTGGGCGCTCTGCCCGGGAGCTCCTCCGATCTGCCGAGCGCCCGTCTGCATGGCCTCGTAGATGCGCGAGCGTTCGAAATCGCGGCGGAAGTCTTCGGCGACGCGCCGGCGCAACGCGGCGCGTTCCTCGGTCACTCCGTCCGCGGCCCGACGGGATTCGCGGGTTTCGCGCTCACCCAGTTCGGCGAACATGTCGCGCGGATTGTCGATGTTCGAGCGCTCGCTTTGGGGCCGCCAGCTCTCGAAAAAACCGTAGGCGTCGCGCGTGGGCCCGAAGTAGATGGGCACGCCCCCGTGACCGAGGACCAGCGCCAAGTTGAAGCGTTCGTACTCGTAGCGCGCGGGCTGATGGATGGTGGCGACGATGGTTTTTCCAGTGGTTTTTGCCAAATGCGCGAGCAGCTCGACGAGGGCGGCCGTGTCGTCGGCGGCTAGACCGCTGGTTGGCTCATCCAAGAACAACAGCACCGGATCGGTGACGAGTTCCAGTGCAATGTTGACGCGCTTGCGCTGGCCGCCGCTGAGCACCTTGGCTTCGGGTTTGCCGATGAACAACTGAGCGACGCTCTCCAGACCGAGTTCGGCCAGGGTGCGCTGCACGCGCTCATCGATTTCTGCGTCCGTGTAGTCTCGCGGGAGACGGAAGCGCGCGCTGTAGCGGACGGCTTCCCAAACAGTCAGCTCGGGATGAATGATGTCGTCTTGGGGGACGTAACCAATACTGCCGCGCAAGGCGTTGAAGATGCTGTCCAGCGGTTGGCCGTTGACCAGGACTTGGCCCTGGCTGGGCGTCACGTAGCCGGTGAGCAGGTGCAAGAGCGTCGTCTTGCCCGAGCCGCTCGGGCCCATCAGCGCTATCAGATCGCCAGGTAGTGCGCGAAAAGAGACGTCTTCGAGCAAGCGCTTGTTCGTGCCCGGAGCGTCGCGATCCGGCACCTCGACGCTGAGGTGCCGCGCCTCGATCTCGAGCAGAGGCCGGCCCGCCCAATCGGCCTGGCCTTCGAGCAAGAGTTCAACCGAGCTGCCTTCGTAGTGCAGGATGGAAGTGAGCGGGCCGAACGAGACCCGTTCACCGTCTTCGACAGGAACGCGTTGTCCCGGCTTGAGTCGCGAGCCGCGCACGTAGGTGCCCAGCTCGCTACCTCGGTCTTCCAGCAGCAGTTGCGCGCCGGCAGAGATCAACTTGGCGTGGTGACTCGACACCTGCGGGTGGTCGAGCACGATGTCGTTGTCGGCCGTGCGTCCGATGGTGCGATCGCGCGCCATCTCCATGCGTACGGTGCCCATCAGGGTGCGCTGCCGCGCCGCGGGCTGCGCGGGCACGACCAAAAACGGTGGCGGCGGAGCTTCCATCTCCACCATCTGGTGGGTGGCGCCGGCTTGAGCAGGCCGGTCGGCGGTCTGGAGGGCGGCGTGGATCTCGCGCGCCAACGCCAGAGGAAGCGGCAACGGGCCTACGGCGATGACCCCGTCCGGAGGCACTGAAACGTTCGTTTCTTCAGGCAAGCGCTGGCCGTTGTGCCAGGTACCACTCGTCGAATGGTGGTCGACGACCAACGGACCCGGAAAGGTCAGCGTGGCGTGTCGCCCTGAAACGCCTGGGCTCGCGAACACCAGGTGACAGCGATCCGGATCCCGCCCCAGGACTAGCTCGCGCGGGTGCGGCGGCAACAGGCCGCGCCGCAGGACCATTTCGCAGATGGCCCAATGCGTCAGGGGCAGCTCAACGGACCCCAAGAAGAAATGACTCTGAAAGTCGAAAGGTACGGGCACGCCGGGCTCGAGCACGCGGTCGTTCCAAGAGCAGGGGCCCTCGTCACCCGGCAGGAACAACAAGCGGCCCTGGCCTTGATGCACGATTTCTGCGTGCAAGGCGCTCACGCCGGGTTGGTCGAGACGCAGCTCCACATCGGCGCGCCTACCGATGCGGATGGTCTGGCGACCCAGGTTCGCGAGGATGCTCATGAATTCAGCCGATGGTCACGCGTAGCGTCTCGGGCCCCAGCAACACGTCGGTGCCGCTCTCGACGGGCACGAAACGCCCGGCCTCGAGCAGCCGCCCCGAGATGCGTGTGCCGCTCGTGCTGCCTTCGTCGCGTACGAGCACGCGATTGGCTTCGATGCGGAAAGTGGCGTGAAGCCCCGAGATTTGCGGATCGTTCAGGATGACTGCGCAGCGTGCGCCATCGCGACCCACGCGCAGATCCGCTCCTGGCAAGAGCACGAAGCGCCCCGCGGGGCCCTCCAAGGTGGCTCGGATTTCGGGGCCTGAGCTGCCGCGCGGCGATCGCGTGACGGGCGAGGGTGTGGCGTAGGGTGAGCCATCGAAACGCGGCGCCGGGTTCGTGCTTTGGCGGGCGCGCTGCTGGCTGGACTTGCGCAAGAAGAATGCGAGCGTCACCAGACCAACGACCACGACGCTCGCGGCAATGGCCCACGGGACCAGAGGCAGAGGCGGGGTGCGCCCCTTGATCTGCAGCACGGTAGCTTCAGAGAGCCCGCTCGTGCGCCGCAGCGCGCGATCGACCACAACCAGACGGACGACCGTCGCGTCCCCGTCGCCGTGCAAGATCGAGTCGGAGTCGGGCAGACTGAATTCGGCGAACGAATCGTTGGCCGCGACCACGGTACCGCGCATGTCCAGAGCGATCAGTCGCTTTTGCACCTGGCGAGCTGCGTCGAGGCTCTCGCCGCTCAAATCGCGCGGCAGCGATTCGCCGGGCGGGAGCAAATAGACCTCGGGGCGGGTCAGATCGCCCCTCCAGCAAAAATTGCCGAAAACCCGCACGCTGCCGCCCGGATAGACGCCACCTGCGTCGCGCGCCTTCTGGCGTGTCAGCTCGGCGTCGACGTCGAGCGGCCAATCACTGGCTTCGAAACCGAGCGGGACGCCGGTGTACGAAGCATCACCGGCGATGGCCGGATCGTTGCCCCGAAAGAGCAGCGAAAAATCTTGAGTGACGCTGGGTGCGACGCAGCTCAAGCGAAAGCGCGCCACGATCATTTGCGAGAATCGCGAGCGCACGGCGTCGACGATGCGACTGGCGTGGCTCGACTGGCCGTCGCGAATGACACTGAAAAATCCGCCGATGTCCGGGTTCGAGAGGTTCTGCATGAACTCGCGTGCCAGCAGGCGGTACTCGTCCAGACCGCTCGGCGGCGCCAGGATGCTGATCACGGGTACGGGCGTCTTGGGCAACGCCGAGTTGCCTTCGACCAAGCGACCGGCGCTGAGGAAGGCGCTCAATTGCGCGGCGCCTGGACCGGTCGTCGACGGATCACCGCCGCCGTAGCCGCTCGATAGGACGACCAGGGCCTGATGGAGTGGGACCGTGAGCTTGTCTTTCGGGTCACCGAGGCTGCGGAAGGCGTCGGTTGCGGCCTGCTTGATCAGGCTGAGGAGCGGTCGCGTGCGTCCCGGGGATTTGTAGGCTTCCTGGAGCGCGTCGAGCGTGAGTAGCGCGGGTTCGCGTGCCGACGTGGGCAGCCAACCGCTGTCGACGGCGACCTGTCGGTCGCTGAGCACGATCAGGTTCACCAGATCGCTGGGTCCAAGTGCGTCGATGAAGCGACGCGCTACGGCCGAGAGTTCGTCGAGCGCGCCCCCTGCATGTGCGTCGGCGTCGAGCACGATCAGCCAAGCCGTACCGATGCCGGGTTCGTTTTGCGTCTCGCCAAAGCGCGTGTGTCCCAGGTAGTGCGCCGGCTCGTCGCTGCCGTTTACCTTGACCGTGAACAGCGCTGTCTTCTCGGGAAAGGGCAACGAACGAAACAGCGCGCCCGGTTTCTCGAGCGCGTCGCTGGTGCAGTCGATCTGGGCATCGCCCGACAAGCGGGCGCAGGGCGTGAGCAGTTCGCTCACGCGTCGACTCTCGCTCAGATCGATCAGCGTGGTGACGACCGGGTTGCCGTCGCGCACCGATGTCCGCGGGTCGATACGCAAGATGTGGGCAGAGGGAGTCGCACTGGCGCCGAGGGTGCCCCAGAACCAGGCCGCCCCAGCGCCCCAGCCGAGCAACGCTTTTCTGTAACCAGCTCGAGCCCTGAGCGCCATGTGGTCCTCATCATCGGACTCGGCTCGACAGCCCACAAGAGTCGGTCCGCCGCAGCGATTCGGGCTCCAAACGCAGAACGACCTCGCAGTGAGGCGAGGTCGTCGAGGGGCAGATGCGACTGCGAGGAACTTGGTGGCCAGCAGCTGGCTGCGGCCACGCAAGAAGATTCAGCGATCCTTCTTCTCGCGGACGCGAGCCTTCTTGCCGGTCAAGTCGCGGAGGTAGAACAGCCGAGCGCGACGCACGACGCCTCGAGCTTCGAGCTCGATCGACTCGACGCGTGGGGAATGGAGGACGAACGTACGCTCCACGCCGACGGTGAAGCTGGTCTTGCGGACCGTGAAGGTCGAACGTGCGCCAGCGCGGTGGCGCTTGATCACTAGGCCCTTGAAGGCCTGAACGCGGGTCTTGTCACCTTCCACGATGCGGTAGTTCACCGTGATGGTGTCTCCCACGCGGAACTGCGGCAGATCAGTACGCAGGTACTGGGACTCGAGCTTGTCGATGATGTTGCCGCGCGCGGGCGATGCTTCCGTAGTCATGAGCAGTTCTTCCGTTTCAGGGGTGGCGAAGTATGCACTGCCGAACCCGAACGTCAACTCCATCGGGCTGGCCAAATGTGCAGGTTTTGTGGGGCGTGCCCCGAAATCTGGCTCGCGCCCCCGCGCGGACTAGCTCTTGAGGGTGTCGCGCAGGATTTCGCACTTGAGCGGCGTCGCGACCATGGCTTTGCCCTGGCCAGACCAGTTCTCGCGCGGGCCCCAGCGGAGCAGCGGGTTTTCCCACTCCTCGATGAAGCGGACCTCGCAGGCGACGACGAAGCGCGCAAGCTTGGTCTCGGCCACCCCGCGAGCTGGCTCGCTGTGCAAGCGCATGGCGAGGGTGGGATCGGTCCACAGCCCACTGAGAAAGAGCAACTGTCCGTCCGTGGTGCGGTACGGTTGCAGGATGTTCTTTTTGTTGTCGTCGAGTGGTTCGTTGGGCGCGAGAGGAAAGCGTTCCTTCTCGTTCTTGAATGCGCAATGCGCCGTACCGACGACGCGCGCATCGGCGCAAGCAAGCTTGTCGTAGTCGGCGGTCGTCGCGGTCACGTGCACGGTGGCGACTTTGCCGACCTGCCACAGCTCACGCTCTTCGGATTTGGGCGAATCCTTGCGGATGACCTTGCCGAGCGGACTCAGAGGGATCACGACCATGCCCAGCACGAGCGCCATCGCCCAGACCATGCGTCCGCTGAGAACGGGGTTCTCGTCGTCGACGGGACGCTTGCCTTTGCTGGCCCCACCGGCGGGAACTCGTGAGGTCTTCTTGGAGGTGGGCTCGGGCGCCATGGCCCCGGGTTTACCCACACAACCCACTCACTCGCAATCGCTGAAAGCCTCCGTCCACAGGGCTTCAGCCAAAATGGCGTGTCCTTTGGGCCCCGGATGGAGTCCGTCATGGCCACGGGTTTCGTAGTCGGGGCAGAGCTTTTCTGCATCGCCGCAACTGAGCCGTGGGTAGCTGTCGACGGCGTGGTCGATGGCCCCCCGGCCAACCTGGCTCAAAATCCAGCTATTGAGCAGTCGGGTGCTGTCCGAGCGGCGCGCGTTGAAATAGCGCGTGAACCCGCCCCAAGGGCTCACGGTAACGGCGACGATCTCGAGCTTCAAGTCGTGGCTTCGTCGATAGATCGCGGAAAGGTCGGCCTCGATGCGGTCGTTGGTCCTTCCGGCCGTGAGATCGCTGTACAGATCGTTGACGCCGCCATAGAGCAACAGTGTGGTCAAGCGACCACTTTGAGCCAGAGGCACGATTTCGGCTTCGAAGCGACGACGCATCTGGTTGGTCATGTCGCCGCCTTTGCCGAAATCCAAGAACTCGCTCTGGGGGCAGAGTTCGCGCAGCTTTCGCAAATAGCCGCCGCCGCCCACTCGCTGGTCGGTGATCGAATCGCCCAGAGCGGCGACGACGTAGCGACGTTTTGGCGCGGCCGCTCTGGGGCCGCCGGCTGAACGCGCGCTGGCTGAGTGAGAGCTGGCTGGGAGAGAGCTGGCTGAGTGAGAGCTGGCTGACGGAGCCGGGACGGCAGACGACGGCGCCGCAGGCGGGGCGTGCCGCGCTTCGGCCACGACCGGGGGGCCGTGATCGCCATCCGCCTGGCCCGAAGGGGTCTTGGCACAGCCGAGCAAAACGCAAGAGATCGAAACGATGAGCCAACCAGCAGCTTGCATGGTGCCGCTCACATCCGCTCGACGACTTGGATGCCAAGAAGTCCGAGACCTCGCCCGAGCTGTCGCGACGTCATGGCTGCCAGTGTCAGTCGACTCTCGGTCGTGGCGCCTTCCGCTTTGAGGATCGGGCATGCCTCGTAAAACCCGGAGAACGCCCGCGCGAGCTCGTAGAGGTGATCGGTCAGCAAGTGGGGCTGCGCCGTTTCGGCCGCTTGGTGCACGACTTCACCAAAGCGCACGAGCACTTTGCCGAGTCGAATTTCCTCGGGCGCTTCCAGCGTCATGGCGGCGCGCTGCGCACCGGATTTCTTGTCGGCCTTGTCGAACAAGCTGGCGATGCGCGCGTAGGCGTACTGCAAATAGGGACCGGCGTTGCCCTGGAAGCTGAGCATCTTGTCCCAATCGAACTGGTAGTCGCTGGTGCGGTTTTGTCTCAAGTCGGCGTACTTCACGGCTCCGATACCGAGCGCCCGTGCCACCTGCGGCATGTCTTCCGCTGCCACGTGCAGTTTGCCCTCGCTCACTCCTTCGGCGATGCGGGCGCGCGCTCTCTCTTCGGCCTCGTCGAGTAGCGAGGCAAGAGTGACGGCCTTGCCGTCGCGCGTCTTGAGTGGCTTGCCGCTCTCGTCGAGCACGGTACCGAACGACACGTGCTCCATGACGAGTTCGACACCCAGCAAGCGGACGAGCGCGAACAATTGTTCGAAATGTCCGGCTTGGCGCGCGTCGACGACGTAGTAGATGCGGTCGGCCCCGAGTTCGCGTTTGCGGTACAGAGCAGCGGCGACATCGGTCGTGGCGTAGAGAAACGCTCCGTCGCGCTTTCTTACGAGGAACGGTTCCTTTTGCTTCTTCAGCTTTTCCGGCGCGCCTTCGATTTCGCCCCAGAAAACGCCCATCGCCCCGTCGTCGAGTCGGGCCAAACCGGCTTCTTTCAGGCTGTCGACGACGCCCGCTAGAGCTTCGTTGTACGAACTCTCGCCGCGCCAAGAGTCGAACTCGATGCCCATGCGGTCGTACACACGGTCCAGCTCCACGCGGGTCGTCTCGACGAACTTCTTCCAGAGGTCGAGGTTTTCCGGATCGCCGTTCTGCAGCTTGGCCAGCTCGTCGCGCGCGCTCTGGGCAAAGCCTTCGTCCTCTTTGGCGCGCGCAGAAGACTCGCGGTAGACGCGCTCCAGTTCTTCGATGGGCGAAGACTCGAGCGCCGAAGTGTCGCCGAGCTGCCGCATACCGGTGAGCAACAGACCGTACTGCGTTCCCCAATCACCGATGTGATTGACCCCCGTCACCTCGTGCCCCACGAGACGCAAGAGGTTGCGCAAAGCGTCGCCGATGATGGTCGAGCGCAGATGCCCCACGTGCATTTGCTTGGCGATGTTGGGGCTCGAAAAGTCGACGATGACGCGCAGCGGCCGTTCGACGCTGGGCACGCCATCGCGCGCGAAATCCGCGGCGGCCTCTTCTAGCGCTCGAGCTAGGAACGCCGGCGCGAGCGTGAGGTTCACGAAACCCGGCCCCGCGACTTCGGCCTTTTCAATCGCCTCGTGCTCGGCCAATTTCGCCGCCAGCGGTTCGGCGATCTCGCGCGGCTTTTTGCCCAGACGCTTGGCTAGGGCCATTGCGGCGTTGATCTGGTAGTCGCCGTGTTTGGCATCGGCAGTCGGCCGCAGCAGCGCAGGCGCGGACTCGCCCGTCAGCGCCGAAAGCGTGGAGGTAGCCAGTTCGTCGAGGAATTTCTCGATGCGCATGGCCCCCCCTCTAGCACAGCGCCCCCTTTGCAGGGCAAGAGGGCCCCGGGCCTTGCCACGCTCTACCCCCTGCGCCAAAAGCCCCCCGTGGCTGCTTTTCGACACTTTCGCGGCGCTCCAGCGCTCTCCGGCTTCCGTTCCGAAAAGCGCCTGAAAGCTCTGCGCGACTGCGTTCCCGAGGTTGCCGCACTCGCCAGCGAGTGGGCCTACTTCGTCGAGTCCGACGGGCCACTCACGGCCGATGAAGAACGCATGCTTGCGGGGTTGCTCGACGATGGACGCGCCCACGGTTCTGGACCCGCGCCTGGCCAGCTGGTGCTGGTGATGCCGCGCCTGGGAACCATCTCCCCTTGGAGTTCGAAAGCGACGGACATCGCTCGGGCGTCGGGCCTTGCACGGGTGCGCCGAATCGAGCGTGGCATCTGCTATTTTCTGTCCAGCCCCACTCGTCTCGATGCGGAGCAGACGGCCTTGGCGGCTGCGGCCCTTCATGACCGCATGACCGAATCGGTCGTGTTCGATGCAGAAGAAGCGCGCCTGCTGTTCCGCCAAGAGGAGCCGCGCCCCTTGCGCCGCGTGCCGGTGTCGTCGGCGGGACGCACGGCGCTGAGCGAGGCCAATTCGAGCTTGGGCCTCGCCTTGGCAGAGGACGAAATCGACTACCTCTTGGCCGCCTTCGTCGAGCTAGGCCGTGACCCGACCGACGTCGAACTGATGATGTTCGCGCAGGCCAACTCGGAGCACTGCCGGCACAAGATCTTCAAGGCCGATTTCGTCGTCGACGGAGAGCCGCAAGAGCGTTCGTTGTTCAAGATGATCACGAACACCTTCGATCAGTGCAACGAAGGCGTGCTCTCCGCCTACACCGACAACGCCGCCGTCATGGAAGGCCACGACGCCGAGCGCTTCTTTCCGCAGCCGGGCCCCGGGGCCGTCTACGAAACGCACCGCGAGGCTGCTCACATCTTGATGAAGGTCGAGACCCACAACCATCCCACGGCCATTTCGCCGTACCCGGGTGCCTCGACTGGCAGCGGCGGCGAAATTCGCGACGAAGGCGCGACAGGTCGTGGCTCCAAGCCCAAGGCCGGTATCACGGGCTTTTCGGTATCAAACCTGCGAATTCCAGGCTTCGTTCAGCCCTGGGAGGTCGCCGATGTTGGCAAGCCCGAGCGCATCGTGTCCGCCCTCGATATCATGATCGACGGGCCACTCGGCGGCGCAGCGTTCAACAACGAGTTCGGACGCCCGGCGCTGGCCGGGTACTTCCGAACGTTCGAGCAACGGGTGGAGGGTGACCCGAGCAGTGCAGGCGGCGTTCGCGGCTATCACAAGCCCATCATGTTGGCAGGCGGCCTCGGCAACGTGCGTCCCGAGCTGACGCTGAAGAGACCTTTCTCGGCGGGAGCGAAGATCGTGGTACTTGGCGGCCCCGCCATGCTGATTGGTTTGGGGGGTGGCGCCGCCTCGTCCATGGCCTCCGGCTCGAGCTCAGCGGATTTGGATTTTGCCTCCGTGCAGCGCGACAACCCCGAGATGGAGCGTCGCTGCCAGGAGGTCATCGATCGCTGCAACGCGCTGGGTGCCGACACGCCCATCCTCAGCGTGCACGACGTGGGCGCCGGTGGTCTCTCCAACGCCTTGCCCGAGCTGGTGCATGACGCCGGTCGCGGCGGCAAGTTCGAGCTGCGCAATGTGCCCAGCGTCGAGCCCGGAATGTCGCCGCTGGAGATTTGGTGCAACGAGGCGCAAGAGCGCTACGTGTTGGCCATTGCGCCCGAAAAGCTGGAGGCATTCGAAGACATCTGCCGTCGCGAGCGCTGCCCGTACGCAGTGGTCGGCGAGGCGACCGACGCCGAGGAGCTGGTGCTGAACGACGCGTATTTTGGCGACCGTCCGATCGAGATGCCGCTCGGCGTGCTGCTCGGCAAGCCGCCCAAGATGACGCGCCAGGCGACGACGTTGCCCGCGCCCGCATGCCCGCTGGCCCTCGACGTCATCAGCCTGCGCGACGCGGCCTATCGCGTGCTGGCCTTGCCCACGGTGGCAGACAAGACCTTCCTCATCACTATTGGCGACCGCACGGTGACCGGTCTCGTGCACCGCGATCAGATGGTCGGACCGTTCCAGGTTCCGGTGGCCGATGCCGCCGTGACTTTAGCCGATTATACCGGGTTTTCCGGTGAAGCCATGGCCATCGGCGAGCGGACGCCTCTAGCGGTGCTCGATGCTGCTGCCTCGGCACGCATGGCCGTCGGCGAAGCGTTGACGAACCTGGCTTCGGCCCCCATCGAGAGCCTGCGGCGCGTGAAGCTCTCGGCCAATTGGATGGCTGCCGCTGGCGCTCCGGGAGAGGACGCCAAGCTCTACGAAGCCGTGCGCGCTGTCGGTATGGAACTCTGTCCTGCGCTCGGGCTCACCATTCCCGTGGGCAAAGACAGCATGTCGATGCGCACGGTTTGGGATGCCGGAAAGTGCAGCGTCGTTTCGCCCGTTTCGCTCATTGTGACGGCCTTCGCGCGAGTTCGGGACGTACGCTCATCGCTCACGCCGCAGCTTCGCACGGATCAGGGGGAGACACGGCTCGTGGCTATTGACCTGGGCCGGGGCAAGAATCGCTTGGCTCTGTCGGCGTTTGCTCAGGTCACCGAGCAAATTGGCCAAAGCGTGCCCGATCTCGATTCTGCCGCCGACTTGGCCGGGTTCTTCGCGGCCATTCAGACTCTACGCGAGAGCGGAAAGCTTCTCGCCTACCACGACCGTTCGGACGGCGGCCTGTTCACCACGTTGGTCGAGATGTGCTTTGCCGGTGGCGTCGGCGCGGAGATAGAGATCGATGATCTCGGGGGCTCCGGTGAAGCGGGACTTGCGCCCAGCGTGCTGTTCGCAGAAGAGCTCGGCGCGCTCGTGCAGGTGCGCGAAGTGGACTTGGTCGATGTCATGGCTGAGTTCGCGCGCCAGGGACTCGAAGGAGCCGTTCACGCCATCGGGCAGCTGCGCGCCGACGGTCGCGTCGTGATTCGACGCGCTGGGCAAGTCGTGCTCGACGAGAGCCGCATCGAGCTACGTCGCGCCTGGTCCGAAACCAGCTATCGCATGCGCGCTCGACGTGACAATCCCGCGTCCGCGGAGCAGGAGTTCGAGAGCTTGCTCGACGCCCAAGATCCGGGCTTGGTCGCGTTGCTGACGTTCGATCCCGAACAACCGCTCGCGCCGTCGTCGCTGCAGCTGGTGTCGGAGCGACCGCGTGTCGCCATCCTGCGCGAGCAAGGCGTCAATGGGCAGCTCGAGATGGCCGCCGCGTTTCATCTGGCGGGGTTTTCTGCGCACGACGTGCACATGAGCGATTTGATGAGCGGCCGCGTGTCTCTGGCGGACTATCAGGGTTTGGCTGCATGCGGTGGCTTCTCCTACGGAGACGTCTTGGGCACGGGCCTAGGCTGGGCGCGCTCAGCGCTCTTTCATACCGAGACTCGCGAGGGTCTGAGCCGTTTCTTCGCGCGCCCTGAGACGTTCGCGCTCGGTATCTGCAACGGCTGCCAAATGATGGCAGGTCTGAAAGAAATCATTCCAGGAGCCCAGCACTGGCCGCGCTTCGTCAAAAATCGCAGCGAGCAGTTCGAGGCGCGCCTCGCCCAGGTCGAAATTTTGGAAAGCCCATCGGTGCTGTTGCGCGGCCTCGTCGGCAGCCGCATTCCGGTCGCAGTGGCGCACGGCGAAGGCTACGCCCAGTTCGCAAGCGACGCGGACCGACAAGCAGCGCGCGTTGCCGTGCGCTTCGTCGACGGTCGTGGACGGGTGGCATCCAGCTACCCGCAAAATCCCAACGGCTCACCTGACGGCATCACCGGACTGACCACCACCGATGGTCGCGTCACCATCCTCATGCCGCACCCCGAGCGAGTGTTCCGAGCCGTCCAGCACAGCTACGCGCCCGCCGAGTTCGGCGTGCGCGGACCGTGGATGCGCTTGTTCGAGAGCGCGCGACTTTTTGTAGGCTGAGCTATTCGGCTGTTCCGAAGCGCTTTTTGAACAACTGGGTCACCACCGTCGCGCACTCGGCGACCGTCATGAGCGAAGTGTTCACCATGACGTCGAACAGGTGCGGGCTGGTGCTGTCGTTCTGGAAGTGGCGTCCGTAAAAGGTGCGCCGCTCTTCGTCGACACGCATCACTTTGGCGCGAGCCTCGTCTTCGCTCATGCCGTCACGCTCTGCAATGTATTGCACGCGATACTCGAACGGCGCGTAAGCACGCACTCGTAGCGTGTGCTGAGCATCGAGAATCAAGTGGCCGCCACGGCCGACGATCACGCCCGAACGATGACGACCGAGAGCCACGATCGTCTCGGACAGGCTGCGTACATAGTCGTCTTGCGTGAAACGGCGGAGCATCATCATGTTGTCGATGAAGGCTCCAAGGCCCTTTTGAGCTCGCTCGTCGAGGGCTTCGACCACCTGGCCACGCACGTCGGCGCGTTTGGCCACCTCGTGGACGAGCTCTTGTGAATAGAAGCCGACGCCCAGGTCCTCGGCGACGACGCGACCGATTTCGCCACCGAGCGCGCCGAACTGGCGCGAGATCGTGATC
>JBBQHO010000077.1:0-16642 GCA_038324055.1 Polyangiales bacterium | reverse complement strand
GCGGGCGCCATGACTTCGAAGACGGCGCTGGTTCTGCACGGCGGAGCCGGCACACTGAAACCGGGAGATCTGTCTCGCGATGAGCTCGCCGCCATTACCCTCGATCTAAATCGCGCCTTGGACGCCGGACAGGCCGTGTTGGGACTGGGCGGTCCGGCGGTCGAGGCCGTCGAGGCGAGCGTCGCAGTGCTCGAGGATTCGCCCTGGTTCAACGCAGGCAAAGGGGCGGTCTTCAATGCCGAAGGCGGCCACGAACTCGATGCCGCGTTGATGGAAGGCCACACGTTGCGGGCAGGCGCCGCCGCCGGCCTCACGACGGTCAAAAACCCCATTCGTCTGGCGCGGGCGGTGCTGGAACACTCCGGGCATGTCCTCTTGGCTGGGCCTGGAGCTGAAAAGTTCGCTGACACCCGCCCGGAGATCGAGCGCGTCGGAACCGACTACTTTTCGACTCCGGCGCGCCGTGCCCAGCTCGAAGCGGCAAGAGCGCACGAGGCCCAGCACGGGGTCGGCGCGTACTTTGGTACGGTCGGAGCAGTGGCTTTGGACGCCAGGGGTCATTTGGCCGCGGCGACCTCGACGGGCGGTCTGAGCAACAAGCGATTCGGACGAATTGGAGATTCACCGCTGATTGGCGCTGGGACCTACGCGAACGAAGACGTAGGGGTGTCGTGTACGGGCTCGGGCGAGTTCTACATCCGAGCTGCCGTGGCTCACGACCTGTGCGCGCGCGTTCGCTACCGCGGAAACTCGCTGGAGCAGGCCGCAAACGAGCTGATTCATCGTGTGATTCCCGCTTTGGGTGGTGAAGGCGGCCTCATCGCGCTCGACCGCGAGGGCAACCTGGCTCTGCCGTTCAATACGTCGAGCATGCACCGGGCCTGGCTCAAGCCCGATGGAGGACGAGGCGTCGCCATCTTTCGGGACGACGCGTCAGAGTGAGCAATCGGGCGAGTCAGTCACCAACTCGGCTCCGGTGTCGACGACTTCGAAGGCGTCGCCTGGAATCGTCTTCAAGTCACCCAGCGCCTCGTCATCCCAGCGCGCATCCGGGGCTCCGCTGAGGTACCAGTCCGAGCCGTTGTCAGCGACGATCATGCCGTAACGCTTGAGCGCCGTGCAGACGACGCTGGCCTCGTCCGAAAATGCACTGCAGTCGAAGTCCGCCTTCATGCGCAGACGCAGGCCCATGGGCGGCAGGTTCGGATTGGTGTCGTTCGAGGCGTAGTGGGTCGCTGGCGCAACGTAGGCGCGCTGAGACTCCGATACCGTGAAGCGGATGGCGTGACGAATTTCCTTCTGCACAACCACCTCGTCGTAGCGCACGAGTCCTGGAAAAATCGGCAACCCAGCGGCATCTGCGGAGGTACAGCCAGCCGGATGGCTGTCGTTCTTCGTCAGATCCCAGACGACGCCGGCATCGGCGTTCCAGCCATCCCCAACAGAAAAACCACGGTAGAGTTCGTAGAGTTTGCAGTTCTCGGTATCGACGGCAATGACGTGCCGATCGCCATCGTTGTCGCTGCTGCTGCCGCCTTCGATCGGGGCGTCCAACGGAATCGGAAAGGGTCCGGGATCGCTCTCGTCGCCGTAGGCTTGGTAGTTAATGGCAACTTCGTTCGCCGACGAATCGACCACGACGTAAGGAATACCGATCGGTGCACCTTCCCACTCGGTCCCGAAATCGGGGTGTACTTGATCGTCGCGACCGATCGAGTCGATGTAGGCGTCGGAAAGCGAGTGAACAGCCAGCCCGGACACGTCGCGATTCCAGGCATTGTCGGCGGGAAAGATAGTGCAGCTGCCGAGTCCGGGAGGGGGACCGGCGTTCCCGTCGGCGGCGTCGCCGTCAGTCCCACTCTGACTCCCACCGTTGCTCGCATCTGAATCGGCTGCGTCCGCGTCGCTCGCGTTCGAAGAACAACCTGCACCCAAGATCAACGTCGCGCCGAGAAACAGAGAGGCTGAGCTCACCAGGTTCATGCTGGCAGCATACCGGCAGCTGGAACGCTTCCGACAGCGCGCCACCGCGATTTGTCGGGAAGAGTGGTATTCGCGCCGCGGCCCAGCCCCGCCGCCCTCACTTCTTACGGCGATAATACGCGACTTCATCGACCACGACGTTGATCGCGTTGAAAGCCGAGGTCACGAGGCTGAGGCTCCGCAACTGGCTGGTGCGGAACTCGGGGGCGTAGGTACCCCAACCTGCCTGACGCATCTCGGCGAATGGCAAGAAGAAGAATCGCCACTCGGGGCCTACTTCGCGCATGTAGCGGAAGCCGTCCCAGCACTGGTTGCGATACGGAGCCTCCTCGCCCGGCTTGGCGTCGACGGGGCTGTAGTCGATGCAGAACGGCTGCGGCACATCGGCCGGCGCGCCATGCGCGTCCTTCAGGCCATACTTCACCATCTGGCCAGTGCCATCGTCGACCAAGGGCGCATTGAAGGCGTCGAACGCCGCTTGATCGGCGAAGCACGGCGCCGTTTCGGCGCCGTCGATGGTGCAATCACTGGCTAGCGTGAAGGCGATACGTCCGCCCGGATCGACTGCGCTGGTTTCGTTCGTCTGGATCATGATGCCGATCTGCGACGTTCCGTCCTGAGCGCGAGGGTTGGGCGGTAGGTTCTTGCGCGCCGCGTTCGGCGCGCCGATGACACTGGGGTCTCCGTACGGAACCGCCTCTGCGGCGCTCGCCTGGCGAGCCCAAAAGGCAACGCCTTCCCACTCCGAGACGTCCAGCGAGGTGGTGTAAGGCGAGATGCTCAGCGGGACGGTGATACCCGAAAAGTTGAAGCCATCGATGTTGTCCCAGACGCCGTCTTCCAGCTGGTTCTGAGTTACGGGTCCCCAGAAATTGATCGCGCTCTCGTTCTTCGTTCCCGTCACTGTCCCGCAGGCCGCAACGGCCTTGTCCTGCGCGCTTGCTTGATCACCCGTCAGTCTCCAAGTCGCCAAGATGCCGTCGCCGCTCTCGTTGTAGCGGTCCTTGCAGGACGTGAAGTAAGGAGAAACGCCGTTCTCGGGCAGGACATTGAAAATGCTGTAGTACGGGCAGACCAGGCTGATGGCGTCCACCAACTCCTTGAGTTCCTCTACGGTACCAGGCGGATCGGTCGTGTCGCTTGCCTCGTACTTCTCTACGGCCGCCTTCAGCTTCGGATCCGCATCGATCATCCGCTGATAGATCGCTCGACCTTCTTCGTAGATCGAATAGTCGTCCGTGAGGTCGTCGTCGTCGATGAGCATCGTTTCTGGGTCCGTGTCGAGCACGGCCCCCGAGCTGGGATCGACGTTGAAACTACCCATGGGGAGTACGCCCACGGGCCTGAACTCGTAGGTCGCGAGACCCATCTGCACACACACGTCGTCGAGCGGCAGGTCCGTGGTCGGGGTGGTGCAGGCCAAAGGGGAAGCGGCCAAAATAGCCAAAGGGCCGAACGAGCGCGCAAAGAGTTTCATCGAATAGTCCTCAGTGTGGAGCATGCGCGCGGGGAGCCATGGCCCGACGTACATCTTCGCTCTGTGATGTGTTGAAGAGCTGCATCCTGTCGAACAAACCTAGCTGAGAGCGTCGAGTCGTCGAGACGAACGTCTCGCGGCGAGACGAACCCGTACCCGACTTATGAACGAGGCCCTTCGGTCGAGCAACGGCGCTCGGCCACGAGTCGAAGGGTAAACCCAGGGGCGGCCGCCGCTCCTGGAGCGCGGATTCAGCCGTTTGTTGCGGTGGTCTGGCATCCACGCGCAAATGCGCAGGGAACGAGCCGCGAATGGTTCGGCCTTTTGCACATGACAGTGAGCACAAACGCACACGTACATTTCTGTGGGCTTGTTACCTCATTGAGGGATACGACGAACATGCTGACCTGCCTTTTCACAGCCCCAGCAGTTCCTCCTCGCAGCCGGCGACGAGAAAGTAGAGTCGAATGAAGCGCGGCCTTTTCACTTGCACACTTCTCGCGGGAGCTGGATTGCCGATTACGGCATGGGCTCAGACCGCGCCGGCCCCGGCGCCTTCGCCGCCGGCCACCGAGACGGCCCCTTTGGATGCTGAGGACCCCACGGGCCTCGATCCTGCGGCACCTGCCGTGGATCCTCCCGCCGAGCCCGTGGCGCTCGAAGAGAACACCGAGCCTCAGGCTACCCCCACGGCTCCGCCAGTCGACACCAAGTCCACGGTCCCGCTCAACGAAGCTGGTCCGCCCGAGCCCGAGTTCAAGCCCGAGCTGGAACCGGAAGTCTTCTGGGAGGGTGACTCCGATGCGCACAATCCTGGCTACGTACCCGGCTACGGAGGCTATCGGGCCCTCAGCATGAATCCCGTCTTGCCGCGTGCCGGCGCGATGCCAGGCGGCGTGACGGCTCCGGCCGGTTCCGACACCTGGGACGAGGAATGGGCCTTCCAATTCCACGGCTACATGGAAGCCACGCTGCGCGCAGGCCTCGGCAATCGTGGAACGACGGTTGACGGCCAGTCCGATACGACCATTCACGCTACGCCCATCGTGCCCGGTCGTTTTGGCAGCTTCGAGGCCAGCCAAGCCGTACCCGGTCCGTGGGTGCAGATGAACTTCAGCTACGGCAACCCATACGTGACGGCTACGGCCATCATCGCCGGCTTCAACCAGAGCGGCGCTGCTTCTTACAACTATCCGTCATCGCAGCTGGGCATCAACGATGCCTACCTGACGCTGCGCGCCCCGCGAATGAGCGGTCTGCGTCTCAAGGCTCACGCGGGTGCCTTTCAGGACCGCTACGGCGCCATGGCGCAGTACTCGGAGGGCAACTACGGCCACTCGATGGTTGCCTACACCCGCGGTACGGGCGTGACCGTCCTGGGCGACTTCGACATCTACGGCGACATCGTGGGTCTGTTCGAAATCGGCATCAAAGGCACGCTGGACAAGGCACCGCTTGGCATCGAGCCCACGGACGCCAATGCCTACGCCGACGCCAGCAATGGCGCGGGCTATGTGACGCATGCCCACTTTGGCGTGGCCTTGAACGACATGGATATCTCGGCCCACTGGCTGGGCGCGTTCGGCCACGACGACCGCTTGCCCACGACGGTCGTTCGGCCAGGTCAACCCGTCGTCGCTGACAGCCCGGACGGGCGTATCGACACTTTCGGTCTGACCTTCCGAGCTGTCGGTGAACCCTACGGTCACTTCTTCTTTGGTGGCGCCCACACCATCGCCAAGGATGCACGCTCGGTCCCGCGCGTGATCAACATCCTCAACGCCGACGGTGGACGCGGCCTGATGGACCAGTACTTCGGGCAGCTGAGCGGCGGCAACGGCAGCATGACGCACGTCGGTTTCCAGTACGACATGAGCTTGCAGAAGTTCTTGAAGTATCCCGTGTACTTTCCCTCGAACGACTGGAACATCCGAGCCAGCTTTTTTGGCGCGCTCGTTCACGTGAACTCCCCCCAAAAAAGCACGAATCTGCCTGGTTTCGACGTCAATTTCGACAACGTCACCAAGCTGAAGCTCGGCAGCGAAGTCATCTACGACTTCGTGTCCTGGGCGGCACTCGGCTTGCGCTACGACTTCATCGGCCCCGACCTCGCGCAGAGCGATCGCGGCTACCAGATCATCTCGCCGCGCATCCTGTTCCGAACGAACTTCCTGTCGCATGAGCAGATCAACATTCGCTACACGCACTGGTTCTACGGTGATCGCGTGATCATCCAGAACGTTGCCCCCAACGATCCTCAGGGTCTCGACGAGCACATGGTCGCCCTGCAGGCGAACATGTATTTTTGACATGAAAGCAGTACTGAAGAGGTTTCACATGAAGCGTCGATTGACTTCCCTGATCGGGCTGGCTGCCTCGCTGACTGCGTTCCCCGCAGCCGCGCAGATGGGCATGGAACCGGGCGCTCCCCAGGCCGGCAACTTGCCGGGCGGCGTGAGTCCTGGCGTTCAATCCCAGAGCAAGGACGACTGGCGCTTCGACTTTCACGGCTTCTTCACCATGCCCTTCTGGGCTGGTTTCGGGAGTCGCCCGAATCCGCTTCCCGGCCAGGATTCGACCACCTGGCACGCACCACCCCTGGTGCCCGGCGAGCGCGGCAGCTTCGCGTACACCAACGTGATGCCTGGACCGTGGACCCAGCTCAACTTTTCCTACGGCACTAGCGTCGTGCGAGGCACCGTCATCATCGCCGCAAAGACCGCGTCGAGCGCGGCCGGCTTCTTCAACCCACCCAACCAAGTCGGCATCAAGGATGCTTTCCTGACGCTCGACCTGCCCGCAGCCAGCGAGTCCAAGTACACTGTCTACGCCGGTGTATTCACCAACCGCTACGGCACCATGGGCGAATACGACGAAGGTCAGTACGCAACTCCGATCATGGCGCGCGTGGAAGGTGCTGGCATCACAGGTGCTGGACGCTGGAAGCTCGGCAAAGACGTCCAGCTGCTGGCCGAAGGCTCGGCCATGGGCAACATCGACAAGCCAGTGCTGGGCACGATCCCCGAGGGCTGGAACGGCTTTGCCGATGCCAACCTTGGCGCGACCTACGCAATCCATGGCCACCTGGGGGCTTCGATCAAAGAATTTGCTCACATCGGGGTGCACGGCTTCAACACCTTCTCCAAGGATAATCAGGCGTCAATCCAGCAGCAGCCCGACGCGAACATGAACATCTTTGGTGCTGACGTGCGCCTGACGATGAAGCAGTTCGGCCACCTCTACGCCGGATTTTCGCATCTCAATGCGACGACCGTCGGCTCGCTGGGTGGCGTGGTGCGCTACCTGGATACGATCAACGGCCCCGATTTGATGCGGAACTACCTGGGCACCAACTCGAACGGAACCGGCAAGCTGACGACCATCGGCGCGCAGTACGACTTCAGCTTGGCTTCGGCACTGCTCGGGCCCGAGAAATTCAGCGGCAACGCCCCCGATCTCCGCGCCAGCGCGTTCTTCATGATGACGGTGACCGATACGACGGACACCACCAGCGCGCCCCCCAACAACCGCTACGGCATCTGCAACAACACCTGCCGCAAGTTCGGTGGAGAGATTGCCTACAAGCCCCTCTCTTTCTTGACTGTGGCCGCTCGTGGCGATCAAGTCGACCAGAACACCAACAACGGACGCGAGTCCTTTACCATCCTCACGCCGCGTCTGATCTTCTCCAGCGATTGGAACTCGCAGGATCAGATCGTCGTCCAGTACTCGCGGTACTTCTACGGCTCGGAAGTCGGTGTGCGCAGTCCGGGCTACGACCCGCGCGACCTCACCTACAGCCGCGCCGACGAGAACGCGGTTTCGATTCACGCCACGATGTGGTGGTGAGTCGCAGAGGCAAAGGCGCGACGCGGCGAGCCGGCTTGGGTAGCACCCGAGCCGGCTTTTCTCATTTCGAGACGCCCCCCGGTCCGCTTCTCCGGAGCCGCCACGACCCCCCGCAAGGCCATCCGGCTCCCGCGCCGCGCGGGCACGTGTCACCTACACCCACCGACTCGCCCTCCCGCCACTTCCTTAACTATTCGAGATTGCAGGACCTTTTCCTGTGGTCACACTTGACGTTCATGTCTGAGAGCGAGAGGGTTTTTAAGCTGAGGCTGCTCTGGCAGAGTTCGCGCTCGCGCGAGGCTGACCTCATCAGGGGACGGGATTGAACGACAGCGACGAAAAAACCCGCGTCACGGAAGTGGTGCAGCCAACCCAACCCGACAAGGGCGGAGGAACGGACTGTCTCGTGGTCATCTATACGACCGAGAAAGCCCTGCTTGGTAAGCGCTTCGTGCTCGAGGCTTCGCCGCTCAAGATCGGTCGAGGTCCGGACAATCACATCGTGCTCGAGGGCGACAGCGTGAGTCGACGCCATGCTCATCTCGAGCGACGCGGCCAACAGGGCTGGTTCGCGGTCGACAATCGGAGCACCAACGGAACCTACGTCAACGAGGACCAGATCCCAGGCGAGGTCCAGCTCGAGAACGGTGACCGTATCAAGGTGGGTCCCACGATCCTCAAGTTCTTGTCCGGCGCCGATGCCGAAGCCAAGTACCACGAAGAGATCTACCGAATGACCATCATCGATGGCCTGACGCAGATCCACAACAAGCGCTTCTTGCAGGAGGCTTTGGAGCGCGATGTGATGCGCGCTCGCCGCCACTCGCGCGATTTGTCCGTGCTGATGTTCGATATCGATCACTTCAAGACGATCAACGACAAGTACGGGCATTTGGCGGGCGACTACGTGCTGCGTGAACTGGCCCGCATCGTCTCCGAACGCATTCGACGGGACGAAGTATTCGCTCGCTACGGCGGCGAGGAGTTCGCGGTCATCTTGCCCGAGACGTCGCTGGAAGGCGCGCAGCAGCTAGCTGAGATCTTGCGTCAGCGCGTCGAGCAGCACCCGTTCCAGTTCCAGAACGAACCGATCGCCGTCACGATTTCGATGGGCGCCGCTCTCCTGACCGAGAAGATGACCAGCACTGACGTGATCACCGCCGCGGACGTGAAGCTCTACGAGGCCAAAAATGGCGGCCGTAACCGCGTCTGCGCTTGATCGATGAGTCTCAGCGAAGTTCCCCCGCCCGTCGCGGAGTCGCCAGGTAGCGACCTGCCCGACGTGCGCACGCGCCCCCCAGGTCCCGCCTCGCGGAGCTGGCAGTTGCGCTTGAGCCAACGTCAGGTGCCCATGGGCCCCCGCCGCGCACCCGCGAACGGTGACGGTCTCCGACCGGCCGGACCGATCGTGCTCGGGACAGGTCTCGGTTCGAACGTGTTCGACGTCGACATGAATCGCTACGTCGATCTGGCTGCAGGATTCGGCGCACTGCTTTTGGGGCACTGCCACCCGAACATCGTGCGCGCGCTGCAGATTCAGGCGTCCCGTCTATTTCAGGGCATGGGCGATCTCTACCCGAGTGACGCCAAGATTGGTTTGCTCGAGCGGCTCGCCCAAATCAGCCCCATCCCAGAGGCTCAGCTGATCCTGGGCCAGTCGGGCGCCGACGCCATTGGTGCTGGACTCAAGACAGCAGCTCTGGTGACGGGGCGTCCAGGCGTGGTCGCCTTCCACGGCAGCTACCACGGCCTTTCCTACGGGCCGCTTGCCGCCCTCGATCTCCGCCCGAGCTACCGCGCGCCCTTTGAGGCCCAGCTTTCGCAGCACGTCCGCTTCGCTCCCTACCCCAGCAGTCCGAGCGAGCTGGACGCCAGCCTGGCAGCCGTACGCAAAGCGCTGTCGAGCGGGGACACCTCCGCTATTCTGGTTGAGCCGTTGCTCGGGCGTGGAGGCGTTGTCGAACCCCCGGTCGGCTTTTTGACCGGCCTGGCCGACCTGGCCCGCGAATTCTCCGCCCTGCTCGTCTTTGACGAAATCTGGACGGGCCTCGGGCGCATCGGCGACTGGTTCGTTTGCTCCAAAGAAGGCGTCGTTCCCGATCTGTTGTGCGTCGGCAAGGGTTTGGGCGGAGGTCTGCCGATCAGTGCCTGCATCGGCCGACGCGAAATCATGGCGCACTGGAGTCGCGACGAAGAAGTCGTCGACACCTCGACCTTCGCTGGCGCCCCGCTGGCCTGCACGACCGCGCTGGCCACCATCGACGTGCTCAGCCGCCAAGGGCTCGTGTACCGCGCGCGCGAAGTCGGTGACGCCTGGAAGGCGAGGCTGATCGAAAAGCTGGCGGGCAGCGCGATCGTCGAAGTGCGCGGGCGCGGCTTCATGCTGGGTCTCGATGCCTCGAAAGTTCCGGGCGGCGCTTCGGCCTTGGCTCGCGCCCTGCTCGAGCGTGGCTACTTGACGTCGACCGGCGGCGGCAAGCGCGATGTGCTCGTGCTCACTCCGCCGCTGATCGTTCCGGAACGATTGCTGGACGCCTTCGACGACGCCCTCCTGGGGGCCCTTCGAACGCTCGGCTCTCGCTGACGGCTGGGCCTCAGCGCAGCTGTTTCCCTGGAATTTCGCCCACCGCCGACTGGCCGCCCAGTCGCTAGATGTCGGTAGCAGATGAGCAAATCGTGACAATGGCCCTGGGGCCGGGATGCTAGACGATCACCGCACCGCGCCCCCTCTTCCCGTCCGAATCCGAGAAGTCCGCTTGTTTCGCTTTTCCCAAGACCGTTTGCCCGTCGCGCTCATCACCGCCCTCACGCTGGTCGATTTCTGCGTCTTCCTCTTGGTCGACCGGCCTGCGTTGTTGATTGCGTACTTCATTCTGATGACCATTCCGCGCGGCGTCGTCTGCGCCTGGAGTCACCACCACCAACACTGCGCAACCTTTCGCTCGACCGCCCTGAATCGGCTCCTCGAAGTCAGCTATGCGCTGCACACGGGCACGACAACGAACTTGTGGTTCTTGCACCACGTCGTCGGACACCACGTGAACTATCTGGACCAGTCCAAGGACGAGAGCAGTTGGACACGCGCGGACGGCAGCAAGATGGGCGAGCTCGAGTACACCTGGTGGACGACGCTCACCGCGTATCCGCGCGCGTTCGTCGTCGGCCGCCGCTTCCCCAAGGCGCAGCGTCAGTTCGTGATCTTCACACTTCTCACGCTGCTATTGGTTGCGACGCTCGTGTGGTTTCGCCCTTTGGCCGGCGTGCTGGTTTTTGCGCTGCCGATGTTGGTCAGCCTGACCTACACGGCTTGGGTGACGTACGACCATCATGCTGGCCTCGAAACCGACGACGCGATGTCGGCTTCGTACAATGTGGTGAACGCTTGGTACAATCGGTGGACGGGCAACCTGGGGTACCACACCGCACATCACCTTCGTCCCGGCATTCACTGGTCGAAGTTGCCGGTGTTGCATTCATCGATTGAGGCGCGCATTCCGCGGCACCTCTACCGCGGCTCCTACCTGGCGCCTTCGACCTGGACCGGCACTCCAGGCCCCACCAGCGATCCCGCCTGAGGGAAATCAGCCGAGCACGGCGCGCTCGGCTGCGCTGTCCTTTAGCCGAGCACGGCGCGCTCGGCTGCGCCAGTAAGCAACGTAGTCAAACGCCGCGCCAGCTTTGCCGGATCTTCGACTGCACTGCCCTCCGCGATCAGTGCCTGGTCGTACAGCACCTCGATCCACTCGTCGAGATCAGCCGAGTCGGGTTTGACCAGCAAGAGCTTGCGCAGGTTGGTCACGATCGGGTGCTCGGGATTGAGTTCTAGGATGCGCTTGGTCATCGGCAGGTCCATCTTCTGTGCGCGCAACATGGCCATCACGTGGGGGGCCAAACCGCCTTCGGCCGTGACCAGGCAAACAGGCGATGTATCGAGGCGCCGCGAGTTGCGCACGTCCCCCACCTTTTCTCCAAGCACCTGCTTGAAGCGTTCGGTCAACGCATCGCCTTCGACCGAAGCAGATTCGGACTCGTCGAGCGACAAGTTCTCGACCATGGCGTTCACGAGCTTCTTGCCTTCGAACTCACGCAAGTTCTCGACGGCGAACGGATCGACTGGATCAGTAAGGAAGAGCACCTCGAAGCCCCGCTTGCCAAGTTGCTCGAGGTGCGGGCTGTTGCGTAGGATCTCGTCGGACGAGCCTTCGACGTAATAAATGGAGCTTTGGGCGGCAGGCATGCGCGACACATAGTCGGCAAGGCTCGTCCACTCCCCGGCCTGTCGGGTGCTGCGAAAACGCAACAGCTGGGCCAAGCGCGAAGCCAGATCGGGCTCGAAGTGCAGACCTTCCTTGAGCACGGCGCCGAAATTCGACCAAAACGTCGAGTAGTCGTCAGGTCGCTCGCTCGCCAGATCTTCGAGCATGCTCATGATTTGACTGGTCAGTTGTTTCTTGATGGTGCGGACGATTTTGGAGTCCTGCAGCGTCTCGCGTGAAACGTTGAGCGGCAAGTCTTCGGAATCGACGATACCCGGTACGAAGCGCAGCCATTTGGGCAACAGCTCCTCGCAGCTTTCCATGGCCAGCACGCGACGCACGTGTAGCCGCACCCCATGCTCGAGGCGCGGATCGAACAGCTCGCGCGTGACGGTGCGCGGCAAGAACACGATGCCCGAAAACATCAACGTGCCCTCGATGCGAAAATGGCGGTGAGCCAACGGGTCCTCCCAAGCGTGGGCTAGGTGCTTGTAGAACTCGTTGTATTGCTCGGTCGTTACCTCGCTGGGAGCTCGCTGCCACAGTGCACGCGCCTGGTTGATGACCTCTGTCCCGGCTTCGGCCTGAGGCTCGCCCTCTTTTGTCGCGGGGGCAGGCGTTTCAAGCTCGATCGGATGGCCCACGTAGTCTGAGTGACGACGGATGACATCTCGGATCGTGTAGGGCTCGGCGAACTTCTTTTGCTCGTCCTTGAGATGAAGGACGACTGTGGTGCCGCGCTCGCTACGTGCGGCCGGTTCGATGGTGAATGAATCCGTGGCGTCACTCTCCCAACGAAATGCCATGTCTTGGCCGGCGGCGCGCGAGACCACTTCGACCCGATCAGCGACCAAGAATGCGCTGTAAAAGCCAACACCAAACTGACCAATCAACTGGCTGCCGCTCGCCTGAGCTTCGGACGCCTGCCGAATGCGCTCGGCGAACTCGCGCGTGCCCGAGCGCGCAATCGTCCCCAGGTTGTCGATCATCTCTTGCTCGGTCATGCCCACGCCGTTGTCGGAAATGGTCAGAGTGCCGGCCTGCTGATCCGACGAGATGCGGATCTTGAGATCTTCGTTGCCCAGCAGCTCGCTCTCGCTGAGCGCCCGGAACTTCAGCTTGTCGAGGGCGTCGCTGGCGTTGGACACCAGCTCGCGCAGGAAAATCTCTTTGTTGCTGTAGAGGGAGTGGACGACCAGGTGCAGGACCTGGCTGACCTCGGCCTGAAAAGCGTGCTTCTGCGGGGCTGTCATGGGCCCTTAGAGAAATCCTCCTGACGCCCACGTCAAGGGGCGGGCGAAAATTGGTCGTTTGCGGGAGATTCCAGCAGGCCCCCGGAGCAACTCGGAATGGGCGAGCCAAATCTCATGAGCGCGGAAAGCATAGCGCGCAGTTTGAGAATTTTTGACCAGCCGCGGCCCCCGCTTTGGACTCAAACTGGCCCATGAGCACGCGAGGCATCAACTACCAGAAGGAAATCCGACAGCAGCCCGGCGTACTGGGCAACCTGCTCGACGCAGGCCGACCAGCAGCCGAAGCCCTGGCAGCCGACATCAAGAAGGCGGCACCGACCTACGGTCTGTTCGCGGCCCGCGGTAGTTCGGACAACGCGGCGCGCTACGCCCAATACTTGCTCGGCATCCACAACGACCTGACTGCCGGCCTGGCGGTTCCCAGCTTCTTCACTCTCTACGGGGCGAATCCGAACATGAAAGGCTCGCTCACCATCGGCGTCAGCCAATCCGGTCAAAGCCCGGACATCGTGGGAGTGATCCGGGCTGCTGCAAAGCAGGGCGCTCTGACTGTGGCGATCACGAACGAGCCGACCTCGCCCCTCGCGCAGGCCGCATCCCACACCATTCAGCTCCGTGCAGGCGTCGAAGCCGCCGTCGCGGCCACCAAGACGTACACCGCATCGCTCATGGCCATCGCCATGATCAGCGCAGCAATGAGCGGAGACGAAGCGCTGTGGGCCGAGCTAGCCCAAGTGCCCGGCTATGTTCAGGCGACCATCGACGCCAACGGCGCAATCGATGCATCTGCCTTCCGCGAGATGAAGCACCTGGTCGTGCTCGGGCGCGGATACAACTATTCAACTGCTTTCGAGACATCTCTCAAGATCAAGGAGACGAACTACTTGGTGGCCGAACCCTACTCTGTCGCCGATCTGCTCCACGGCCCGGTCGCCATGATAGGCGAGGGCTTCCCCGTCCTGCTGGTGGCGCCGAGCGGCAAGACCCACGTCGATGTGCCCCAAGTGCTGGAAACGGTCGCGAAGCGCAGGGCTCGCCTGATCGCCATCAGCGACGATGAGGCCGTTCTGTCCAAGGCCGAGCTAGGGCTGCGCCTCCCCGCTGGCATGCCGGAGTGGGTCTCGCCCATCGCGGCCGTCGTCGCAGGACAGCTGTTTGCCGGTGCTCTAGCCGAGGCGAACGGCCTGGACCCCGATCAGCCGCGCGGCCTGAGTAAAGTCACCCTCACTCACTGAGCCGTGTCACACCTCGACCTGCTCGAAACGCCTCACGCCGTCGTCGACCTGACGCGCGTGCGCGCCAACATCGAGCGGGTCCAGAGTTACACGGCATTCCACGGGCTCGCCCTCCGTCCTCACACCAAAACGCACAAGGACGACGCCATCGGCGCGCTGCAGGTGGCCGCCGGCGCTCGGGGACTCACTGTGGCTACGGCGCGCGAGGCCGAGGTGATGGCTCGGGCCACCAATCGGTTGCTGGTCGCCTACCCCCCGGTGGACCCCGCGCGCATCGCACGTCTCCTCGCCCTGCCAACTGAGATCGAAGTGTCGGTGGCGCTGGATTCGAGCGCGGCGCTGACGCGGCTCCAGGCCCCGGCCCGCGACGCGGGCCGCACCATCGAGGTGCTCGTCGAACTCGACCTGGGCGGCAAACGCACCGGAATCAGCGACCCGGAGCAGCTGGTCGAGCTCGCACGGCTGGCCCAAGAGCGAGGCACGCGGTTCTCGGGCGTCCTCTTTCACCCAGGCGACGTGCACCAGCCGGTTGTCGATCCAGCAAAGCCGACGGCTCGAGACGCAGCGTCCAACGTGCCCTCCCAGCTCGCTCGAATCCGCAGCGAACTCGCGCGATTCCTGGCTGCGCTCGAGCGCTCGGGTATTGCTTGCCCGATCGTGAGCGGAGGCAACACCCCCACGCTCTTCCAAAGCCATCTCGTTCCCGAGCTGACCGAGATCCGGCCTGGCACGTACGTCTACGGCGATCGCGATATCGCATCCCAGGGCGTCGCTCCCTGGTCGGCCTGCGCGTACAGCGTGCTGGCGACGGTGATCAGCACGGCAGTTCGGGGCCAAGTGGTTATCGACGCGGGCACGAAATCGCTCGCCAGGGAACCGTTGTCGGGCCTCCCCGGGCTTGGCGCTTTGCTCGACCGCCCAGAGGTGATCATCACCCGTCTCAGCGAAGAGCACGGGATCCTGGACGTCGCGGCAAGTAGCTGGCGACCGCTGGTTGGGGATCGGGTTCGCGTCGTGCCCAACCATGTCTGCGTGTCGGTACACCTGCAGGACCGCGTCTGTTTCGTCGACGGCGAGGAGGCGACCGTGCGCGGCGTGCCAGCGCGTGGCCGTTGAGCCCAGTCGGCCTTACCTGTGGAGCAGGACCAAGAGGCCGTTGGCCGGTAGCACCGGCTCGAGGCGACCGGCTCGAGCCGTCACGGCACCGCGGTTGCCAACGTTCGCACCGCCAAAGCCGGCGCTGTCGCTGTTGAGGACTTCGAGCCACTCGCCGTCCGGCACTCGTCCCGGGTCGGCTCGAAGCACGTAGCCCGCGGCGTACGGCGAGTTGCAGAAGCTCGCGATGACGAGCAACCGTTCGGTTCCCGCGCTCCGGGTGAAAGCCAGCACGCGACCCTTCGGATCGATGTAGACGATGTCGATGTCTTCCGAGCGTGCCGCTGGGTGAAGGCTGCGGAGCGCGATAGCCTGTTGATAGAACTCGAACAGGCGCGCGCCTTGGCGGCGGCGCAGACCGACGATGTCTTCGCGATGAACGCGAAAGTCGTTGTAGCGGTACGGTTCGCTGGCGCCGACCTCTTCGCCCATGAAAAACAGCGGAGTACCCGCCGCGAACAGCGACAGACCGAAGGCCACACGCGCTCGCGCCTCGGCGAAGGTCCGCGTTGCACCGACGAGTGGCGCTCCGGCAACGGCCGTGACCAAGGTGCGCGCCGTTCCACTCGCATTGCCAGCTTCGTCGTGCGACTCGTGGTAGACGACTCGATTGTACTTGGTGCCGTAGAGCGCACCGGCAAGCGAGTAAAGATCGAGCGGCTCGTCCCCCCCGAACCCGGCATGCCACAGCACACGAGCGTGGCCTTTGGACTTGTCGGAGTCGCCAATCAGATGGTGATAGAAGCCCGCGTCCCAGCGCGCCGTGAAGCCCAGCCCGCCGACGTCCGGCGACTCGGTGACCTTGTCCCAGCCGGTATGGTCCTCGGCGATCAAGAACAGATCTGGGCGCAGCAAGCGCATCGTCCGTGACCATTCGCGCAGGAACTTTTGACCCCAGCGGTTGACGTTCGGAAGCGGTGCACCGCCTGCGACCAGGCGATTGTCGCGATGAAAGGCTTGAGTCAGATCGACGCGCAGGCCGTCGATGTGGCATTCCTCGACCAACAGGGCCGCACTGGCGATGAACTGCTGCCGCACGACCTCTTCCCAGTAGCGCGGCGCCCAGCCCGACGACTCGTTGTCGACGTAGCCGCCTTCAGGAGACGAATAGTCGCCGCTCTGCCCTTCGTACCAGTAGTACGAGTTGTGCTCCGGCAACGTCGAATCGAACTGCCATTGCGCTCGCTCGGCCTCTACGTCGTAGTGATTGTAACAAACGTCCTGAATGACAGCCATGCCGCGACGGTGGCACTCGCGCACGAAGTGCTTGTAGTCGTCCAGTCCGCCCGCACTCGATTCGATGACGAAATGGTGAGTGTCACCATAGCCCCAACCAAAATCTCCCGAGAATTCACTGAGCGGCAAGAGCTCGATCGCGTTCACACCCAGCGCCTGCAGGTGATCGAGCAAGGCGATGCCGTCACGCAGGTTGCC
>JBBQHO010000076.1:0-17487 GCA_038324055.1 Polyangiales bacterium | reverse complement strand
CCAAGAGAGTGAGCGCCGTGCCGACGAACATGCCGATGACCACCACCGTGGCCAGCGGCCGCTGCACTTCTGCTCCTGCACTGGATGCAGTCGCCATGGGTAGGAAGCCCAGGGCGGCCACTGCGGCAGTCGTAAGCACCGCGCGGACGACGTGCGTAGTGCCATCGACGATAGCGGTATCCAAGTCTTCGCCCAGGCTCAAGCGTCGCCGGACTTCCGTCGCGATGATGACACCGTTGAGCACCCCAATGCCGCCCAAAGCGATGAAGCCGACAGCCGCAGGCAGGCTGAAAGGCATGCCCCGCAGGATGAGGCCGATCATCCCGCCAGTCAGAGACAACGGCACCAAGACGAACACAGCCAGAGCCAGCCGGACGTTGGTGAACATCCAAAGCAGCATGCCAAAGATGATGGCCACGACGATCGGGACGACGATGGCCAGGCGTTTCTGTGCGCGCTCGAAGTTTTCGAACTGCCCGCCCCATTGCAGCGTGTAGCCCGTAGGCAAAGTCACCGCCTTGTCGACGGCGGCTCGAGCTTCGCTGACCCAAGAGACCAAGTCGCGCCCGCGCAGATTCACGTCCACGCGCACGGCGCGCTTGCGGTCCTGACGACGCACCGCCGTCGGACCCTCGCCTTCGGACAACGTGACTACTTCGCGCATGGGGACACTCAGTCCGCGCTCCGTCGAGACGAACAGATCACCGATTGCCGCCGCAGTGGGCTCGGCTGGAGGCTGGAGCACCCGGATCTCGAAGCGTCGCTCCTGCTCGTACAGGCTGCCAACGGGTACGCCTTCCCTAGCGGCTCGCAGTACCACGAATGCGTCCTCCACCAAGATGCCGTAGCGCCCCATGCGTTCCCTATCGGCCACGGCGTTGATCATCGGAGAGCCCAGCACGCGCTCGACACGCACGTCGCCGGTTCCCCGGATGCTGCGCACTATCTTGCCAATCTGGTTGGCAACTCCGGACATTTCTTCGAGTTCATGACCGTAGATCTGGATCTGTACGTCGGCGCGCGAGCCACTGATCATCTCGTTCGTCCGGTCTTCGATGGGTTGAGACACGGAGACGAACGTGCCCGCTACCCGGCTCTCGATGCCGTTCTTCAAAATCAGAGATAGATCGTCAAAGTCGTTCGCCGTCGTCCACTCATCGAGTGGGATCAATCGAGTCAGGATGTCGGTGTTGTCGTTGCCCACCGGATCGGTGGCGACCTCGGCGCGCCCCGTCATGCCCAAAGTCGTGATCACCTCGGGGTAACTATGAAGCACTTTCTCGGTCTGTAGATCGAGCTTGCCCGCCTCATCCAGAGAAATACTCGGCGCGCGACGGATGGTCACGACGGCGTCACCTTCGAAAATCCGCGGCACGAATTCGGCCCCCATCTGACCAAATGCCCAGCCGACAACTCCGAGCAACACAAAAGAACCAATCACCAGCGGCCAACGCAGGCGCAGTGCGGTGGGGGCGAGCAACGCATATTTTTGGGCAATCCACTCGAGCCAATGCGGGCCGTGTCCCTTGGAAGGGGGCACCATGACCACGAGCACGGCCGGGAAGAAGACCACGGCGTACACCAACGCGCCAAAGAGCGCGCAAGCCATCGTGATGGCCATCGGTCGGAACATTTTACCCTCGATGCCCTGCAGCGCGAGCAAAGGCATGTAGACGAGCATGATGATGGCCACGGCGAAGGCCACCGGACGCGCGACGGCGCTGGCGATGTCGCTGTAGGCGCGCGCGCGCCCGAGTCCGACGAGCTTTTTGCCGGCTGTGGCGGCGATGATGGCCTCCAATATGACGATGGGGCCGTCAACCAAGAAGCCAAAGTCGATGGCGCCCAGCGACATCAAGTCGCCTGTGACGCCAAACAGCAACATGCCGAGGATTGCTACGCTCATCGCGGCAGGGATGCCAATGACGACGGCCAGAGCGCCGCGAATGCTCCCGAGGAACAGGGCGAGCACGAGCGTCACAATCAGCACCCCTTCGACCAAGTTCTTCATGACGGTCGAGATGGTGCGACTCACGAAGTCCGCGCGATCGTAGATGACCTCGATCCGGACGCCGGCCGGGAGATCCGCCTGAATTTCTGCGACGCGAACGGCCACATCGCGCACGACGTCGCGACTGTTGGCGCCCAGCAGCATCATCACGATGCCCGTCACCGCTTCGCCCTTGCCGTTGTGGGTGATGACGCCATGTCGGAGGGCACCCGCCACCCCTACGTCGGCCAGGTGCCGCACCAAGACCGGGGTACCATCCTTGTCACTGCGAATGACCACGGCCCTGATCTCGTCGAGTGTGGTCAGCATGCCCTGACCACGAACGATAAAGGCCTCTTCGCCGCGCTCGACGTACCCGCCTCCGACGTTGACGTTGGCCTTTTCCAGCGCGTGAACCACCTCCGGCAGGTTGATGCCCAGAGCGGCCATACGCGCGCGATCCACCTTGACCTGAAACTGCTTGAGCTCGCCACCCATCGTGTTGACTTCCACGACGCCGGGAACGCTGCGCAGCCGCGGTACGATTTCCCAATCCAGGAGCGTCCGCAGCTGCATCGGTGACTGATGATCGCTGCGCACGACGAACTGATAGATCTCCCCCAGTCCTGATGAAACGGGCGCAAGCTCAGGCGTTTCGGCAATCGGCGGAAGCGCGACCCCTCGCAGCCTCTCCAAGACCAACTGCCTTGCGAACCAAATGTCGGTGCCGTCCTTGAAGACGACGGTGACCGCCGACAGGCCCGAGCGCGAAACGCTGCGCAGTTCGTCAGTGCCCGGGGTGCCGTTCAGGGCATTCTCGATCGGCATCGTCACCGTTCGCTCGATCTCGATGGGAGTGAGGCCCGAGGCCGAGGTGAGGACCGAGACCTGAATGGTCGAGACATCGGGCAAGGCGTCGACCGGCAACAGGCTGGCGGCCAGGAGCCCGGCAGCGATCAACACCGCCAGCAGACCCAACATGGCGCCCCTCAACTGAATGGAGGCGGCGACGAGTTTACCCAACATTGTTTTTACCCAGCATTTTCACCCCCTGGAGCGCTGCAGTGCACACTCCAGAAACTTCTTGTTCACGATGCGGCAATCAGCGCGACATACGTGGAGGGGCTAACACGCGCGCACGACCGCACCAAGGTTCGCGCGCCGTCGTCGCGCGCTAGCGACGCGCTGGGCACCGGATGTGACGGCTGAGACCGACACCCGCAGCGCTCCGGCTCGCCGGCCCGTGCCGCGGTGCCGCCCAACCTGCTAGCGTGCGCCGCGCATGAAACTGAAGGTCTCGCTCTCGGGTCGCTTGTTGGGTTCTGTCTTGGTCTTCGTAGCGCTGCCTGCACGCCCCGCCGAGCCACCATCGGTAGCATTCCCCGAATCGACAGCGGAGACGGTCGAGCCGCAGAAGAGCCCAAGCGAAAGGCCCCCCGCCGTCGTACAGCAGGAGGTGCAGCCCGAAGCGCAGGTCCAGGCGCAGCCCAGCGTGTTTCTCGAGCCCAGCGCACCGGCAGTCGCTGCCGGCACGGTCTCCAGGCTATCGAGCGCGGAGGACTCCGACGCCGTGTTTCGCGCATTTTCCGTCTACGTGGAGCAAGAGCAGCGTGAGCGTATGGTGGGCAGCGTCGGCAGCATGGTGCTCGGCGGCGCCACGATGGCCATCGGCTCGGCGCTGGCCAACGACGCAAATCAAAGCCCGACGCCTTGGCTCATCGTGGGCGGCGTAGCCGTCGGCACAGGAGCGCTCGGCTTGCTGCTTCCCGGTCCGGCCCAACGCTTGGCGGACAGCCACGGTGCGGCGGTTTCCGGGCACACGCCGAGCGAGGCTCGCGCTCTCGAGCACGCCTGGCTGCTCTTGGCGCAAAAAGCGCGGGGGCAACGCAAGATCTCAGGCGTGATCGCGTTGATCCTGGGGGCGGGCGGCGTTGGTGTGGGGGCTGCTCTGCTGACCGGCGTGGGTGACCTGACGCAGAACGAGCGCGAGCTCTGGGGCAGTATCGCCTTGGGCGCAGGCGCAGGACTCGTCGTGGCTGGAGTTGGCGGCTTCGTGCTGCGGAGCCCTGCTGAAGTGGCCTTCGATCAGTACGAGGCGGGCAAGCCGAGCTCGAAGTCAGGCACGGCGCGGCTTTTCGATTTCCGTCTGTCTGCTGGCCTCGGCGGCGTCGATCTGGCCGGGCGATTCTGAGACCAAATCCTTGGTCACTCCATGACCGTCGTCCCGAGATGCACCGAAAACTCGTGGGCAAGCACGTTGGCTAGATCGTTCTCGTAGCGGATACCGTCGGACTGATCGGCGTCGACGCGCGCTCGCATGACCGTACCGATCCCGGTGGCGTAGGAAAAAGCGACGGTCGTCTCGAACAGCATCGTGCGCGGCGCGCTGAAGGTGACGTCGCCTTTTTGGATGACGCCGTAGGGCGTCGCGAACGATACGGCGCCCGTGAGGCCGTAGTAGTCGATGCGGCTGTCGCCGAATTCGCTGGGCACTCCGTAGGGACTGCGGTCCGTGAAAACCCCACCACCGTAGGAAAAAACGGGCGAAAAACGGCGTCGGAAGCCGAGGCGCGCGTTGGGCGTCGGCCGCAGGTGCAGGTTCAGGCCGTCGTCGTAGAGCGCCATCTGCATGCTGGCCTCGGCCGCCAAGCGCACGTCCCCAATGTCGTGCGAGAGCCCTAGGTGCGCGCGCGCCGGAGCAATGAAGGTGGCGCCCAAACCAAAGTCTTCTGCGAATCGGATGTCGACCTGCGGCACGACGTTCTGACCTGCAGCCACGGTCGACTCGATGGTTTGCAGATTCTGACCGAGGCGAAGCGCCGGTGTGCGCACCACCGCGCCAAGACGCCAGTCCGGCGCGAAATTCCACTGCGCGCCCAGCACGAACTCGGCTCCGACTTGGATCCAGTCGACGAGGTTGTGTGTGGCGATCACGGCTGAGTTGTCGGCGACGCCGACTGACAAGAACAAGTCCGAAATGCTGACCGAAGTACGATAGTTAATCAGGAAGGACGCGCCCAGGCTGAGCTTGGGCGTTGGCTTCCAGGCTAGGGACGGGCCGACGTGATACTCTTGGTAGCGGTTGTAGTGGTCGTAGGCGAAATCGACGCGGCTCACCTCGTCCACCTTGAGCCGAGTGCGCAAGGCACTGAGCGACTGGGTCGGAACGAAGATGCCGAACGCAAAGCCGACGTCACCAAAGCTCTTGGTGAAGGTGAGCGCCGTGGGTACGACGTTCAGATCGAGGTTGGTCAGCCGCGTCACCTCGGCGCTGGGGTTCGGTGAATCGAAATCGGCGTGCCCGCCAAAGCGCACGCTGTAGCCGTTGACCGAGACGTCGATGCGCATGCCGCGCAGCTCGGCCAAACCGGCTGGATTGTACCAAGCGGCTCCACCTCCGCGAGAGTCGGCCACGATGGCGCCGCCTTGGAGCGCAGCATCGCCACTCAGGTAGAAGGCGTCCATGTTGCCCGCGTGCGCGGGGCGCGCCGCCAACGTGGTGGCGGCGGCAAACGCGAAGGCCAGCCCTGGAACGAGCTTCGTCCGGATCGCACGCACGGTCCTGGTCGTCATCCAGGCGCGACCCTATCACGCCGCCGTTTCGTCTCGAAAAGCACCGGTGTGGTCTCGAAAAGGGCGGGCGCTTCGGCGTCGATGCACTTCCCAGGTGACGAGCCCGAGCCACAGCTGCAGCTGCGCGAAACCCAGGCCATTGGCCGTGGACACAAAGCCCACACTCGGGCGTATGTCGGCCGGCAAGAGAGGCGAAACGACAGCGACGCCCATCACCAGCCAGAGCGGGACGCTCAGCGCCGTGAGCGCTCGCGACCAGGTGCCGGCGCGAGCGAAGCACCAAGTCCAAGCAAGCCCTGAGCAGGTGTAAAACAGTGCCCCCCAACCCGCCGTCAGCGGAAAAAGCTGCTTCTCCAGCTCGAAGTAGGCCACGTGGTCCGTCTGCGCCAACTCGACGCCGCGCGTGATCCAGACGATCTGGGCGTACTGGTCAGGCACGACGGCCAGCAGTGTGAAAGCGGCGACCACGCTGGCCCCGGTCCGAGAGATCCAGGTAGTTCGCAGCAGAGCCACAGCCAGCCCGATGTCCGCGGCCGCGCACAGCTGCCACGGCAGCCAGCCCAGCCGAAACAACCACGGCGCCTCCGCGATGTGGACGACGCGTGAGAGGTCGCTCGGCGCCGTTCCACCCGGCAGACTCGGCAAGAGCAGCGCCGCCATGCTGAGCAGCGCGACGCCGTGAATGACGAAATTGACCAAGAGCGAAAGCTCGAGCAAGCGTGAATGCGGCTTCATCCGCCGCCCAGTGTATGCTCGAAGCAAAGGCCTCGTGGCACGGCGTCGTGGGCGAGGGCCACATCGCGGGCCAAGTGCGAAAAGTACAAAATCTGCACTTTTTGAGCGAGCTTTCCGAGAATTTCGAACGCTGCCGAAGCGCGGTCGTCGTCGAAATCGACGAACAGATCATCGAGCAAGAGCGGCACGGGGGGACGCTCGTCGAAGTAGGCTTCGAGACTGGCAACGCGCAGCGCGAAGTAGAGCTGGGCGCGCGTGCCGCGGCTCAGATGCTCGATCTCCACCTCTTGGCCAGTCTTCGTCGAAACCACACCGATTGTCTTGTCGAAGCTCGACACGCGCAAAGAGCGGTAGGCACCGAGCGTCAGCGTAGCGAGCAGTTCTCCGGCTCGCTGGGCGAGCGGCCCAGCGTAGCGCTCGGCATAGCTCGACATCTCCCGCTCCAGCAGGGTTTGTGCCGCCTTTTGAACAACGTAGTGACGGAGCAATTCCCTCGCCTCAGCGCCCCGGGTCACGACCGCCTGGCGGGCGTCCGCCGCGACTTCCGACCCGAAACGCTCGAGACCGAGCGCATTGGCGGAGGCATCCGCCTCGGCCTGGCGCAGTTCGGTCTCGAGTTCTTCGAGCTGTTCGTCCAGTTCTTCGACCGACGCGAACAGCCTTTTGTGTTCGACAGCGCGGGCCTCGCCCAGCAGATTCTCGATCGCTTCGCCGCCCGACTTGTCGAGTAGTACGCGGCGGAGCTCCGCACGCGTGGCTCCGAGTTCGCGGCGCAGGCGGCTTTGGGCTTCGAGCTCAGGCAGTTCGTCGAGCGAAACCGCCCCTGCTGCTCGCACGAGTGCTTCGAGCTCTGCGTGGGCGGACGCTTGCTTGCGCTGAGCGTCTGCACTCCTGTCACGCCGCCTACGAATCTCTTCGGTCAGGCGCAGACGCTCTTGCTCAACGACCCGCGAGCGAGCGAGCCGGCTCTTCAACTCCTCCGCCACCTCCAGATGATTGCGCCCCACCAGATCCGGGGCGTAACGCTCGGCAATGCGAGCCAGATCGCTCGCAAAACTCTCGGAATCCCGCTCGATACCCGCAATCCGCCCGCCCAAGCTGCGCGCTTCACCGAGCACGCGCGAAAGCTCGGCAAAGCCCAAGAGCACCTCGGCCAGTGCCTCTGTCGTCGTCGTCTCCGCCTGACCCAGCGAGTCGAGCAAAGCGCGCCATTCTTGCTCCCAAGTCGACAAGGCACTGGCCGCGTTTCGTTCCGCAAGCTCGGCCAAGCCGCGTGCGCTCTGCCGCTCGAGGGCGCGAGCCTCGGACTCCCGTCGCTGTTCGTCGCGCCGCCGCAGCTGGCCCAGACGCTCTTCGGCTTGCTCGACCCAACCACCGAGCCCCAGCGTTGCTTCTTGGTCGGCGCCGGCTTGCCCCAGGGCCGCGCTGAGTTCGATCCGCACCTCGCGGAGACGCGAGCCGAGCGCTTGGCGCTGCTCTTCGAGCCCACTGCACCTGTGGCGCGTGTCCTCGAGCTCGACGAGGGCCCGAGCGCTTCGGACCCAGTCGCGGGCTGATGCCACGAGTCCGAGCGCCGCGAACTCGCGGGTCCACGCCTGCCCGAGTGCAAGCTGCTCGGCCTGGACCTTCTCGAGGCGTCGCGCGTGCGCCTCGCGCTTGACCGCGACGCGCTGCCGTTCGCGCACGAGTTCCTCGGCTTGGGCCACGCGGCTCGAGTCCTCGCGCAGTCGATCGGCAAGTCGATCCGCTTCGACGATCCACGAGGCCAGTTCTTCTTGCGCCCCTTCACGCGACTCCCGGGCCGCCGACAATGCCAGCAGCGCCTGGTCGCGACGTGCTCGAGCTTGGCCCAGCCTACCGAGGCTCGGCAGCTCCTCTCCGCGCTCCAGATGACCCAGGCGCACAGCCAACTCCCGGTCCTCGGAATCAAGCTCATCCTTGGCTTTTTCGAGCTGCACCTGCTCGTTCGACAAGCGTTCGGCCTGGACCTCCGCGCGTTCGGCGCGTGTGAGCAAGCTGCGGTCCAGCGGCTGGGCCTGCTCAGATCCGACGAATTGCGCGGCCAGCAAAAGCTCGCGTTCGAGCCCGACCACGCGCTTTCGCTCGCGTTCGAGCTGCTCGCCCCAATCACGGTAGCGAGCAATCTCGCTGCGCGCTTCGCGCCCGTCGACCAATGCCCGAGCGAGGCGCTCGAGATCGAGCTGGGACGCGGCGTCTTGTCCTGCCTCGCGCGCGAGCTCTCGCTCGAGATCGACGATCTTGTCACGCGCGCGTTCGAGTTCGGCTCGTAGCTTGCCCTCGCGCGCAATCAGCACGTTGGCGCGGCGAACGACACTGGGCGTCGGCAAGAGTGCTTCGAGCCGCTGCATGGCCGTGGCCGGGTCGAGCTGGATGCCAAGCGGTCGGCCGAGCCGGACCAGTGAGGCCAGAGAAAGATCGAGTTCGGCTCGGCGCTTCGGTAGATCGGCACGCGCCTTTTGACCAGCGCCCAGCCGCTCTCCGAGCTTGACACCCTCCTCGTCGACGTCAGCCCAGCTCGCGCGTGGGCCCAAAGCAACCAATGCAGCCGCCAGCTCGGACAGCTCTTTTTCGCCCTGCCCCAACTCGATGTCGGCGTCGTGCTTTTCACGCTCGGCAGTCAGGCGCCGGGCGCTCGCGTCTTCGTCGAGCAGGACTCCGTCGCCCAATCCGGAGAGTCGTTTCTCGACCTCGACCAGCCGCGAGAGTTCGCTCAACAGCGACAAGAGCCGCGCTTTGCGCCCAAGCTCTTCTTTCAGTTCTCGTCGCTGGCTCTTGAGCAAGTGGGCCCGCGCCTCACTTTGGTCGAGCGCCCGCTTCTGCTCCAGCCATTTTTCGGGCGGACTCACCTTGTCGAGCGCGAAACGCTGCGCTTCGTTGAAACGCCCGAGCGCCTGATTCAGGCGGGGATTCTTGCCTTTTTGCAAGAACAGCTCCGCACATTCTTTCTCGAGTTGACCCAGCACACGGCGCACGTCTGCGCCTGCGGTACCGGCAGCGAATAGGCCCTGCTCGCTGCCACCCAGGAGTGCTTCGGCGCCCTTCTCGAGCTCGACTTGATCGAGCCCAAGGCGCGACGCGAAGGTCCGTTCGTCGACGTAGCCGAGCAATTGTTGCAGCAGCGCCTCGCTGACCGGATTGCCCTCCCGATCGACCAAGGTGTCCTTGCGGCGCTTGAGGCGACGCAAGGAGTAGTGGACGCCCTGGTGAGAAATTTCGGCGCCTACCTCCAACTTGGGCAACGGATGCAAGTGGGCGTCTCGGCTGCGCACATCGATGCCGTAGAGCAGCCCACGTACAGCACGGAGCGAGGTGCTCTTGCCCGCTTCGTTGGGACCAAACACGACGTGTAGTCCGCCCGGAGCGCCCCCAGAAAGATCGAGTTTTTCGCCAACAAATGGCCCAAAAGCCGTCAATTCGAGACTTTCGAAGCGCATCAGCCGGCGACCTCCGGCTCCAGCAAACGCCCCTCGAGCAGCTGTTGCGCTTCCTGGACCAACTCGCGAAAATCGGCCAGCTCTTCGCGGAGCAGTTCCGTCGACAAACTGCCGAGAGGTTCGAGGAGCGTACTCTTGAGTTCTTCGAGCGCTGCCTCGTCGTCCAGCAGCTGCTGGGTGCGCTGAAACAGCCCCGCGAGCGCGTCACCGCGAGCTTCGAGGGTCTCGAGCAAGAGTTCTCCCTCGGTTTTGTGCTGGACACGTTCCAAGTAGACGCCGCTCTCGATCGAAGAACGCCGCAACTCGGCCAGCAGTTCTTCTTGGCGCGCGCCCAGCTCGGCGTGGGCGCGCGTTCGACCCAAAAAGCGGATACGACATGCCACAATGCGTCCCTCGGCGCCGTTTTTGGCTTCATCCAGCGCTCGGCTGGCTGCTTCGACTGCGTCGCCGAAGCCCACGAAAGCTCGCGCGTCGACATCGAGTTCGGTCCAGCGCACGACGTCGACCGAGTGATGCTCCAGCGCGATCAAACGGCCGTTTTCGAGTGTGAGCACCGTAGCCCCCTTGGGCCCCGTCTCCTTGACATGCCGGCCCTGCAGGTTGCCTGGAAAGACCAAAGGGGCGGGGCCTTCGATCACCTCGCGGGCGTGCACGTGGCCGAGTGCCCAGTAGTCGTAGCCGCGCGCCCACAGCTCCGACGCACTGCAGGGGGCGTAGAGCGCGTGCCCCTGGCGGCCGTCGAGCGCCGTGTGCAACAGCCCGACGTTGAACAGGCCGGCGTGCGCTTCGGGGTAACCCAGCGCCAGATTCTCGCGCAAATCACGAGTGACGTAGCCCTGGCCATGCACGGCCACACCCAGCTGCTCGAACAGCTTCGTTTCGGGCTCGCTCGTCGAAAGTTCGTGCGAAAGCTCCGGCAGCCGCAAGTGGCGAGTGATCTGGCTTTGCGCGTCGTGGTTGCCGCGGAGCCAAACGACGCGACAACCCAGATCCGCGAGGCGCGATAGTTGCTCGACCAAGAACAGCGCCGTCGAGTAGTCTTTGAAGTCGCCATCGTACAAATCGCCAGCAAGCAGCAGCAAGCTGGCTTCTTGCTCGAAGCACAGATCGATCAAGCTCACGAGCGCACGCCGCGTCGCCCCACGCACCTCGGCCACGGGAGCGCCCTCGTAGGCTGGAAGACCGCGAAGCGGGCTATCCAGATGCAAGTCCGCCGCGTGAACGATTTTCATGCTCGAGTTTTCTGCGTGGCCCGCAGAGCCGCAACCAAGTGCGGATCTTGTGTGTCATGGCCAAAGGCCTGGATCGACTGGACGGCCTCGCCAATGCCCTCGATGCCGTAGCGCACGATGTCGCCCGCTCGAAGGTAGCGAGGCGGCGAAAAGCCTGCGCCTACACCCGAAGGCGTACCGGTACTGATCACGTCGCCGGGCAGCAGAGTCATGTACTGGCTGATCGAGCTGACGATGGTGCGCACATCGAACACCATGTCGGCGGTCGTCGAATCTTGACGCAGCTCGCCGTCGACAGAGAGCCACAGGCCAAGCTTCGTCGGATCGATCTGGGCCCGCGGAACCAGATAAGGACCAATTGGCGCGAAGCCGTCGGCGCTCTTGCCCTTGACCCACTGCCCCTCGCGTTCTTTCTGGAGCTCACGCTCGGAGTAGTCGTTCAGAATCGTGTAGCCAAAGATGAAATCGTCGGCCTGGTCGACCTCGACGTAACGAGCACGTTTGCCGATCACGAGCGCCAGTTCGACCTCGTAGTCCGTCGAATGCGAGCCCCGTGGCAGCTCGACGGCATCGAACACACCCGACATGGCGCTCGTCGCTTTCATGAAGATCTTGGGCTCTTTGGGCAAGGTCGCGCCCGTTTCGGCGGCGTGCGCGCGATAGTTCAGACCTACGCAGACGATCTTGCTGGGACGCTGCACGACCGGACCGAGACGAACACTCCTGGGATCGAGCTCTGGGGCGTCCGAGCCAGCGCCCACGAGCCAATCGGCAAGGCGCTCGGCCCCGTTGCTTCCAAAGAACGCTTCGCCGAAGTCCTCGCCAAAGGCCGTGACGTCGCGATGCGCGCCATCCGGCTGAACGACGCCGGGACGTTCCTGGCCGCTCGGACCAAAACGAAAGAGCTTCATGGCGGGACCTTAGCACCGACGAAAAAAAGGAGGACCCCAGGGGGCCCTCCTCACTCTGCTGTTTTGTCGAAAGCGGCTTTCAGCCGATTTCGAATTTGCCCGTGGCGCCGAGATCATCGAAGGCCTGGACCAGGCGGGCGGTCATGCCCTTCTCGCCGTTGTACAGCCAGCTGCGCGGATCGATCTGCTTCTTGTTGGGCTTGTCGTCGCCCTCGGGGTTACCGAGCTGGCCCTGCAGGTACGCGCTCTTGTCGTCCATGTACTTCTTGATCGGATGTGTGAACGCCCACTGCGTGTCGGTGTCGATGTTCATCTTGATGACGCCGTACGACACTGCCTCGCGGATTTCTTCACGGCTCGAACCCGAACCACCGTGGAAGACGAAGTCGACGGGGTTCTCGCCGGTCGCGCGCTGCTTCTTGATCTCGACCTGGCTGTTCAGGAGGATCTTGGGGGTCAGCTTCACGTTGCCGGGCTTGTAGACGCCGTGGGTGTTGCCAAAGGACGCGGCGCAAGTGAAATGGCCGATTTTGTTGAGCGCATCGTAGGACGCGAGGACTTCGCTGGGCTGCGTGTAGAGCTTCGAGTTGTCGATGTCGCTGTTGTCGACGCCGTCCTCTTCGCCACCGGTCACGCCGAGCTCAATCTCGAGAGTCATGCCCATCTTGGCCATGCGCGTGAGGTACTTCTGACAGATCTCGAGATTCTCGTGCAGGGGCTCCTCGGACAGATCGAGCATGTGCGAGCTGAACAGTGGCTCGCCGTGCTTCTCGAAGTAGGCTTCACCGGCGGTAAGCAGACCATCGATCCAGGGCAGGAGCTTTTTGGCTGCGTGGTCGGTGTGGAGGATGACCGCAACGCCATAGGCCTCGGCCAAGGCGCGCACGTGGTGGGCGCCGGCGATGCCGCCTGCAATGGCCGCCTTCTCGCCGTCGTTCGAGAGCCCCTTGCCGGCGTAGAAATGAGCGCCGCCATTCGACAGCTGGATGACGATCGGGCACTTGGCCTCTTTGGCGGCCTGGAGCGCGGCGTTAGCGGTGTGCGAGCCGATGACGTTCACGGCCGGAAGTGCCGCCTGGGCACCCTTCATTTGCTGGAAGAGTTCCTGCAGAGCCTTGCCGGTAACGATGCCGGGCTTGACGTTGATCTTGGACATAGCGTTTCTCTTTATGGGCTGGGGTGGCGGTGAGTGGATGGCTGTATGGGATGGGCAGTGCGAAGGCGCACAGCGCCGAGAAGCGCAGAGCGTGCCCAAAAGGCCGCCGCCCCGGGGGAGCACGACAATTACCAACAATCGCGCGGGGGTTCGAGTCCCAAATCGAGCCCGTGAACTGCGCTGGCGCCGGATCGTCTGGCTGCGCGCCGCTCAAGAGAACTCTGGCCTACTCGGTCGCTTCCATGGCCCAGGCGCGCAGGCTCACTGCAGCCAACCGATTTCGAGGGCGAGCGTGCCCTCGAAGCGGGCCGCTCCCGGAGCCGGACACGCGTTGTCTTCGACACAGCTGTTCCTGCCGCGCGCTGAGAAGGCGTTACCCACCGGAAACCGGATCGAAAGGTTGGGGCCAAAGCCAAACAGAAGATTGCCGAACACCCAGCGGTAACCAAACTCGCCATAGGTTCCCAGCATCACCGTCGTGCGGGCAACGCGATTGCGGTCGTCGTCGACGACTTGAAGCGCTTGCCCCAGGAGGCCGCCCCCGAAGAAAAAGCCACGCAAGTTGCCAAAACTGGTCTCGTAGCGGCGGTAGCCCAACGAAGCGCCGAAGCCGAACTCGAAGCGCTCGAACTCGTTCTGCGGCTCGAGTGTGTAGCTCATCAGACCGGTGTTCATGAGCTGCAGGCGACCGATCCAAGCGCTGCGCGCTCCGCGCTCGTAAGCAACGTTGGCGCCCAAAAAGAAGATGCCGCCGGGATCCAGGATGAACGCTTCTTTCGCATCGGCCGATTCCGCGCCGGAGATACGAGCCAGCTCGTCTTCCGTACGAAAGTCGCGCTCGACCGGCGGCGCGATGCAGCTGCCGTTCGGCTTGCATGTGGTCCCCGGTCGACATTCGGGCGTGCAGGCGCGCAGGCAGCGACCATGCACGCATGCTTCGTCCTGCTTGCAGACCTCCGGGCACTTGCTGCGCTTGGCCTGCTGGGCCATCTCGTCCAGTTCTTCTGGCGTTTTGGACTCGAGGGCCGTCCGCGTCATCTCGGTTTGTTCCGCGGTGACGGGCTCGGCCTCAGCCCGCACCGCTGCCGAATCCGACGCGCGCAACGCCTCCTGCGCCGGAGTCTCTTCTTTCTGGGGTAAGGCGGGAAGCGGCGGAGCCAGTCTCTTTTCTGGCTCGGGCAAAGTCCCCTCGACGGGCGCTGCTGCCTCCTTCGTGTTGGCGTCTTGGGCGTGCACCGACGCAATTTGCGCGCAGAAGACGACGGCCAACACCGGAAGGCTGCGAGCAAAAAACCTCACGGCTGGCCCTCCTCTTCATCGGTTGCTTCGTCTTCTTCTTCGTCGTCGCCGCGCTTCTTCTTCACGAGCGGTTTGGCGGCTCGTGCTGCCGTATCGCGCACCGCTTCGAAGCTGATCTGCCCCGAAATCACGAAACTGAGACCGAACTGCGATTGACCGACGGGCACGAAATAGCCCACGTCGCGCGTAGCGTCCGGCAAGAGGATATCGCCGTAAGAATAGAAACCCCGGAAGCCCAGCAGCAAACTGCCCGCCGAGCCATAGGTGACAACGCCAACTGCGCCGTGAATCGTATCCATGCGTTGGCGGAACAGCGTTTGATCGGCGCGCGTCTCACGGCGATGTTCGAGTCCGGAAAAATCAGTCTGGATACCGCCGATGACCGAGAAGTCCGGCTCGAGAAAGGCCTCGAGCCCCGCCGCCAGATTGACCACCGGGCGTGAGCGCTCAGTGAGTGCGCCTTGCTGGTCGGTCTGGCCAAGCAGCGCGCCTTCTTGCGTCAACGTCCGCAGGCGATCGAATTTGGCGCGCGCCAACACTTCTTGAGCGCCGTAGAAGTTGCCGTTGACCTCGAAGTTCAGCTTAGGCCAAGCGAAGGCCAGACCCATGCGCAAGGTCGACGGCTGATTGTAGCGAAAGTCCCCTAGGTCCTGCACCAGCGACGAAACGTCACCCGCCGTGGGTGCCAGCACATCCGAACCCCTGTAGCCGCCCAGCAAGTGCAGGGTTGGGGTCGCAAGCGAAACGCCAAGCGTGACGACGCGCGAAATTTCTTGGGTCAAACCGACCGTGACGCTCGAATCCCAACTCGAACCTTGCCGGATATGCGTCATGCTCTGCATGCCTGCTTGCGTACGGAAGCGCGCGAACACGTTGGACGCAGTTTGGTCAAACAAGCTCGAATGGTCCACGCGCGCCGTGACGCCGATGTTCGTCCCCTCAAACAGCTCGAAGCCCCAAGCAAAAGCGACGCTCGTGCGGTTGAAGAGCATCTGCGTGGACACCGCCGCCGCCGTGTTGGCGTCGGCCAGGGGTGCGCCTTGCAGGTTGTTGCTCAGCGTGAAATCTTGGTTCTCCGTGTTGGCGACACACAAGCCGTACTTGTGACGACTGCGCCCGGAGTAGTCGTCCTTGGGTGGACCGTCCAGAAACAAGCAGAAAGTATTGGGCAAAATGCGCAGGTTGAATTCCTGCGTCGGCTTGGGATCGAGACTGAGCGCACCCGTCGGATCCAGCTGACTGTTGACCGTGCGCGAGGTCGCCTGCATGGCCACGGTCGAGAACGCGAAGGACTCACCTGGAATGCGGATGAGCCCAGCTGGGTTCACGAACGCCGTCGCGCCGTCCGAGCCTTTGGCCACGGCCGCGCCGCCCATCATGGCAGTGCGGCCGCCCAGGATGACGCCGTCATAATTGGCTTGTGCGAAAGCCACGCCGGGGAGCATTGCCACCCCGAACGCTAGAATCGATCGAACAGTCGCTCGCGTTCGCAACCCCGAGACTAAAGCAGGAGAGGAGCTGCAGGTGCAAGGACTGGCCGCGCGGCAGAGGCATCGGAGGTCGAGCCCTGTGCCGTCGAGGGCTCTGCGGTCGAGCCCTGTGCCGTCGAGGGCTCTGCGGTCGATCCCTGTGCTGTCGAGGGCTCTGCGGTCGAGCCCTGTGGCTCAATGCCACGGTTGCTCGGACCCAAGTCGATCTGCGACGCCGAGAGCTGGGCCAGTGTCCCTTCGATACAGGCCAGAATCGCCGACGGATCGGCCGCTCGGCAGGCGGCCTTGAGAAACACCCCTCCATCGGGCACGGCCCGCCCCAAATAGCGCAACTGCTCTTTGAGCAAGCCCGTCACCCCACGCGCTTCGTAGCCCGCCAAAAGGCGCGCTGTCAGCTCGCGGTAGTACTCGACGACGTCGGCGCCACTCGGCCTCTCGGCATCCGCCCCGCGTTCGAGCGCAGCGAGTTGCCTGAAGATCCAAGGATTGCGCAGCAACGGTCGACCGATCATCACCGCATGGCAGCCGGTCTCGCGGCGGATGCGCAGGGCGTCCTCGGCCGTCCAAATGTCGCCGTTGCCGACTACGGGGATCGTCAAGGTCTCGACCAAGCGCGCGATGATCCGCCAGTCCGCGACCCCATCGTAGAAATCGACGCGTCGGCGCGGATGCACGGTCAAAAAATCCACCCCCGCATCTTCGATGGTGCGCGCGATATCGAGAACTCCGCTCTGATCGTCGTAGCCAGCGCGCATCTTGGCCGAGAGCGGCAGATGCGTGCGCTCCCGCATGGCGCGGAGCACTTTGCCGAGCAGCGCGCGGTCTTTGAGCAGAGCCGAGCCGACCCCTTTGCGGACTGCTTTTGGCGCCGGGCAACCGAGGTTGATGTCGACGATGTCAGCGCCCGCGCGCGTCACCATCTCGGTTGCTTCCGCCATTTGTACCAGATCGTTGCCCATGACCTGCACGCTGAGCGCGCCCTCGGGCGGGCGAACGACGTGCTTGCGCAACGTCTTGTCGCTGAGCGGATTGGCCGTCACGCGTACGAATTCCGTGCAGACGATGCCGACTCCGCCGCGACTCGAAACCAGCTCGCGCAAGATGGGATGGCTCACGCCTTCCATCGGGGCAAACAGAGTGCGCGGCGTCCACGGAAATTCACGCCGCCCCAGAGCGGCGCGGGCCTCTTCGGGGCTCGGTAGCTCGCTCGTCTTCATTTGCGCGGCGGCTGCTTTTCGCTGCCCGGACGTTCGACGGGCACAGTCGCGTTTTCGTGACGAGCGCCCGCTTGTTCAGATGGCGTCTGACTGAGGCCGTTCATCATCATCTGTTGCTCGCCGTAGCGCTCCTCGGCGGTTTTTTGGTTCTCTTTGGGCACGGACAATTGCTTGGACGCGCAACCCGCGAGGCAAAGCGCGAAGGCGGAGAAAACGAGAACGTTGGCCGGGGAGAAGCGCATGGTCTTTTACTGTAGCGAGCGCAACCCGTAGGGGCGCGTCAAAAGCGCGCTCCTCGTCCAGTTGGACTAGAATGGGCTTGCCCGCAGGACGATTTTTCGACAAAGCCGGACGGTGTCCCGACCCGTGACCCGCCGCTACCAGGATCCGCTCGACAGCCTGTGGCTCAAGTGCGCACGGCGCGTAGGC